>JAFGNZ010000006.1 GCA_016926755.1 Myxococcaceae bacterium | reverse complement strand
CCATGTTCGTGGTCGACCTGCTGTACGTGCTGTGGTCCCTGGCGCTGAACCTCTCGGCGGTCGTGGGGCTCGTCAGCAGCTTCGGCTACCTGGCGGCGCTGATCCTGGCGCGCAGGAGCCCGCGGCCCACGGCCCCGGCGGCAGTGATGCTGCTGACGCTGTCGCTCGGGCTCAGCGCGGGCCTCTTCACCTCCAGCAACTCCTACGGCGGCTCGCATGCGGCGGCCATGCTCGTCCCCGCCCTCGCCGTATACCTGTTGAGGCCGCGTCACGCCCTGATCATCACCGTCCTGCTGTGTGTCGTGGTGGGCGGGATCTACCCGCTCTACGTCACGCACAAGGCGCTGGCCGCGGGCTCCACCCCTCCCGCCGACCTCTGGTTCATGCACGCCTTCGCCACCCTCTCGCTGCTGGGGGCGTGGGGGCTGGGCTTCCTGCACGGCGCGGCGCGAGACCTGGCGCAGTCCTCTCTGGAGCGGACGCTGAAGGAGCTGCGCGAGAGCGAGAGCAAGCTCAGCAGCCTCGTCGAGAGCACCGATGACGTCGTGCTCTCCGTGGACGCCCAGGGGCGCGTGCTCACCGCCAATGCGATCGCGAGGAACGTGTATCAGCAGAGCTACGGCACGCAGCTCGAGCTGGGACAGCCGCTCTTCCCGCGAGGCCTGGAGGGAGAGCTGGGCAGGCTCTGGGGGCCGCGCCTGGCCCAGGTGCTCCAGGGCCAGCGCCTGCGCCTGGAGGAGCAGCTCCACATGGGCGGCGTGCCCCTGGTGGTGGACGTCAGCCTCAACCCCATCATCGGCGAGGACGGACGGACCGTGGGGCTGACCCTGTTCAGTCGGGACGTCACCCGCCGCAAGGAGGCCGAGGCCCGGCTGGGGGAGATGCACCGCACCCTGGTGGACGTCTCGCGTCAGGCGGGCATGGCCGAGATCGCCACCGGCGTGCTCCACAACGTGGGCAACACCCTCAACAGCGTCAACATCTCCACCGCGCTCGTGACGGATCAGCTCCGCAGCTCCCGCCTCAACGGGCTGACCCGGGCCATCCAGCTGCTGCGTGAGCACGCCTCCGACTTCGGCACCTTCCTCACCCAGGATCCCCAGGGCCGGAAGCTCCCGCCCTACCTCATCGCGCTCTCCGACCAGCTGCAGGAGGAGCGAGAGGCCGTGCTGAAGGAGATGCACGCGCTGGGCCAGAGCGTGGAGCACATCAAGTCCATCGTCAGCATGCAGCAGAGGCACGCGCGGGCCGCGGGGGCCGTGGAGGAGGTGGCCGTGCCCCAGCTCATCGACGAGGCGCTGCGCCTGCACGCCGTCTCCTTCGAGCGGCTGGGCATCCGCATCGAGCGCGACTACGCGCAGGTTCCCCAGGTGGAAGTGGATCGCCACAAGCTGCTGCAGATCCTCATCAACCTGTTGAACAACGCGCGGGACGCGCTGATGGAGAGCCCTCGGCAGGACAAGCTCCTGACCATCCGCGTGCGCCTGAAGCCCGAGGGCGGGCGGATGCTCATCGAAGTGGAGGACACCGGCATGGGCATCGCCCCGGAGAACCTGCCGCGCATCTTCACCCAGGGCTTCACCACCAAGAAGGAGGGCCACGGCTTCGGCCTGCACATCAGCGCCCTGGCGGCAGAGGAGATGAAGGGGCGGCTCTCCTGCAGCAGCCCCGGCCCCGGCCAGGGCACCACCTTCACGCTCGAGCTGCCGCCAGCTCCCGTGGCGTAGCCGACTGCTCCCAGGCCAGGGACTGCACGCCACGGAGGCTGGCGAGGAGGTACCCTTGAGGCCCCATGTTCCGAATTGCCCACATCTCGGATCTGCACGTCCTGGCGCCGGCGGGTGTCGAGCTGCGGCGCATCCTCTTCAACAAGCGGGTGACGGGCTACGCGAACATGCTGTCCAAGCGCGGGCGCGTGTACCGCCGGGAGCACCTCCTGGCGGTGCTGGCCGCGGCGGCGGCACAGGCCGACCAGCTCGTCGTCACGGGTGACATCACCAACCTCTCGCTCGAGGGGGAATACGAGGAGGCCCGCCGCCTCCTGGACGAGGTTGCGGGCGTCGCCGAGGTGACCGTGGTGCCGGGCAACCACGACATCTACCTGCCGGCGATCCATCACGAGCGGCGCTTCCCGCACCACTTCTCCGCATACATGAGGAGCGATCTCCCGGAGTTCGCGCTCGACCTTCCGGCCGGTCCCTTCCCCAGCGTCAAGCTGCGCGGGCCCGCCGCCATCATCGGGCTCTCGAGCGCAGTGCCCCGGCCTCCCTTCGTCTCTGCTGGCTACGTGGGCCGCGCGCAGCTCGAGGCGCTCGCCCGGGTGCTCGCGCACCCCGAAGTCACTCGCCGCACACCGGTGGTCCTCATCCACCACTCTCCCTTCGACTCGCGCTCCCGGCTGGAGCAGCTGCTCGGAGGGCTCGTGGATGCCCACGAGCTGCGCGGTGTGCTCCAGGGGCTCGCGCGGGGGCTGCTCCTCTATGGCCACCTCCACGTCCGCCAGCACCACCGGCTGGAGACGGGCCCGGGTGCGCTGGACGTGCTCTGTGCCAGCGCCGCGCCGCTCGACCATCCGGATGATCGCGTTCGCGCGGGGTTCAACCTGTACCAACTCGCGGATGACGGGAGCGTCGCGTCCCTCGAGGCGCGGGTGCTGGAGCCGGCCACGCAGGCCTTCCAGCGCTTCGAGCTCCCCACGGAGGCCTCATGAGCTACCGCCGCGCGTTGCTGCTGGTGGAGCTGGGCTCGGCGGCGCCTCCTGCCCTCTCCGCGCTGCGGCTCGTGGCTCCCGGGATCGAGCGACTGGTGGTGGTGGCGTGTCTGCCCGCCCCTCGCGACGAGGTGCCAGCGGCGCTCGAGGCCCTGCGCCAGGCGGCGGCAAAGGCCGCGCCCAGCCTCGAGGTGCAGCTCGTCCCTGCGCTGGGCACGAGGGCGCTGCAGGAGCTGACGGCGGCGGAGGGCACGGAGCTCCTCGTCGTCGGCACGCGCTCGCTGTGCGGCGCCTCCGCCATCAGCGCGGTGCGCCTCCAGCAGGGGCTGCCGGTGCTCCTGGCCGAGGCGCAGGCCCCTCCAGGCCCTCTGCGTGAGCTCGCCTGCATCGCCCTGGGACAGCGCGCGCTCATCTCCCTGGGGACCTTCCTGAGAGATCACGCGGATCCCTCGATGCACGTCGCCCTGCTCACCTTGTCCGCGCGCGAGCCCCGCGACCTCACGCCTCAACTCGAGGTGGCGGGGATCACGGCCTCGGTGGAGGAAGTGCCGTGGCCCGGGGCCACCCTGCGCGAGGCCCTCGAGGGCGGTCTCCCCGGTCGCCGCCCCGACCTGCTGGTGATCGCCAGGCTCCCGATGACCCAGTTGCTGGACGCGCCGTGGCCTGCTCCCGTGCTCCTGCTTCCACCCATCGCGTCCGAACAACGCTTCGGACAGCGCGACATTGACGTGGCGGACCTCCTTGATGACGGAGGTGCGTTGCGCACGCGCATCGATCTCGTTGCCATGGTGGGAGAGCTCGCGCCCGTCCCCGACCAGGAGTTCGCGTTTGTCTCCGGGGGCCGCGTGGTGGCCACGGTCACCACGCTCGATGGTGAGGCAGCGCTGCCGGTAGACCCTGGGGTCAGCTCCCTCGGGGTGTATCGCGTGGGAGAGCGGGCGTCGGCGGAGCCGGCCGCGGCGGTAGAGCAGGACCTCGCGGTCGTCCGACCCGGGACGCGCCCCCTGCTCCTCTTCGACGCCGGGTGCCAGGAAGCGCTGCTGCGCAGCCTGAGCCAGTGGCAGGGCCCGCTGGCTCCCGAGCTGCTGGCGGTGCGCCTGCGTCCGGCCCGCAGCTGCCGCTCCCTTCGCGAGCGCCTGCGAGGGCTTGCGCTGCCGCCGCGCATCCTCGACGCCAGGGTTGTCCTCGATGAGGGGGAGGCGCTCGACGTCTCGGAAGAAGCGGACCCGGTGCGCCTGGCGCGGGTGGCCGCGAAGCTGCGCGGTTCCGGGTTCCCCGTTGCCGCCATCCTTCACCGAGGCCCCCTGCAGCCCCACACCCAGGGCTTCGCCGCGCTGAGCGAGCCCGAGCTCCTGAAGGAGCCCGCCGAGCAACTGGCCCTCGCGGCACGAGTCGCCTCCGAATCCGTGCGGTCCGAGCCGCTGCTCCTGTCTCCGCCCATTGCTGGCAACCGCATCGAGCTCGAGCTGGACAACGCGAAGGCGCGCCGCTGGCTGCTCGAGGCCATCCGTGAGAGCCGGAGGACCTTGCACTTCCAGGTGTACATGGCGCTGGACGACGGCACCGGGGCGTCGGTCGAGGCCGCGCTGGCGGAGGCGGGGGCGCGCGGCGTGCGGGTGCGGGTGCTAGTGGACTCCCTGCACGGCATGCACGGCTCGTTTGGTACGCGCAACCCGCTCCTCGAGCGGCTCGGCCGCTGCCCCGGGGTGGAGCTGCGCGTCTCGCGCCCCCTCAACGAGCTGCCGTCGCTCACGGACCTGAAGCAGCGCGACCACCGCAAGCTGGTGATCGTGGATGGCGAGCGCGCGCTCGTCGGGGGCCGCAACCTCGGGCACGAGTACTACACGGCTTTCGAGGAGGTCGCGCTCACGGAGCGGATGCCGTGGCGCGAGGTGCCCTGGCTGGACGCCGGCGCGCGGGTGGAGGGGCCGGCGGTGGCGTCCCTGGCGCGCGCGTTCCTCGAGGCGTGGACCGACGCGGGCGGCGAGGCGTTCGACATCACCACACCCCCGCCGGCCGGGAGCTCGGCCGTGCGGGTCATCGTGCACCAGGGGCTTCGCGATGCGCGCACGCTCGAGGCGTACCTGGACCTGATCGACTCGGCGCGCTCGCACCTCTACGTGGTCAACGGCTTCCCGCTGGTGCTCGAGTTGCAGCACGCGCTGCTGCGCGCCCTGCGCCGCGGCGTGCGGGTGCGGGTGCTCATCGGCCACGTGATGCCGACGCACGGCGGGCAGCCCTTCCGGGGCCCCTGGGAGACGGTGCGGACCGCGGGCACGGAGTTGGTGCACTCGCGCATGGATCCTCTCATCGCCGCGGGAGGAGAGATCCACCTCTTCGCGCTCCGTGATCTCCCGGGCTGGGCACCTGGACTGGGCGTGGTGCACCCGTACGTGCACGCCAAGGTGATGAGCGCCGATGGTCGGCGCTGCGCGGTGGGCAGCGCGAACCTGGACATCACCGCGTCCTACTGGGAGAGCGAGCTGATGCTGCTGGTCGAGGACGCGGCGCTGGCAGGCGGTTACGAGGCGCGGCTCGACGCGCTCATGGCCGGGTCGCCGCGGGTGAGGCGGGATGATCGCGCCTGGCAGGAACTGGCCCAGCGCCGCGCGTGGATGCGTCACTGGCCCGGCATCCTGTCGGTATGAGGCCAGGGAGGGGCGATTTCACGTCCTTGCTGCTTTTTCATATTTCAGAAGGATGGCGGTTTTATCTAGAATCAGGGTTCCCGGGCGCACTTCGCGACCGGGCATGCCTCGTAGTCTCAAGGAGAAACACCATGAAGAAGACGAAGAGCATCCTGACGGTGGCCGCGCTGGCGTTGGGCCTGGGCGTCGGCTTTGGCGTGGCGTTCATCCCGGCGCAGGCGAATGCCGATCAGGGCATCGTCGAGTGTACGAGGGACTCTCACTGCGACAGCATGAGCGTGTGTGGCGAGCCGGACGCCGTCGTCTGCAGCTTCGGCCGCTGCCTCTGCTTCCGCTAGGCGGGGAGCAGGGCAACCCTTGAGGTAGGGTATACACTCCCTCCTCAAGGCGCCCCATGGAGACACCTTTTGATGGGAGCGGTGTTGGCGTCGGAAGCTTGACGCTAACGGCAGGGTTGATTGTCTACCCTGTGCGGTTCTGTCAGGTTGGCGCGGCAGTAGTCAACTCAAGGAGGCAGCGATGGGCAAGGGTGGCAGTGGCGGCAAAGGCGGTGGCGGCGGTGGCGGTGGCGGTGGTGGCAAGGGTGGTGGCAGCAGTGGAAGCAAGGGGGGAGGCGGTGGAGGCCGGCCACCTAACGCGCCGAGCACAACGGGTAATTCGTCCGGCGGGGGCCGAGGGAATAATTCTCCCAAGAAGTGAATGAAGCAGGGACCAGCCAGGGCCTTCGAGGGACTGGCTGGCGCCGGCATCGAGGCGTTCCTTCAGCCTGGTCGTCATCAATCGAGGGAGTAGGGGTTGACGCTCATGAGGCCCGCGCTCTGTGCATTGCTCGCCGTCTTCCTCGGCTGCTCCACTCCTCAGGATGCCCGGCGGTATTCGCACTCCGCCGAGGAGCAGGGAGACCTGCGCGTCGGCCAGTTCACCTCGTCCGACTGGTCGTTCGAGACGTCCTCGTTCTGGCTCGAGGGCCCCGAGGGGCTCATCCTGATCGACACGCAGATGCTCCCCTCTGCGCTGCGCAAGAAGATCCGCTTCGCGAAGCAGGTCACCGGCAAGGACGTCGAGCTGGCGATCGTCCTGCATCCCAACCCCGATCGCTTCAATGGAACGGAATGGCTCCGGTCGGAGGGCATCCCGGTCGTCACCTCCGAGCAGGTCCGCGACCTCATCGCCGGGGTCCACGAGAAGTGGTCACCCTTGCTCTTCGAGAGGTACAGGATGAGCGGCTACCCTCGGACGCTCGTGCTCCCCGACAGCTTCGGCAGCAGCTCCCGGGAGCTGAGCGCGGCGGGCCTCACCGTGAAGGTGCACCTGCTCGGCGCCGGATGCAGCCCGGCCCACGTGGTCATCGAGTGGGAAGGGCACCTGTTCGTAGGCGACCTCGTCGCTCAGGGCTCTCACGGATGGTTCGAGAATGGCCGTATCGACGAGTGGCTCCTCCGCCTGGACGAGCTGCGCGCGTTGCAGCCGAAGTGGATCCACCCGGGACACGGCTTCACCGGCGGGCCCGAGCTGTTGGACCAGCAGGCGGAGTACCTCCGCACGGTGGCGGAGGCAGTCGCGGCGGAGCGGCAGGGCCCGAGCACGCAGGGGGCGCTCGCGCGGGCCGCCGAACGGGTGAGCCGGCGCTACCCGGACCACCGCGCTCCCTTCTTCCTGCCCACCCTCCTGCGCGCGGAGTGGATGCGCCAGCTTAGCGGCCTTGCCACGGGTCTACTCCCGGTCGCGCCCATCTCGAGCAGCCTGGCCGAGGGAGCAGTCTCAGGACCGAATGTCGTACCCGGTGGGGATAGGACGCGGTAGGAGCACTTCAGACACTCCCACCACGAGGACCCCTCCGTGAGCGCGCTGCCTGCCTGCCCCAAGTGCAATTCCGAGTACACCTACGAAGACGGCAGCGGCCTGCTCGTCTGCCCGGAATGCGCCCACGAGTGGTCCGCCACGGCCCAGGCGGAAGCCCCCGCCGAAGCCGCGCGCCTCATCAAGGACTCGGTCGGCAACGTCCTGAAGGACGGAGACTCGGTGAGCGTGATCAAGGACCTGAAGGTGAAGGGGTCGTCGCTCGTCGTGAAGGTCGGCACCAAGGTGAAGAACATCCGCCTGGTCGATGGCGACCACGACATTGATTGCCGCATCGACGGCATCGGCCAGATGGGGCTCAAGTCGGAGTTCGTGAAGAAGATCTGATCAGAGCAGCGCGTCCTCATGAAAATCATGAAAGCTGGATGGGGGAAATCCGCACGTCCAGTTTGAGCGGCGGACGGAGGCCAGCGCGATGAGTGCGCCTCCTCCGCCCCGACACGAGCGAGGAAGTGGGGGAACCGATCCGAGGGACCCTGCCGAACGACCCACCCGCCCGTCGCAGTGCGCCGCGCCCGAGAGAGCAAGTCTGCATCGCGGGAAGGGTCCGGGAACCCGATGGTGTGGATATGACTTCATCATTGGGGTGAGCACCCGAGCGTACAAAGAAGCGCTGCTCGCTGGGGAAGATCGGGACTCTTCAGCCCAGGCGGTCAGGTCCTGTTTGAAGTCCATGCGAAGTTGCCGCTAATAGAACTTCCCTATGTCCCAGTGCTTCTTCAGGCTAGCCGACGATGTCTATGTGCCCCGCCGCTGGCATCTGGGCACCCCCATCGACAACCAGGGCCGCAAGGTGCATGACTGGGACTTCACGAAAGGCGCGCCTGTGCATGTGGAGGGACGGTTGAAGATCCCCATCAAGATTGCGGGACAGCCGCTGGACTTCTCCGAGGCGGGATTGGGCATCCCCGTCGTCCACGTCAAGGTGGCTTCCATGTTGGCGGAGCGTGCCCCCAGCGACGTGCAGATCATCCCCGCAGATATTGTGGACCAACCGGATCAGTACCTTGTCCTCGTGGCAACGCGCCTCATCCGCTGCATCGACGAGAAGGCATCAAGGATCCTGCTCTGGACCCATGAGGATGGAGCGCCGCACAAGGTTGGCAAGTATCGGGATGTTCGGGATATGCGCATCGACAAGCGGAAGGTGGGGAGCGCCAAGGTCTTCCGTCCCGACGGGTGGTCGACCACCCTGATCATCTCCGGGGAGATCAAGGACGCCTTAGAGCGCATGGGCGCCACGGGCACGAGATTCGAGGAGGTCTAGCGGCCCACCAGAAGTTGTCGGCCGGATGTGGGCCACATCGACGCACGGCTCGCGGTGAGCGCTGGGGCTCGTGGCGCCCTCCAGGCCGCAAGCGTCGGACGTAGGGCTCGTGGCGAGCGCTGGGGTCTCGTGGGCAGCCTCCAGGCCACGCGCGTCGGACGTGGGCCTTGTGGCGAGCGCTGGGGCCTCGTGGTGCTGGGGCGCGCCGTGAGCGCTGGGACTCGTGGCGAGCGCCTCCACTTGGATGGGCTGGCGGCCGAGCAGCCCCGCAGTCGTGGTTGAAGCCCTGATCAGAAGGCCACGCCGAACAGGTGCAGCGGATCCAGGCCGCGATCGAAGCGGTGGGCGTACTGGTAGTAGAGGCCCACCGGAACCAGCGAGCCAAGGGTGAGGTTGAGCCGTACCGCACCTCCCGCCGCGCGCAGCGTGTCCCGGGCGTCCGTGCGCGCCCATGAGCCGAAGCCCTCCACCTCGAGCTGGCGCACGAACAGCGAGGGCAACAGGTAGAGCGTCGAGGCCCAGCCGTAGTCGATGATGAAGCGGTAGCGGTACTGGGCGCTGCCGATGACGACGTGACGGGCTCGGACGGTGAAGTCCTCGTAGCCGCGCAGGTACTCGGCGAAGGCCACGCCCACGTCGTACTGGCGAGGGGTGCTGGGGCTCGGGAGCGAATCCGACAGGGAGACGGTGGCGCCCGAGGCGATCCCTCCCACCTCGAGCAGCCCCGCGGGCGCCCCCGGCAGGAAGCGGCCCGCGAGCGAGAGGTAGAGGTTGTCCCGGCCGAGGAAGGGCAATCCACCGAGGTACGTCTCCACCTCGGCGCGCACATCCCCCATCGTGTCGTTGGTGCCGAAGGCCCTGGGGAAGATCCCCGCCGACAGCGAGAGCCCGAGCGCCCGCTGCGTTCCGCCGTACGCCGTGCTCTCGCCCGCGAAGTAGGACGTCCCGATCTCCGGACCGAAGAGGGACGTGAGCTGCTCGGGCCTGCCGTCGTCGAGGTACTGGCGCCGCAGGCCGAAGAGCCCGAAGGAGACCGGCGTGTTCCAGAAGCTCCGAGACGCGGACATGAACGCCTGGAGGTCCTGCTGGTCCTCATCCCTCGCGTAGCCGACGGACGTCAGGAGGTACCAGGGGGCGAGCTGCGCGTTGCCGTAGCTGAACGAGAGGGTCGGGTTGCGCGCACCCGAGTCGTACGAGGCGTTGATCGCCCAGGCGTGGAAGCCGAGCCGATCCTGGCCCGCGAGCGAGATCAAGCCCACCACCCGGAGATCCTTGGTGTCTGGATCCTGGTAGGCGAAGGCGAGCGGGATGCGCAGCTCGGGGTAGAGGATGCGCTCGATCGGGGAGTAGGGCTCGTCGGAGAGGACCTCCACCTGGGGCTCCGGGGAGGTGGGCGCGTCGGAAGGAGCTGGAGCCGTGGCGACCGAGGCCGGAGCAGGCCGGGGCGGGGTCTCCGCCAGCGCCGTGAGCGGGGCGCGGTCGAGCGAGAAGTTGAAGCCGTCGCGGTTGAGGAACGCCACCTGCCCATCGCCCGTGGGCTGTGCGTCCATCACCAGGTAGGGCGCGTCCGTGATGCGCAGGAGCTCTCCGCTGGAGAGCTTCAGCACGTGCGCCTGCAGTCGCCGCTCGTGCTCGCGCAGGAAGAGCACCTGATCGTCATCCACCCACCGGGCCGAGTAGTTGAAGAGCCCGTCCTGGGTGAGCGAGCGCACGCTCCCGTCCTGCCCGAGCAGCGCCAGATCCCAGCCCTCCGGCCCTCGCATCGAGAACACCACCCGCTGGCCGTCCGGAGACACCGCCGGCGCGCCCAGGGAGACGTGGCCCTCGAAGCGGGTGAGCCTCTCCTTCTGGCCACTCTCCAGGTTCAGGCGGACGAGGTTCGCGGTGTCGCCCTGGGTGTCCACGTAGACGTACCCCGTGCCGTCCGGCGTGACGCTGCCGCCGATCCCGTCGTCGATCTCCCAGGTGCGCAGCACCTCGCCGGTCCGAGCGTCCACCCGCCACAGCCGGGACAGGTAGGAGCTCTGGCTGTCCACATCCAGGGCCACCAGGTAGAGCAGGGCGCCGTCGCGCGTGAAGGACAGGCCGCTCATCACGGACGGGTCGCCGATGAGCCACTCGCGCCCCGGCAGCAGCAGGGTGAGGTTGCGCGAGAAGCGCACCGAGCCATCCCGCTCGCGCACGGTGAGGTGGGACGTCTCCTCGCGCCCGACGTGGACGAGCGCCGTGGCGCCATCCCGGGGCGAGACGGTCATCCGCGAGAAGTACCCCACCTCCGGCACCAGCACCGCCTGCGAGGCCGGGCGCTCACGCCTCTCCAGCTCCTTCATCAGCGACGCGCTGAAGTCGTCGAACAGCGCGCCGATCGACTTCCCGTACACGCGCCGGAAGCGCAGGGTGACGGCGAAGGGCGGCGCCCAGGACTGGGCCTGCTCGTGGATCAGCGCCCAGAGCTTCTTCTCGCCGTGCGTGCGGACCAGCCACGCCACGAAGTGGCTCCCGGTGAGGTAGCTGCCGCCGAACGGATCGGCCTGCCGGTGCTCGGGGGACAGGTAGCCCGGGTTCAGGTCTCCCCCGCGCGCCGCCGCCATGGACTCGAACCAGCCGCGCCAGATGGGGCTGTGCGGGCGCCCCGTCTCCCGATCGAAGTGGCCCTCGTAGTACGTGGCCAGCCCCTCCAGGAACCATGACTCCGTGAAGATGTTGGGCTGGATGATGCCGCCGGTGGTGAAGTTGATGCCGTGCCAGAGCCCCTCCACCTGCTGCATCTGCACGTAGTGGACGGCCTCGTGACACCCGATGTCGCCCAGCTCCGTGTTCCCCAGGTCCATCAGGTGGAACAGCTCCAGGCTCATGGACGTGGGCATCACCATCTGCTGCGGGATGCTGGCGATGTCCGGCTGCACGTACGCGTTGTTGAAGCCCGCGCTCGTCAGGTAGATGAGCAGCCGATCCCTGGGGCGCTTGCTCCAGGACAGATCCCTCAGCCGATCCACGCACGCCTCCACCCGCGCGGCGATCCGCAGCGCCGTGGGCTTCAGCTGCTCCGGGTAGTACAGCTCCATCGAGCGCGTGGTCAGCTTCCGCATCTCGTCCCGGGCGAAGGAGGCCTGGACATCCTGGGAAAACCTGGGTGTGACGAAGGCACACCCCGAGGTGAACAGGAGCAGGCAGACGAGGAGGGGGGAGCCCCGAGGCCAACGACGGAGCGTGTGCATATCCGCATCCTACGGGCACAAATCGTGGCCAAGGCCACGTTTTTCACGATAAGGGGACGCCCACGTTTCTCTCTCTCCAGGATGTGCCATGGCCCAACCCTCCGCGCAGGCCCACCCCGTTCCCCAGCACGTGTTCCAGGCCCAGGCCCAGCTCGCGGCCGCTCTCGAGAAGGTCGAGGGCAAGCCCGTTGATCTCCTCAAGGCTCCCTGGGGGGATGTGGAGAAGAGCGTCATCAAGCTGCTGGGCGGCCCCTTCCAGGCGAACCGCCCGGAGCACCAGGCCCTGGCGCTGGGCCTCGCCGGAGCCTTCGCCGCGCGCATGGCCGCCGAGCACCAGGCCTTCTGGTTCCCCAACCGGGACTCGCCCGAGGGCGCCACGCTGGGCTTCCCCGAGGCCATCATCATGCTGTCGCCCTTCGGCGCGGCGATGGACTCGCTGAGCCAGGGCAAGCTGGCGAAGCTGGAGGATCTGGCCGCCGACATCCGCCGCTCGCTCGGGCAGGTGCGCTTCGGCGCCAACCCGGCCGCGGCGCTCGGGCAGCCCAAGCTGGGGCCGGTGGACTACCAGCGGCTGTTCGATCCCGGCTTCCTCCAGTTCGTGGTGATGGATCCCGCCAAGACGAAGACCACCTTCGAGGCGAAGCCGGACTCGCTCGCGCGGGACGTGAAGGACGCGCTGGGGCGCACGCAGCCGCCGCTGCCCAAGGAGGCGCGCGAGCAGTTCGAGGGGCAGATCGTCATGTCGCTGCAGCGGCTGGACGCGACGAAGTCCCTGGCGGACCAGGCGGAGCGCGCGCCGCGGCTGGCGGAGCTGATGGGGCACATGGTGGCCACGGTGGGCGGCACCGGCTGCGCCCCCGAGGAGTTCTGGGCGGAGATCGTCCTGCCGCTGCTCTTCATCGGCACCCCGGAGCAGTTCCCGCCGCTGGATGAGGAGGAGCTGGAGGCCTTCCAGCAGGGCGCCGAGCCGCTGGCGCTCTTCGTGGACGTGGTGCCCCACGCGCACAAGGCCCCGGAGGAGGGGCTGCTGGGCGTCTTCGACATGCAGGAGATCGGCCTGGTGCACCCCGCCTTCCAGAAGGTGGGCTCGCTGCGGCTGATCCAGATCAACGCCGGCCGCATCAAGCCGCTGCTGGAGCAGTTCGATCCGCAGAAGACCACGGACGTGGTGAAGCGCTTCACCGAGTACGTGGCGGAGAAGGCGGGCAAGCCGGCGGAGGAGTCGCCGCAGGCCAAGGAGATGATCCAGGCGGCGATGATGCTGCTGACGGATCTCAAGCGCGCGGTGACGACGACGCAGGGGCCGCTGTGCCTGCGCCGGCTCACCGAGGCCGAGGCCGCCTCCGAGCAGGCCCTGTCGCTGGTGCGCCGCGCGCTGCAGGGTGGTCGCATCATCCTCACCACCTGATCCCCGGGGCCATGACACCCCTCGCCTCCGTGCCGGCACCGCCCGCGACTCCCGCTCCCTCGCTCGGAAGCGGGATCCGCGTGCGGGTGGCGCGCGTGCACCGGACCTTCCCAGGCGGAGTGGAGGCGCTAGATGGGGTGGAGCTCGACATCACCCCGGGCTCCTTCGTGGCGCTGGTGGGCCCCTCCGGCTGCGGCAAGTCCACCCTGCTGCGCATCATCGCCGGCCTGGATGAGGCCACGAGCGGCGGGGTGGAGCTGGTCCCCGCGGTGGGACAGGCGGAGGCCTGGCGCGCCCCCATCGCGTACGTCTTCCAGGACGCGCACCTGCTGCCCTGGCGCTCGGTGCTGGACAACGCCGCGTTGCCGCTGGAGCTGTCCGGGGTGTCCCGCTCGGAGCGCGAGGCCGCGGCGCGACAGGTGCTCGCCCAGGTGGGCCTGGGGGACTTCACCGCGCGCTACCCGGCGGAGCTCTCCGGCGGCATGCGCATGCGCGTGTCCCTGGCCCGGGCGCTGGTGACGCGGCCGCGGCTGCTGCTGATGGATGAGCCGTTCGCCGCGGTGGACGAGCTCACCCGCGGCCGGCTGGATGATCAGCTCCGGGCGCTGTGGCACGAGCTGGGGATGACGGTGCTCTTCGTCACCCACTCGCTCTCCGAGGCGGCCTGGCTGGCCGAGCGGGTGGTGGTGTTCTCCCGGCGCCCCGCGCGCGTGGTGCGGGATCGCGCGCTGGAGCTGCCTCGCGAGCGCACCGCGGCGCTGCGCCTGGAGCCTGCCTTCGCCCGCGAGGTGCAGGTGCTGTCCGAGGTCCTGGAGCGAGGGGGCGGCTAGTGGTGCGCGGCCTGCTGCTCCGCTCGTTCCCGCCGCTGGTCGCGCTCTGCGCGCTGCTGGCCCTCTGGGAGGTGCTCGTGCGGGCCTTCGGCGTGCGGGCCTTCCTCCTGCCGCCTCCTTCGGCGGTGTTCGCCACCGGGGTGCGTGACGCCGGGCAGCTGGCCTCCAGCGCCTGGGTCACCGCGGAGGCCGCGCTGATCGGCTTCGGCCTGAGCGCCGTGGCCGGGGTGCTCGGCGCGGTGGTGCTCGCCTCCTCACGGCTGCTCGAGCGCGCGCTCTACCCCTATACGATCTTCCTACAGACGGTCCCCATCGTCGCCGTGGCGCCGCTGCTGGTGCTGTGGTTCGGCCCCGGACAGCGGGCGGTGGCCGCCTCGGCCTTCATCGTCTCGGTGTTCCCCGTCATCGCCAACACGCTCAGCGGCCTTCGCTCGGTGGAGCCGGCCTTGAGGGATCTGTTCCGCCTCTACGGCGCGCGCCGGCTCGCCACGCTGCTCAAGCTGGAGCTGCCCGGCGCCTTGCCCCACATCTTCACGGGGCTGCGCATCGCCTCGGGCCTGGCCGTCATCGGCGCCATCGTGGGCGAGTTCGTGGCCGGCTTCTCGGAGGGGACGGCGGGGCTGGGGATCCTGGTGCTCGCGGCGTACCGGCAGCTTCGGACGGATTTGATGTTCGCGGCGGTGCTGTGCGCGTCCGGGCTGGGTATCGTCCTGTTCGGAGTGGTGAGCCTGGCGGGGGCGCGCCTGCTCAGGCGCTGGCACCCGTCGGCTTCATGAGGTTTCACACGCGCACGGAGGAGACATGAAGAAGGCGTGCTGGCTTGGCGTGCTGTGGTGTCTGGGAGCGCTGGCGGTGGGCTGCACCCGGGAGAAGTCGGAGCCGGCGGCACCTGCGGGGCAGGCCGGGAGCAATGCCGCGGCCCAGAAGCCAGCGCCCACCCGGGTGAAGCTCGCGCTGGACTGGGTGCCCGAGCCCGAGTTCGGCGGCTTCTACGCCGCGCGCGAGAGCGGCGCCTTTACCCGCCACGGGCTGGACGTGGAGGTGCTGGGCGGCGGCGCGGGCGCTCCCGTGGCGCAGATGGTCGGCACGGGCCAGGTGGAGTTCGGCACCACCAGCGCGGACGAGCTGCTGACGGCGCGCGCTCGCGGCGTGGATCTGGTGCCGCTGTTCGCCGTGTACCAGACCTCGCCGCGCGCCATCATGGCCCACGCCTCCCGGGGCGCGAAGACGCTGGGGGAGGTGCTCTCCGGTGGCACGCTGGCGATGGAGCCGGGCGCGCCCTACGCGGTCTTCCTCAAGAAGAAGTACGGCCTCGACAAGGTGAAGATCGTCCCCTACGACGGCGGGGTGGCGCGCTTCATGGCGGACAAGGAGTTCGCCCAGCAGTGCTTCCTCACCTCCGAGCCGCTGGCCGCGAAGAAGCAGGGCGCGGACCCGATCGTCTTCCGGGTGGCCGACGAGGGCTTCAACCCGTACGCCACGGTGGTGATGACGCGGCGTGAGCTCCTGCAGAAGTCGCCGGAGCTCGTGCGCGCCTTCGTCCAGGCCCTCCGCGAGGGGTGGCAGGCCTACCTGGACAACCCCAAGCCGGCCAACGACATCATGGCGAAGCTCAACACCACCATGGACGCGGAGACCTTCGCCGCGATCGCCGAGGCGCAAAAGCCGCTCATCGTGACCGACGAGACGCGGGCCCGGGGGCTGGGCGTGATGAGCCGCGAGCGCTGGGAGACGCTGGGCAAGCAGCTCGTGGAGCTGGGCCACGTGGAGAAGGTGTCCCCGGTAGACGAGTACCTGCTGCCCGAGTTCACCGGCGGCGCCGCGCCCGCTACTCCCTAGGCAGCGCCCACCCATCCGCGAGGCTGTGCGGCCCGGTGAGCTCTCGAAACACCCGACGCCGCCGGGCTCGGAAGAGATCCTCATAGAGGCGCAGGAAGATGTGCGCCCCGAGCTCGAGCCCCTGGTGCACCTGATACGCCGCTCGCGGATCTGCTGAGACGAGCGGCTCGATCAGCCGGTAGAACCCTTCGGCGTGGCTGAGATCGAGCACCTCGTGCGTGGGGTAGTGCGTCAGCTCCTCCGCGCGGAGCCAGCCGCGCTCCACGATCGAGCGGCCGATCCGCGCGGAGATGCCTGAGAACAGATCCTCGATCACGCCGAGCATGGCCAGGGCGGTGGGCAGATCGTCGTGCGCGCAGACCCCCAGCAGCGTCGAGTTGAATGCGCGCACCTCCGGCCATTGCGCGCGCCGATCGATCTCGGCCTTGCTGGCCCCCAGCCGCGCGAGCAGCGTGAGGAAGGTGCTCTCGTGGCTGCCGGCGAGATCCCCGGCGCCGTGCTCATCCCGCACGTTCTCCAGCAGGCTGAGCCGCTGCTCGGGGCGGGGGAGCCGTGCGGCGAGCACCGCCATGGGACGGGGGAAGTAGACCACGGCGTGGAGGAACTGGAGCTGCGTCTCGACGAAGTCCTCCCGCTCGAAGGAGCCGTCCGCCAGCGAGCGCAGGTACGGACTCTCGAGCGGTGCGACACGAGCCTTCAACGCCTGGAGGTAGTCGCGCATGCTTCAGATCTCGGACGTGGGCAGATGCACCCAGGTGACGGCCGCCGGGCGCAGCGAGAGTCGGAGCGCGTAGACCGTGCAGACGGCACCCGGGGTGATGCCCTGCGCGGACAGCCAGGAGATGTGGTCCGTCAGGCGCTCATCGATCGCGAAGCAGGCGCTCCCTGGAAGGCCGCGGCTCACGATCGCCTCTCCACACCGCTGGAGGTAGGCGCCCCACGAGGGCTGCCACGCCTCGGGCCCCAGCGGCAGGTGGATGAGCGGCCAGGGCTGCCCCGACGAGATGAGGCGGAGATCCTTGCGGCCCGCCGTCGAGAGGATCCCCGGCTCCTCCGCGCGCGTGGCGGGGCCGAGCACCGCGCCCAGCGTGCGGGGCGGCGGTGGGGCTCCCTCAAGCTCGAGTCGCGCCAGCGCCTCCGGTGAGGCGAAGTAGAGCTGGAGCTGGACGCCCGAGCTGCTCAGCCTGAAGGGATGGGCCCCTCGAGCGGTGCGCATCACATCCCCCTGCGCACCGCGCATCGCGGCTCCGTAGAAGAAGCGCGTCTGCCGCAGCTCGCGATCCCGGATGACGTGCCCGAGTCCCACCCGGACGAGCTGGCGCGAGAGCCCTCGGCCTCGCTCATCCGCGGCCACCTTCAGGTCGCAGAGGTAGAGGGCGCGGAACGCGCGGCGGCTCACGGAGACGGTCCGCATCACGCCGGCGATGGATCCGATGACGCGGTCTCCACGGAGCGCCAGGAGGAAGCGTGCGTCGCCGAGGCTCGAGAAGAACGGGTGGTACTCCGGGCCGTGATCGATGAAGAAGTGATCCGCTCCATCCGAGATGGGATAGCGGATCGACTGCTCCAGCCGCCGCAGCTCCGGCACGTAGGGGGCGATGCCGTTCGCATCGGTGAGCACGAAGCGGACGCGGGTCATCGAGCGGCTACCCGGGCGCCGATCTCGAAGCGCTCGTAGAAGAGACTGCGATCTCGCTCCAGGAAGCTGGCGCTGAGCGCGTCGTCGAACACGAAGGCCGGCTCGAAGAAGCGGCGCAGCTTGCGCTGGTTGTTCAGCTGCCGGAGGAGGATGCGAGCCCCGGGCTTCGCCTCGCGCGCGAGCTTCGTCGCCCAGGCCGCCACGAGCGCATCGTCGGACCAGTCGAAGATGTTCGAGAGGTGGATGAGCTCGAAGCGGCCGAGGTCCGGGACGTCGAGCAGCGTGCCTTCGATCAGCGTCACCGGCAGCGCCCGTCCCGCGTGGACATAGGCGGGGGCGTCCTCCGGTCGATAGTGTCCGAGCAGGACGTGCTGGAGGAAGGGATTGTGGGCGGCATCGTTCCGGGTCAGCCCTCGCTCGAAGGCCCGCTGGAAGTAGCCGGGATAGGAGCCGGGCTCGGCGTGCTGGGTGGCCGCGGGGCCGAACATCGCGTGGAGGAAGCCATCCACGAAGGTGACGGCAAACGCCGCGGACCAGTACGGCGAGGCACGCCAGCGGTCGAGGAGCGCGCGCTGAGCCTCGCGCGGCGTGGCGGGCGCGAAGAACGCCTCGAGCTCCTCCTGCGTCAGCACGAACTCGAGGAGGAAGCCGCGGAGCGTGCGAAAGAGTCCCTCGAAGTCACCGCACTGGTTCAGCCCGGAGCGGGAAGCGTCACCGACATTGAGGCGCCCGAGCTCGCCGCGCTCCACGGCCGCCGCCTTCTCCCGCACATGCGCGAGCGCTGCGGGGTTGAAGTCGAAGGCGACGACATCGAGCCGCGGGAACCCGTGCTTCAGCGAGAGTGCTGTGCAGCCGCCCGAGGCGACGAGCAACACGGCACGGGCCTCGGTCGCACGCACGAGCTGTGCTTCCAGCTCGGGATCTTCGCGCACGACCGCGAACTTGAGCCGACTCAACCTCGTTCCTCCCACGAGTTCAGGTGAGGCCCCGCTATAGCATGGGCAGCGCTCGACGGACGAGGGGAGCGCATGCCACCATGCGAGCAGGAGCCCTTCATGCGTGCGGTTTCACTGCCGGCGGAAAAGCTGACCGAGCTGCAGAGGATCGATCATCGGCACCTCACGCGGCTGCTGCTCTTCGTCGCGCTCTACCTGGGCGCCGCTGCCGCGGTAACGGTGTTGGCGGAGCGGCTGACCGGTGGCCTCGGGTGGCTCGCGCGCGCTCCGCTCTATCTGCTCTCGGCTGCCTCGCTCCATGGCATCAGCCTCTTCACGCACGAAGGCGTCCATGGTGCGCTCTCGCACAGCCCCGGGTGGAATCGAGCCCTGGGCGCGATCTGCGCGTGGCCGGTGCTGCAGAACTTCTCCGCGTACAAGGTGTTGCACCTGCAGCACCACGCCGATCTCGGCGGCGGAAAGGATCCGGACCACTACATCAACTACACGCCTCGGCGCTGGCTCGTCTTCCTGATGAACTGGGGGCGCCTCCTGCTCGGCTATCCCGCCTACATCACGATGATCCCCATCCTGGGGTGGCGGCACGGCACCCCCTCTGACCGGAGGTGGATCGCCCTCGAGGTCGCCTCGGTGTTCGTGCTCGGGGGGCTGGCGATCGCCTCACCGCTGCCGCTCGAGGCGCTGCTGCATGGCTGGCTCATCCCGATGATCATCATCAACACCCTGGTGAACATCCGAGGCATGAGCCAGCACACGCTGCTGCCCGAGCCCGATCACCCGATCCGCGGCAGCCGCACCATCCTCACCAATCCGGTGACGACGTTCTTCATGTGCAACGAGAACTATCACCTCGAGCACCACCTCTTCCCCCGCGTGCCCTGGTACAACCTGCCTCACCTCCACGCGCTGCTGAAGGAGGAGCTGGCCGCGCAGGGCGCGCCGTTCATTTCTTCGTACTTCGCGTTCGTTCGGCAGTGGGTGCTGCACTCGCTCGGGCGGAGGGTGCCAGCGCAGGATCTGTCGGCGCATGGCTGAGTCTTCGCGCCTCTGGGCACATGAGCTCGCGCAGGGGCTCCTGGCCCTGGTGCTGTTCGGAGCGCTCGTGGTTCGCGCGGGACCGCTGCACCCGGCGACGCTGATGATCGCGGGCATCGTGGCCTTCCAGATCGGAGTGGTCGCGGCGCTGCGGAGCTCCTCCTCCACACGGGTGCAGAAGCTTCGGCTCGCGAGCGCCTACGTCGTCGGCCTGTTGCTGTTCAGCGCGCCCAGGGCCGTGGTGCCAGCGCTCGGGCTGTCGAGCCGTGACGAGCTCTTGCTGGGGATCGATCGCGCGCTCTTCGGCGAGACACCCGCGCTGCGGATCGCTCCGTACTCGCGGCTGTGGCTCACCGAGCTCATGAGCGCCTGCTACCTCTCGTACCATGTCTACTTCCATGGCGCGCTCGCGTACGCGCTGCTGTGGCCCGTCGACAAGGCGCGGCGGCTGTTCGAGGCGATGTTCACCGCGCTTCCAGCGGGAGTCGCGGGCTACTTTCTGATTCCGGCGGTGGGGCCGCTCAAGGCGCTGATGGGGAGCTTCGAGGCGCCCCTCAGCGGAGGCCCGCTCACCGCCTTGAACGATTGGGTCGTTCAGAGTGGGAGCGCCGTCTACGACGTCTTCCCCAGCCTGCACGTGCTGATGACGTGCGTGCTCCTGGACCACGATCGGCGAGCGCATCCCCTGCGATTCAAGCTGATGCTCCCAGTGGCGCTGGGGCTCATCGTGTCGACGGTGTACCTGCGCTACCACTACGCCATCGACCTGGTGGCGGGCCTCATCTGGTTCATGGCCGCGCGGAGCGGATGGAGCCGGAGCGGGCCACCACCCCAGCTATGACGCCCACTGGCGGCTGCCGAAGGGGCTCTCCGCGCTCAAGCAACACCTGCCCATGGAGTATCGGCTCCTCAAGCACGCGGTCCACCGCACCTGAGAGGAGCGCTGTGTCCGCACGTGGACGAACCTGAGCTTCGAGGCGCTGCCAGCGCGCGAACTCTCTGTTTCCATGGGGCCCTGCGCGTCCTTCATGCGCTGGGAGGCACCCGATGGAGTTCACGGAGCTGGTGATTCTGGCTGCCCGCCTCTTCGAGGCAGCAGGCGTGGCGGTGATGGTGGGCGGCGCGATGCTCGCGCCCATCATGGTGGCCATCCGCTACCGCGCCATGTCCGGCAGGCAGGTGTACCGCTCCCTGCGCAACGATCTGGGCTCCGCCATCCTCCTGGGACTGGAGCTGCTCGTGGCGGCAGATATCATCCGGACGATCGCGGAGGCTCCGACGCTCGGTCAGGTGCTGGTGCTGGGCCTCATCGTCGTCATCCGCACCTTCCTCAGCTTTACCCTCGAGGTGGAGCTCGAGGGCCGCTGGCCCTGGGCGCGCGGCCCTCACGAGGAGCACCCCCCCAAGGCCGGAGGCGATGAGCGGCTGCCTCACCCCTGAGCTCCCAGGCCCCTTGGCAGGAGCCTCCCTGGAAGCGAAGATCGCGCGCCTGAGCTGAGGCTCATGGAGGAAGAGGGATGATCATCCAGGATCCCGCGGGACTCCTGCACCGCATTCCCGAGCTGCAGCCCCTGTGCGAGGACACGAGCGTGCGTCGCGCGGTCGAGCGCGGAGATCCGTTCCGGCTCTACCGTGCGCTGTTCTGGGCCCGGTGGATGGGGCGCCTGCGCTCTCACCGTGAGCTGATCGATGCCCTGCTGAGCCGGCGTCGGCTCTTCGCGCGGCCGCTGACGAGCAGCCCATCGCTGGGCAGGGTGAACGGCTTCGGGATGACGCTTCTCGGCAGCGCCGAGCCAGACCCCGAGGATGGAACGTCCATCGCGACCCACTGCTTCGTCGCGCTCTTCTTCATCCCACTGCTGCCGCTGGGCGCGTACGTGGTGCGCCCCACCGAGGAGAGCAACGCGCTGAACCGCGGGTGGACCCTCTTCGCGCAGGTGCCACTGGGAGTGCTCCCCTGGCTGTACAGCCGGGCCTTGGCGCTCGGCGTGCTGGCGCTCGTGGTGTGGGGTGGGGCCCAGGCGTTCATCGGCTCGCGCTACCAGGACGTGCACCTGATCAATGGCTTCCAGGAGCCGCTGCGCGTGGAGCTGGCGGGGAGCACGGAGCTCATCCCCCCGCGTGACAGGCGTGTCGTGAGCGTGCCCGTCGGACCCCAGAGGGGCCGCGCGGTGAGCCAGAGTGGCGTGGAGGTGGATCAGGTCGATCTCAACGTGCGCTCGGGCAGCGGCCTGTTCGCCTGGAACATCGCGGGGGCGGCCCCGGTCTTCCTGGAGAAGGTCACCTACCAGGCGTCGTCAACCGCCTCGCCCCCAGGCGACAAGCCGCGGATCTACTGCGGTCAGCGCGTCCTCACGCTCGGCCACGTGGACTACGCCTTCGTCGAGCCGCCATCCACGCTGCAGCTCAAGCGCAACGGGAGGACCGTCCGCACCCATGTCGACGTGGTGCGTGAGGCCCCCGACAACATCCAGCTGTGCTTCGCGGCGCTCAGCTTCGAGGATCGGCTCGCGGACGCGCTGCCGTTCAGCGAGGCGTTCGCGCGCCTCAAGGGCTGGGATCTGGAGTCGGCGAACCTCGCGGTCCGAGCCGCGCTGGAGAAGGACCCTGGCGAGGCCGTCCGGGTTGCCCGGGCCGCCGTCGAGGCCCGGCCGGAGGAGGTCGAGATCCACCGGATGCTCCAATGGGTCGCGGAGCAGGCGGGCCAGCGGGAGCCCCTGCTGGGCGAGTACCGGGCGCGCGCCGAGGCACAGCCCGACTCGGCCCCCGCCCAGTACCTCTATGCGAGGCTCCAGCGGGGGCGCGAAGGGCTGGCCGCCCTGGAGCAGCTCGCCCAGCGCTTCCCGAAGGAGCCGTACATCCTGCGCGCGGTGATCTACAACCGCTGGATGTCCGGCGACTGGCAGGGCACGGTGAAGGCGTGGGAGGCGCTGCGGAGCCA
The DNA here is from genome assembly GCA_016926755.1 of Myxococcaceae bacterium. Lineage (GTDB taxonomy): Bacteria > Myxococcota > Myxococcia > Myxococcales > Myxococcaceae > Hyalangium. The sequence continues at coordinate 60,630 of JAFGNZ010000006.1, read as the reverse complement.
GGATGCCGCGGCGGTGCTCGACGTGACCGAGGCGGAGGTGACGGCGCTGGTGGCGCTGGGCCGGCGTGGAGAGGCGCTGCGCCTCCTGGAGCAGCTCTTCGCCACGGCGCAGGGGCGGGACCGGCACGAGCTCGCAGAGCTCTACGCCCGGGTCGCCCGCGCCGAGAAGGGCGCGACTCCGGACACCCTCATCACGGCGGTCGAGGCGGCCAGCCAGCTCGGGGAAGGGGAGAAGCTCTGGAGCCTGCGCGCGCGGGCGGAGCTGCCCATCGAGGGGGCCCCGGACGCCCCCAGCACTCGGTTCATGTCCCTGCTGGGGCGGGATCCCCAGGCGGCGATCCAGGAGGCTGCCAGGCTGAAGACCCCGGATCTGCTGTATGTGGGAAGCGCGGACTGGGCGCTGGCGTATGGGGAGGCCGTCCGCACCGGCGTGGCGACGACGGAGCAGATCCTCGGACGGGCGCGCAGGCTGGACCCGACCAGCCTGGAGGTGTTCCGCCGCTTCGTGCGAGGAGAGGCGATCTCCCTCGAGGGCGCCGAGCTGACGCCGGAGGTGCGTGCCGCGGCCTGCTTCGTGCGCTCGCGCAACGCCACGCTGCCGGCGCAGGAGCGCAAGAAGCTGGTGGAGCAGGCCCGGCGTGAAGACTGGTTCCAGGGCACGATCAGCGAGGCCATCGCCTCATGGGCACCGTGAACCCGCGAGGCGCCGCCCGGCGCGCGCTCATGACGCTCGTGCTGTGGGCGGGCTTCTGGGGGCTGGGGGCGGCGGTGATCGGCGTGCTCGCGTGGGTGCCCGTGGCCGAGATGCGCTACCGGGGCCTGGGGCTCGCCGGGATCCTCTCCGCCGCGGGGGCGCTCAGCGTGGTGTGGGCGCTGCGGCCGCGCTGGTGGTTCCACAAGAAGCACGAGGAGCTCCCGCCGCTGTCCCGGGAGCAGTTCCCGGCGCTGTTTGCCCTGATAGAGGACGTGGCCCGGCGGGTGGGCACGCGGGCGCCTCGCAAGGTGTACCTGGCGGACCAGGCGACCGCCTTCATCCGCATGGAGCGGCGCTGGTGGGGCCTGCGGCGCGAGCCCGTCGTCGGCGTGGGCTTTCCCCTGTTCGCCTTCTTCTCGCGTGAGGAGCTGGCGTCGGTGCTCGCGCATGAGTTCGGCCACCACGCGGGCGGAGATCTGACGCTGGGCCCCTGGGTGTACCGCACGCGGGTCGCCATCGCGTCGGCCGTGGACAGCCTGGACGACTCCGCGTTCTTCCTCGACGTGCCGTTTCGCCTCTATGGCCAGCTGTTCCTCCGGGTGTCGGGCACCGTCTCTCGCCAGCAGGAGCTGGCCGCCGATGCGCTGGCGGCCCGGACGTGCGGCCCGCGCGCCACCTCCTCGGCCCTGCGCAAGGTGGACGTGCTGGCTCCGCTCTGGGGCGCCTACCTCGGGCATGACGTCATCCCGATCATCGAGCGCAGCGTGCGCGTGCCCGTGCTGGAGGGCTTCCGGCGATTCCTGGCGGAGAAGTCGCGCCGCGCCGAGATCAACCGGGACCTCGAGGAGGAGGCCCGCCGCCCGGTGTCGCCGTGGGACTCGCACCCGCCGTTCGAGGATCGGCTGCGCTCGCTGGGACATGAGGTGCGGGCGGCGGGTGGCGCGCTGCCTCTGGAGGAGCTGGGGACGGAGGGCTGCCTCGAGCTGCTGGGAGGTGAGGCGGGCGCGGAGGAGGCCTTCTACGCGCAGATGACCCGGGGCGAGCTGGTGACGCTGGGCTGGGAGGAGGTCGGCGAGAAGGTCATCCTGCCGGAGATCGCGAAGCATCTGGCGGGCAGCCCCCTGGATCCGCGCCGCACCTCGATGTCCGATCTGCCGGAGCTGCTGCGCGAGGGCCCCGCGCTGTGGGATCGGATCAGGCCCTCGGGGATCGACATCCTGTCACCGGAGGCGAAGCGCCAGCGCGCGCGCCAGCTGCTGGTGCAGTGGCTGGCGGTGACGCTCGCCGAGCAAGGCTACAGGCCGGAGTTCCATCCTGGCGCAAACCTGAGGGTGAGCCGGGACGGCGACTCCGTGGAGCCGGCCGTCGTGGTGGAGCAGGTCGCGACCAGTCTCCGGTCTGGCGAGTAGCCGCTGGGGCGGTTCGTTCCTGCGGCGCACGTGCGCCCGGAGGTGCTATAGGCCTCCAGCCCTGTCACGGGAAGGAGCCCATGAGCACGGAGCCTCAGTCGTCCGCAGCCTCGTCGCAGTCCGGAGCCACCGCGATCCAGGGGGGCTCCGGTGCGATGTTCGACAAGATCGCCCGGCGCTACGATCTGCTGAATCGGCTGATGTCGCTCGGCGTGGACCAGCGCTGGCGCAACAAGACGGTGGATGCGCTCGAGCTGAAGCCGGGCGCGCGGGTGTTGGATCTCGCCACGGGGACGGCGGATCTGGCGCTCAAGGTGATGCGGCGCCACCCGGGGACGAACGTGGTGGGGGTGGATCCCTCCGTGGGGATGCTGGAGATGGGCCGGCGGAAGGTGGCGGACGCGGGGCTGTCCGGGCAGTGCGAGCTGCGGGTGGGAGACGCGCAGGAGCTGCCGTTCCCGGATCGCAGCTTCGATGGGCTGTGCATGGCCTTCGGCATCCGCAACGTGCCGGATCGGCCGCGGGCGCTCAGGGAGATGGCGCGCGTGACGAAGCCGGACGGCCGGATCGCCATCCTGGAGCTGTCCGAGCCGAAGGGGGGCATCCTGGGGCCGCTGGCGCGGTTCCAGATCCGCACGGTAGTGCCGTGGCTGGGCAGCCTGCTCTCCGGCGCCAGGGAGTACCGCTACCTGCAGCAGTCCATCGCCAATTTTCCGCCGCCGGAGGCCTTCGCGGAGCTCATGCGCCAGGCGGGCCTGGAGGTGCTGCGGGTGCAGCCGCTGACCTTCGGCGTGGTCTGCCTGTACGTGGCCCGGCCGCGGGCCGTCGCGGGCTGAGCCGGGCGAGCGCCGAAGGGTGGCGGCTGCGGGAGGCTTCGGCCTATCTTCGGCTCCGGAGGTGCCTTGTGGCTCGCCAGCGAAGCGCCATGCCAGCGACCCGAGCGAAGGCTCGCAGCGCCGCGGCTCCCGTGAGAGCACCGTCCGCCACTCACAGGCAGCGCCGCTCGGACCGGGAGCACGAGGACGCGGGCCCCGCCCTGGTGGCCCACCATGACTTCGCGCAGGTGCCGATCCAGGCAGGCGCCTTGCTGCAGCGCGCCGCCGCCCCGGGCCACCCTTCCGCCCGAGGCGGTGCGCGCCAGGGGGAGGCGCCCCCCATCGTCCATGAGGTGCTGCGCTCGCCGGGCGCTCCTCTCGACGGGGAGACCCGCTCCTTCATGGAGCCGCGCTTCGCCCATGACTTCAGCCGCGTTCGGGTCCACGCCGACGCGCGGGCCGCGGAGTCCGCGAGGCAGGTCGGCGCGCTCGCCTATGCGGTGAAGGAGCACGTCGTCTTCGCCGAGGGCCAGCACTCACCGGGCACAGGCGCGGGGCAGGCGCTGATGGCGCACGAGCTCGCGCATGTGGTGCAGCAGGCCGGCTCGGCGCCCTCAGCGCTCTCCGCCAGGCTGCCCATCTCCAACGAGGGCGAGCGTCACGCCGATGCGCTGGCGGAGGCGGCCATGGCCGGGCGGCAGCCGGAGGTGTCATCCTCCTCGGTGGCCGGGGCCGTGCTGGCGCGCAAGGAGGAGCCCGCCGCCGCCGCCGCCGCGCTCTTCCGAGAGCGCCTCGAGCGCATCGACACGCTGCTCTCGTATGGCGTCTTCGACTGGGCCATCACGGACGCCGAGGCAACCGAGGCGTTCGAGCTCCTCAGGGCGATGTCGCCCCAGGAGCAGGCTCAGGCGCTCAAGCAGATCCGGCTCGATCGCCTCATCGACAACCTGCCGCAGCAGCTCCAGGCCGAGCTCGCCGGGATCGTCGCCAAGGCCGGCGGCGAGGCGACGGTCCAGACCCAGGTCGTGGGCATCCTCACGTACACCTTCTTCGACTGGATTGGCTTCATCAGCGAGGCGGAGGCGAAGCGGGCGCTCGGCCTGCTCGAGGCGCTCACGGTGGAGGAACGCGATCGGGTGATCGTCCGCATTCCGCGCCAGAAGCGCCGCCGCCTGCACAACGCGCTGCCGGCCGAAGGCAAGAAGCGCTTCCTCCAGATGTGGGACGAGTACAACGAGCGCGAGCTCGAGCGCCAGCGCCAGGAGATGCACGAGATCGTGCCGGGCGATCGCTACCTCATCCGCGTCACCCTGGTCGAGCTGAACGAGACCCTGGAGGCGTTCAGCCCGCGGGGCGTGCCGTTCGACGTCGACGACGAGGGCTATGCCTACTACGCGCCGCTCGACACCTTCGTGCGGCTCGTCGGGCTGCGGCGCGCGGAGGCCGAGAAGCGCGTGCAGGCCGAGCTCACGAGCAAGAGCGGCCAGAAGCTGCGCGTCGAGCTCAAGCCCCGGCCTCCAGGAGAGGCCAGCGACGAGTTCGCGCCACCCCCTCCCCGGCGCACGCCCGCGCCAGAGCCCGCCGCGAAGCCACCCCAGGAGGAGAAGCCCGATCCTCAGGCGGAGCAGGAGCGGGAGTTCCTCCTGATCTTCAAGAGCCAGGCGGCGCAGCTGAGCGCGCTCGGTGAGCGGGCCCGCAAGGACAGGAAGCTGTGGCCCGAGTGGGAGCGTGAGGCGGAGGCGCTCGATCGCTTCTTCAAGTGGTACGAGGCGAACAAGAACACGCCGAAGTTCCTCAAGACGGATCTGGCCTCCCTGCTCGGGCAGATGAAGGCCGACGCCACGATTCGTCAGATCAAGAGGGACGTCGAGAAGAAGTTCGAGGAGGAGAAGGAGGCCAGGAAGTACTCGCCAGAGGCGGTGAAGGCTCGCATGGCGAAGTACGACGAGTTCTTCAACCTCGCCCTCCGGCTCCGCGGTGAGTCCGCGCGGCGCTTCCCTTACGTCATCCCGGTGCCCTCCGAGGGTGTCGACATCCTCGTGACGGGCGATCCGGTCCGGCAGTCGGTGCTCAACCAGATCGCGGACAAGCTGATGGAGTGGACGCGCGAGCACTTCCGTGACGACAACTTCACGACCATCGATCCCAACGGCGTCCTGCTCCACATCCTCAAGGGGGGCTACGACAAGGCGCTGCGCGCCGCGGACAAGGCCCCCCTCGAGCACGAGGTGATCGATCGGGGCGAGATCGTGCCAGGCAAGGCGCTCGCGGCGTTTGGGAAGACGGTCGCGACGGGGCTCGCGGCCGTCGCCATCGTCGGCGTGGCGGTGGGGCTGGGAATTCTCAGCGGCGGCGCGGCGCTGGTCCTGCTCGGCGGGCTGGCCGCCTACGCGGGCGTGTCCTCATACCTGGAGCGGCGCAAGGACATCGAGACGAAGGGCTACGATGTGCCGGCGCCAGTGACGGCGGTGCAGGCGGCGGGCGACGTCGTCGGCGTGAGCCAGCTCATCGAGGGCATCACGGGCGAGAAGCTGGGCACGGGGGAGCGGCTCAAGAGCGCCGAGCGCTCCGAGCAGTTCGGCGCTGGCACCGGCAGCGTGGCGGTGCTGCTCACGGGCAGCCGCGCGTTCCGGTTCGGTCAAGGCATCGGCCAGCGGGCCCGGGTCGCGCTGCCGGGCTCCGTCCCAGAGACACTGGAGGGGGTGCCGCTCAAGGATCTGGAGTCGCAGTATCCAAAGTCCCGGACGGTCGAGGCGCCGGTGCGGAACCCGAACCCAGGGCCGCGTGAGGCGGCGGCGCGTGCGGCGCTGCCCGAGGAGCTGAGGGTGGGGTTCGATCGCTGGGTGGAGCAGATGCGCGCGAACCCCAAGAGGAAGGTCGACATCGAGAAGGTCCTCGAGGCGAAGACCCAGAAGCAGATCGAGAACATCTGCAAGAAGCCGGCGGAGGACTACCACAACGCGGTGAAGCAGGCGAAAGCGGACGCGGAGCGCATCCCCGACGCCAAGCGGCGCTCCGCGGGCGACCCGCTGCGTCCCAGTCTCAAGAAGAACGAGTGGAAGGACGGGGTGAGCATCCACTACGAGAAGACTCCGCCGGATGCGGCCGAGATCCAGCACGCGCGGGAGATCCAGGCTCGGACAGGAGAGGAGGTGCACCTGTTCGGCGATACGCCGTCCTACAAGACGTACCCCGGCATTGACGGGACGATTGGCACTCCGCCCCGTGCGCTGCAGCTGAAGAACCTCGCCGATCCCGCCTACCTCAAGGTCCATGCGCACGATGCCTTCGTGAAGGCCGGCCAGCACGGCTACTCGAAGGTCGAGGTTCACCTGCGCGTCAAAGGCAGCACGCTCGCCGAGGTGAAGGCAGCGTGGGAAGCCAAGCCCGCGCATCCTCGGGGTGCGGAGATCGGGTGGGAGACGAAGCTGAGCATGGCGCGTTCGCGTTTGGAGCTGTCTCGCCTGGTGATTGAGGCCTCTGACGGGGTGTGGGTGGTCGAGGCACCGCCTCCCAGCCCCGGGTTGCCGGCCGTCCCGGTGAACGTGCCAGGGGAGAAGGGCGAGCAGGGCAAGCCAGGCAAGGCGGGCGGGAAGTGATGGAACAGCCTGAGCTGTTCGTCCCGTACCTCGCGCCCGGTGAGTTCGCCGCGTGGGGTTCCCCTGTCGGGGGAGCGAAGGCCCTGGAGCCGTGGTGGACGGAGTACCCGATCGGAGGTGAGGGCGCGGTCGTGGTGCTGGCGCGCGTGGAGAGGGAGGTGGAGCGGGAGGCGTGGGCCCGCGCGGTGTCCGCCGCGAGCGGCGGGTTCTGCGTGGCGCGCGGCGCTCCGGGCGCACCGCCCTGGGTCTTCCTGTCAGGCCGGCGCCTGCGGCCGGGGCCTGGAGACACGTGGGAAGGGTGCTTCGAGAAGCTCTGCGGGATGAGGTGGTTCGAGGACATGGCCGCTCCTGGCGTGGCAGCACCCTTCACCCCAGAGGAGCCACCTCCGGGGCCAGAGGTGTCGACGCGAGTGGGGTGGGTGCACGTCACGGGCGAGGAGCTGACGCGCGCGGCGGCCCAGGCGGCCAAGGAGGGGCTCGACGTCCGAGGCTGGCGGTGGCTGGAGCGCAGGACGCCGCGCGCGGGGCTGCCCTGCGCCTTGCTGGAGCGGCACGGCCCCTGCGACGCGGCGCTGCTCGAGTTCCTCACCCGGAGGGTGGATGGCTATGGCACGGCCGTCGAGCTCGGCCCCGCCGCCCAGGGAGGGTGGTGGTGGTTCGCGCCAACCGGCGAGGGGCTCTCCGAGCGGGAGACGGGCGCGGCCGAGGTGATGGCGGCCTGGTCCGAGCTGGCCGTGCTCGTGGGAGAGGGCGGCGGCTTCTTCCGCTGGCCGAGGGCAGAAGCCGGAAGCCTCCTCGCTTGAGCGACGCTACAGCGCGGGCGGGAGCGGCCTGTCCAGCTTGGCGAACTCCGTCTGGGCGGCGCGCCAGATGTGGCTCATCCGCACGCCCGTCCCCTCGCTGGCGGCGAGGAAGGCGGCGTTCAGCGCGATGTTGCGGATGTTGCCGCCCGCGACGCTCAGCTCGGCCAGCTTCCCGAAGTCCAGTCCCTCGGTGGGGACCTCGGGCGGAAACGCGCGTCGCCAGAGCTCTCTGCGCTCCCCTGGGCCCGGGAAGGGGAACTCGACGACGAAGCGGAGCCGGCGCAGGAACGCCGTGTCCAGGGCGTCCTTCATGTTGGTCGTGAGGATGGCCAGCCCCCGGTAGGACTCCATCCGCTGGAGCAGGTAGCTCACCTCGATGTTGGCGTAGCGATCATGGCTGTCGCTCACCTCGCTGCGCTTCCCGAAGAGCGCGTCGGCCTCGTCGAAGAGCAGCAGCGTCCCACCTTCCTCCGCGGCGTCGAAGATGCGGCGGAGGTTCTTCTCGGTCTCGCCGATGTACTTGTTCACCACCTGGCTGAGATCGATGCGGTGCAGATCCAGCCGGAGTTCCTGCGCGAGCACCTCGGCGGCCAGCGTCTTTCCCGTCCCGCTCGGCCCCGCGAACATGGCGGTGATCCCCAGGCCCCGCGCGCCCTGGGCCCCCAGCCGCCACGTCCCATACACCCGGGCCCGGTGACGGACCTGGGCGGAGAGCTCGCGCAGCAGGCGCCGCTGCGGCTCCGGCAGGATCAGGCCATCCCAGCCCGCGGACGACTCGATGCGCTGGGCCAGATCACCCAGGCGCGGCCGGGTGAGCGCCCGGCAGGCGGACCACAGCGTGCTCTCGAGCGCCTCTCCGCGCTCGTGGCCCTGGAGGTGGTGGCAGGCCTCCTGGATGGTGGCGCCGCTCAGGTCGAACTGGGAGACGAGGGACTCGAGCACGGGCTCTGGGGGATCGCCTGGCTCGGCGCCCGAGGCCAGGTGGTGCTGGAGCGCCTCGCTCCACAGGGTGCGCTGCTCCAGGGAGGTGGGGCGGCCCACGTCCAGCGCCACGCTCGGCCGGTCCAGGGCGCGCAGCCGGTCCGGACCGACGACGAGGATCGGCCCCTCGGAGCGGTTGAGGAGCCGGAGCACCTCGGCCTGGCGCCCGCTGTCGCTCGAGTCGAGCCCGTGGCAGTCCAGCAGCAGGGCGCTCCGGGTCAGGGCCGCCTCGCGCCAGAGCAGGCGCATCACCTCGCTCGTGTCAGGCCCCGTGGGGAGGGACTGCGCCAGCACGCGGAGCAGGCTCAGCCCCAGCTCGGCGCAGGCGGCGGCGGCGATGGCGCGGGTGCCGCTCGCGTCGCTGCCGCAGAGCTGCACGAGGGGGAGGGCGTCCTTTCGCTCGGGCGCGGACCAGAGCCCGACGATCCGCTCGGCCAGGCGCTGGTGGGAAGGCACCAGCGAAGGAGTGTGGCGCAAGGGCTCGACGAAGCCCGTGAGGCGCTCATCCAGGTACTGGACGCCGGTGAGGTAGTGCAGCACGCGCTCATCCACGCGCAGAGGGGCCGTCGTCAGGCTGTCCCCTGGCCCCAGCTCCACCAGCCGCCAGCGGCGCAGCGCCGCGCCCGGGTTCAGCGCGCTCCAGTGCGGCGACGGCAGCGTCGCGAGGGCGAGGCTGAACGTGGGGTTCGGGCGCCGCGGATCGCCCTGGGCCCGGGAGCAGAGCGCGGCGAAGGTGCCGTCCAGCTCCGGGCCCGCGCAGAGCAGCAGCACCTCTCGCTCGAACGGGGAGAGCTGGAAGATCGCACCCAGCCGCTCCAGGGCGGCCGGAGCTGGCATGGCGCGGGCGGCCTCCTCCAGCGCACGCTCGAGCGTGTCCTCGGGGACGGGGGGCTCCTGGGCGACGTGCCGCTCGATCCGGCCGCGGACCCGCGCGAGCGCGGCGGAGAGGTAGCGCTGGTTGGCGTCCGTCCAGCTCTCGGGCGAGCGCTCCCCGGAGGCTCCAGGCCGCGGCGGGCTGGGCGCCTTCGGGAGCTGGGCGCGTTCGTCGTCCCCTGGGGGCGCGGAGTGGCTCATGGCAGTGTGAGGCGAGGCTGAGCGTAGCGCCCCTCGGCCTCGCTGAACACGAGCGGGCTCTCCGCCCCGTCCACCTGGACGCGGAGCAAATAATCGCCCGCAGCCACAGTGCTGATCGGGAAGGTGAGGGTGGCCGCGGGGGCGTTGACGACGAGCGGGAAGCTGTAGGCCTTGGGCTCGGTCCCGGCCGGGGCGCCGTACTGGTTCAGCAGGAGCACGGCGCGCTGCCCCTTCTGGACCTGGGGCGAGAGGGTGACCTCAATACCCTCGGCGACCTTGGCGAAGGTGGCGTCAGGCTGCAGGACGAGCGCCACCGCGCTCGACTCGGCGCCGCGGCGGGCGACCCCTCCGAGCTGCTCCTGGTGCACGACCTGCACGCGCTGGACGCCGCTCTTCAGCGAAGTCGGGAGGAGGACCACGAGCGCGTCGGGGCTCGCGCTCTCGGGAGCGAGCTCGACGTCGCCAATGCGCACCAGCGTGTCCGCCTTGGGCGTCTGCGTCCTCGCCAGCAGCCCCTGTCCTTGGAGGATGAGGCGGTGGCCGACGAGGATGGGCTGGCCCGCCGAGGGCTCGGCATCCCCCGTGGCCTGGGAGAGGACGCGTTCGATGACGGGCTGCCGGAGCGCCCTGGCCTGAGCGGCGAGGCCACGCACCGGGAGCGCGGGCGCGCGCGGCGCGGTCGGACCCTCGATCAGCACCACGCTGGCCTGGTAGGTGGCGGAGAGGACATAGGGCGTCTGGAACACCGACCAGAGCTTCCAGATGTCCTCGACCGAGGCCATCGTGGGGAAGAACCGGACCTGCTGGAGAGAGTCGACGAGATCGGAGCCCTCCAGGTGTGACGCTGCCGCCACCGCCTGCTCGATCAGCGTGCGGGTGAGCGTGGGCTGGGCCTGGAGCGAGCGGGCGACGATCCCCATCGCCACCTGGGGCTCCTGCTTGGTCTCGGTGCCGTAGAAGCTCAGCAGGTAGTGGAGATCGAGGGCGATCACCGGGCGCTGCAGGAGCTGGCCGCTGGAGCCCCGGGTGGGCAGCGCCTCGTTGCGCAGCGCGGTGTTGGGCGTCACCTGGAACAGGAAGATGTTCACGCCGGGCGCGGGCAGGGACGTGCTGGGCGGAGAGATGGGACGGATGGTGGTCGCGCTCGCGCCCGTCAGGTGGGCCTGGAGATCCTGCTCCAGCCGGAGCCGGAGGGCCGCCGTCACGGTGGCAATGGCCAGGTGGTTGCTCATGGTTCCTCTCGGGCCTCAGCTCATTCGGCCTTCACCACCGTGGTGAGCGAGCGTGGGTTCGTGGTCGAGTCCAGGAGCGGCTTCCCGGAGGGCCCCACCCCCGTCGGGTGCGTGTGCAGATCGAAGATCTGCGTGACGAAGGTCTTCGTGGCCAGAGGCTCCGTGTTGCCCGAGGCGCCCTGGAGGATGATCTCATCGGCCTGTACCGTCACCTTGCTGGCGTTGGGGTCCAGGGTGATCTCGCAGCCGTTCTTGGCGCGGATGGTGATCAGCTCGCTGCCGGAGGCGTCGCTGAGGATGATGACGTGGCCGGACTTCGTCTTGATCACCGCCTGATCGGGGTAGGAGTCCTGCGCCTCCTTCGGGATCTCCGTGGTCCCCCCCGGCTTCGCCCAGCCACACCCGGTCCACAGGGGGTGCTCCAGATCTCCCTCCGCGAACTCCACCCACACCACGTCTCCGACCTGGGGCACGAAGAAGAAGCCTACGTCGGCTCCCGCATAGGGCGAGGCGGGCCAGGCCCACCCGGTCACCGCGTCCCCGAGCAGGCTGGGCACCCGCAGCTTGAGGCGGCCGAGCTGCTCGGGATCGTTCCGGTCGCTCACGATGCCCCGGTACTTTCCCCAGTGCTTGTTCTCGTTGCGCTCGATGTAGCGCGCTACCCGTTCATCCATCTCGGCCTCACCTGAGGAGGGGAATGCCTACGCGCAGTCGCTCGGTGCTGAGGTCCGACTTTCGCAGATAGACGATGTTCACGCTGAGCTCGCTGTCGCTCGAGCTCACCTGGACCTTGTCCACATGGATCTCGTCTCCCAGGAAGCGACGCAGCGCCCGCGACACGGTGAACTCCGTGGTGGCGGCCAGCACGTCATTGTTGGGATCGAACACCAGATCTCTCAGGCGCGTCCCGTACTCCGGCAGGTTCACGCGCTCGCCCGGCGAGGTCAGCAGCAGCTGGAGGATCTTCCCGCGCAGCAGCGGATCCCCGCCCTCGGCGTGGACCCGCCCCAGGCCGTCGATCCGGAACGGGAAGCCCAGCCCGGTGGCGGCCCGCGAGCTCAGCACGCCCGTGGTGAGCTCGACCGGCGCCTGCACCGGCTGCACGAACAGGTGCAGGATCGCCGAGGGCAGGCTCTGCTGCCCGCCCCGGCGCGCCACCACCGTGAAGTAGAGATCCCCCCCGTCGGTGAAGCCGGAGAGGGTGGCGGTGGTGCTGGCATGCCGCGGCAGGCGCAGGGTGCGGAAGGGATCCAGGGGCGCCGGGCTGGAGTACATGTCGAAGCGGATGCCCTTGGCGGCGACGTCCTCGGGGTGGGTCCAGCGCAGGGAGACCGAGCCGCCGCCGAGATCCTCGCCCTCCAGATCCGCCGCCGAGGCCAGCGGGATGCTGGACTCGAGGGACAGGTCGGCGATGGTGCCAATGCACCAGCCGCACGGCTCATAGCCCTCCACGATCGCCTGCACCACCGTGTCCGGCACGAACGGGTGGGCGCGGTTGGTGGCCTGGAACTCCTCGATCTGGCACTGCGATCTGCGTCGCGTGAGATCGTGGAACTCCTTGCTGTTGGTGTTCCCCAGGTAACGCATCTACTTGGGCGCCTTCCGGGTCTTGATGAGGTTTGCGACGGCGTAGCGCCGGAAGGCGCGCAGCCACTCGGCGTCGGGCGTCTCCTCGCTCAGCAGGAGCTTCTCCAGATCCTCGCCGCGCAGCGCGGGCACCTTGGGCGGCGTCGGCGTCCGGCCCAGCGCTTGCAGCTTCTTCGGATCCTTGACCAGCTTGAGCACCTTCTCGCGGTCCGCGGCCTTGGGGCGCGCGCGGTGCTTCAGGATCATCTTGTCGCCGCGCACCACGATCCCGACGACGGTGGGATCCTCCGCCTTGACCGCCTTCAGGAGCGCGGGGAGGGGCACGCCGTCCGGCTCCTCCCGGCTCTGCACCGGGACAGGCAGCGCGATCGGCTCGCCAGACTGTTGCCCCTTGCGCTCGAAGCGCTTGATGGGGATGGCCGACTCCAGCACCCCCCGGGCCACGGGGTTGTTCAGCCACTCACGCAGCGGCGCGAGATCCTTGCTTTTGAAGACGTATCTTCCCATGGGCGCGCTCCTAGTAGGCCTTCTTCAGCTCCAGCGCGATCACGCGCATGTTCGCCAGCTCGACGCTGAAGTCAGGGCTGGGATCGGGGGACTCTGGAGGGGAGTTGGGATCGGTCAGCTTGACGAACATCTGCACCGAGGTGGGGATGAACGTCGTGGGCAGGAAGCCGAACGGCGTGTCGCTCTTGGTGAACAGGTGCTGGAGGGGCACTTCAACGCCCTTGGGCTTGCGGGTGAGAGGGATCTCCACCTCGCGATCCTGGATCTTGCCCTTGTCCGGCTCCGTCTCCAGATCTCCCATCTCATCGCTGTAGAACGAGGCCCGGAGGGTGAGCTTCGCCCCCGCGGGGACGGTGCCCGTGAGGTACAGATCGCCGGACCAGAAGATCACGAACTTGGCGTCCGAGGAGGTGGGAGGCAGGGGGAGTCCGCCCAGGTGCTCGGTGGTCGTGCCCACGAGCCCGGTCAGCTTCGGCAGCGTGCCCGACACGGTGCCCGCGTTCGCCACGCGCTTGCGGCGATCCTGGATCAGGAAGATCCGGTCGGGCTTGAGGGCGCTGCCGTCCCGGGTGATCGTGGCCAGGTGGACATAGTGGTGGATGACGCCCCGCGCCCGCTGGAACGAGAGCTGCTCGATCCGCGTCTCGGGGTTGATGCCGGAGGCCTCGTCACCGGCCAGGTAGCGCGTCTTGAAGTTCCAGTAATCCCCCCTGCGCAGGGTGTGCCCTCCGAGGCGCACCTGCACGCCGTCGTTGAGGAGGATGGCACCGGAGATGGTCGCGTCCTCCGGATCGGCCTGGATGGGGACCTTGAAGGCGTTCCACCGCTGGATCCGGGGGCGGTCCTCCAGGGAGAAGGTGGTGAACTGGGGGACCTGGCTGGCGGCGGGCAGCAGGGCCAGCTGCGCGCCGGTGGGGTTCTTCAGCGTGATGACGTTGCCGAAGGTGCTGGCGATCTGGTGCTCCTCCTCGCCGAACTCCTTGCTGATGAGGATCCAATCCTCGGCATGGAAGGCCGAGGCATCCTCCACCACCACCTGGGTGGAGCCGGGCGGGATGGGCTCGAGCACGCGCTGGAGGGTCGAGGCGTTGTCCTCTGACCAGCGGAAGGTCGCGGTGCCGATGTTGCCGGGCGTGTCGATCTCCACGCGGTAGAAGCGGTTGGCCTGCGCCAGATAGACCCCTTCCGTGGCCAGGGTCCCCTTGCCCACGCCGTTGCCCTTGGGGACCTCTCCGCCCTGGGCCACGCGCACGCGGTGGCGCGTCCGCAGGCGCGTGGTGGTGTCGGGCCCTCCCAGGGCGATCTCGCGGATCTCCGGATCCTCCACATACGTCACCGGCTCGGTCCACACGTCCAGGTAGACCTCGTCCTTGCGAATGACGCCCGCGGCCGGCGGGGCCAGCGGCGGATCGTTGGGGTCCGCCTGCTGGGAGTACAGCGTGTCCTGGATCTGCACGACCGGGAGCCCGGCCACGTAGAGCCGCCCCGCGTTCTCGATGCTGGCTTGCGAGAGCTGGAAGTCCGTGTTCATCAGGTTCAACAGGTTCTGCTCGAGCTCGTCATCGCCCTCGTCTCCGCCTCCGCCCCCGCCGTCCCCGGACATCCCGCTCATGAAGATGCTGAGCAGGGTGATCTGGTTGAGGAACTGGGAGAACTCCGAGCCGCGGATGATGAAGTTGTTCTTCGCCATCGCCTGCTCCAGCGCACTGCTGGCGAGGCGCAGATCATCGAAGTCCCAGATCAAGGGCGTGGTCGCATCCTGATAGACCTCGAAGCCGTACTTGCGGATCCGGGTCAGGTCCGCGGGCGTCCCCGTGGGCGTCTCGAACTGCTGCAGCTGCCCCAGGAGCTCCATCGTCGAAGGGATGGGCAGCGCCGGCGCTCCCGTCTCCTTCACCCGGAGGGTGTATGTCCGCGAGGAGCTCTTGCCCGCGCTGTCGGTGGCGGTCACCGTGAAGGTGTAGTCACCGGCGTTGGCGGTGGGCGTGCCGGTGATCTGGGCCTTGCGTGATTCCTCCACTCCGCTCCCCGGCTCGAGGGCCAGGCCTGTCGGCAGCGCCGTGCTGGACCAGGTGATGGGCGCCTGACCGGAGAAGGTGTTGATCCGGGCGGTGTACGTCGTGCCCTTCACCGCCGGATCGATCTCGCTGGTGAGGATGTGGAAGTTCAGGTTCAGCGGCGCCGCGAAGCCCGCCAGCCAGATCTCGGTGCCGGCGCCCGAGACGTTGATCAGCCACACCGAGCGGTTGCCGACGTTGTCCTCGAGGAAGAACTTGATCGTCCCCGGCACCTGCTGGTTGAGCCTGTAGCGGAACGTGGCGAGCTCGTGCGCGGACAGATCCACGAGGTTCGTCAGCGTCTTGGTGAAGGTCACCGGGCCGGCGTGGCCGGACAGGCGCAGGAAGCCCTTGCCCGCGTAGGGCCGGTCCCGGCCGATGCGCAGCTTCCCCTGGGGCGAGGACAGCAGGAAGCCCTGCAGGGACTCGAAGCCCTCCAGCTCCTTTCCCGGGAAGCTCATGAAGAAGAGCACCGGGCCGAAGATGAAGTAGAGCATGAAGCCCAGCAGGTCGGCCAGGCACGCGCCGATGATGGCGCCGATGATGGCCGCGAAGGCCTCGCCGAGATCCATGCCCGTGGTGTCGACGTCGACGTTCTCCATCAGGAGCTGCGGCGGCGGCGGGATCACGGGAGAGATGGCGAAGCCATTGTTCGGGCTGCCCTCGCCCAGGGCCTCGCGGTTGAGCCTGCGCAGGAACGAGACCGCGATGTCCTGGCTCTCGTTCCAGTCGGAGTCCAGGATCACTCGGCCCTGCTGCAGGTAGACGCCGAGGTAGTTCTTCAGTTCGTTGAAGTCCTCGCGAGAGATCGAGCGAGACATGTCGTTTTTTCCTTCCCTGGCGTCGCTCAGTGAAGCCGCGCGGGCTGCACCGGAATGCTGCGTGTATCCACAATGACGGGGGCTACCCCGGCTGGCAGCGCCGACGGCAGGCGCTGCGCCAGGCTGGCGAAGATCCGCGCCTCGGCGGCCGCGTCGCTGGAGGCGTAGCTCACGGTGATCTGATCTCCCGGCGCGAGGAAGCCCGCGGGGAACTTGAAGCGGCCTTGCCACGGATCGATGAAGATGCGCCCCGGCAGGACGGGCGTGCCCATGTCCGACAGATCCCGGAGCTCCGCCGGCAGGGCGGGGGCGACAGGCGCGCCGTTTCGGAGGATGGACCAGCCTCGCGAGGTGCCATGGTAGAGGGAGAGCAGGCGCCCCAGCCGCATCGACTCATCCACGGGGGTGCCGTCGAGGGCGTCGCGAAGGCGCACCCGGGCGCCATCCTTCGAGAAGGCGAAGCCCCCCGTGGTGATGGGGGTGAGCGCCAGGGGCGCGGCGTCCTCCACGCGGATCAGCGCCCCCAGCAGGTAGTCCACGCGGACGTCCTCCGCCGTGGCCCCGAGCGCGCTCAGGTTCATGAGGATGCGCCCGAGCTGGGGATCGACGACGACGTCCGTCGGCGATAGCTCCAGGAGGATGCCATTCAGGCCCTTGGGCTGGTTGAAGTTCTCCAGGTGGGCGATCACCAGGTTGGCGGAGGGCTGGAAGGCGGGGTCGGTGAGAGAGACGCCTCGGATGCGGATCGTGAAGCCGCAGGGCTGGCCGGCGTAGCGCTGGACTTGCCCCGCCACCTTCCGGCGCGTCAGCGGCGTGCCGTCGATCCCATCCAGGAGCTGGAGGGAGATGCCCTCCGTATCTCCCAGGGTCAGTGGGCTCCCGTCGAAGGTGAAGCGCCCGCTCGAGGAGCCGGCCGGGATGAGGTTGGGGCGCTGGTTGGCGAGCACGCGGCACGGCGTGACGAAGAAGCCGTGGTTGTCGAAGTGCTTCTGGCCCGTCCTGTCGGTGACGCTCCGCGGGGCGCGGATGTCCAGGGTGTAGGGGGCGGGATCATCGCTCCGGCCGAGCTGCCGCATGCGCGAGGGATCGCCCACGTGGAAGGCCTGGGTCGTGACGATCGCGGGCGTGAGCGCGTGGAAGGTGACCCGGAGGTTGCCGGCCGAGGGCAGGGGGCTCACGATCTTGAAGCGGCCCAGCACGGGATCGACGGCGATCTGGTGCGCGGCGATCGCGAGCGGGGCGCCGCCCGCGTCCAGGGGGGTGCTGAAGTCCGTGAGGTCGGCAGCCACCGCGACATAGGGTGTCCCCGCGGGCGGCTTGAACAGGTCCACGCCGCGCTCTTCGATGGTGAAGCGGCCCTCGACGCCCGCGTACTTCGCCTCGTTGCCGGCCAGGGCCTTGCGCGTGATGAACCGGCCCGTGATGGCATCGAACAGGGGCTGGAGGCGCTGCTCGGCGGAGAAGAAGCAGTTGCCGCTGCCGGGGGGGAGCTCGGCGACGAGCTGATCCCGCAGCCGCGAGACGGGGTTCATCGCCTCGAGGAACGGCACCTGGGCGACGCTCTTCGAGAAGTCCACCAGCGTCACGCGCCACTGCGTGAGGCTCTCCGCCCAGCGCTCCAGGGGCTGCTGTGTGCCCTTGGAGCGGTAGAAGCGCACGGCCTCGGACACCTGCGTCCGCTGCGCTCGGAGCGGCAGCGTCGTGTCCACCTCCACCCCCACCAGCGCGCCCAGCAGGGGGATGAGCTCGGGCCGGCACCCGGAGATGAAGAAGTCCTCATAGAGCTGGCCGACGCTGGCCTCCAGCTCCTCCAGGGGCAGGGCGATGATCTGGAGGAAGCGCTGGAGCTCGCCCAGCGTGTCCTTGTCCCGGTACAGGCCTGGCAGGTAGCGGTACAGGAGCTCCGCGAAGTCGGTGGCCATCACGAGCCTCCGAAGAGGTTGAGGGTGAGCAGCCCTTCGTAGGCCAGCTCGTTCTCACCGATCATCACGTCCGCGAACTCGCAGCCCTTCTCGGCGGTGGCCTGCCCGGCGCGCTGCAGGCGCTTGAGCAGGACGTAGGCCACGCCCTGCACCGGGTAGAGGGCCGAGTACACCTCGCCCACGCGGATCGCCTTGCCGAAGTCCTGGTTGGCGAACGCCAGCAGCTCGCGGAGGACCTTGCGGACCTCCTCCTGCACCCGGGTCTGGCTCGCCTCCGCCTTCAGGTGCACGTCCACCGTGATGTCCACGGGCACGTAGAGCGGATCCAGCACATCCACCCCGGCCATGCGGTTGACCGGCATGCGCGCCTCCAGGAAGCGCTTGAGCGCGTCCTTCAGGTCGCTCGAGGGGGCCGGCGGGGGCACGGTCGTCGGGTTCTCCGGGGCGACGTAGAGCTGCACCACCTTGTAGCCGCCGCGCAGGCCCACGCGCGCCTTGGCCTTGCCCACGCCGGCGAAGCCCTCCGCCAGCAGCTCGTAGTCCTGCAGGGTGACGGCCCGCTCCTGGGCGATGATGGAGCCCGGCCCGGAGATCTTCGCCTCCTCCGTGGACTCCCGGTCCGCGCCACCCTGGGCCGGGAAGGGGTTGATGATGGCCTTCACCTCGGGCACGGCGGTGATGAACACGCTCAGCGTGTCCGAGCCCACGTTGCCCAGGCTGCCCAGGCCCACGCGGTAGCGCGCGGTGATCTGGCTGCCCGTGGGCGGGACGGCCCCTCGGGCGCCGGTGCCGAACAGCACCGTGGTGACGTCGTTCTCGTCGATGAGGGTGGAGTAGTGCGGGGCCGCCGGGGTGCTGTCGAACAGGCTCTCCACCTCGTCCCAGCGCGTCCCATCCACCCGGATCTCCAGCTCCGGGCGGGAGCGCCGCCGGCGGAACGGCTCGGCGCGCAGCAGGTGGGTCACCGGGGTGCGGGAGAGGGTGAGCCGCTGCCCGGGCGTCCCGTCGCTGACGAAGATCGGCTCGTCGTTGACGGTCTCCCCCTGGGTGGCCAGCACGTTGTTGCCCTTGAGGGTGGTGATGGCGGGATCGAAGGGCTCGAGCAGCGGCGGCAGCCAGCGGAGCTCGTCCTTGTCGCCGCCCACATCCACCACCTGCGTCACCCGCAGCATCGCCGAGCGGCGGATCAGCGTGCTGCCGTTGGACAGCGTCTTCTTCTCCTCCAGGTAGATGGGGTGGCCCTCCGCCAGGGCATGGCTGGTGCGATCGAGCCGCAGGGCCGTCGTCCCAGCGGGGATGGACGGCTGGGCGGCCAGCGAGATGGCGTTGTTGAGCAGCCCGAGCTTGAACTCCTGGGTGATCTCGAAGGTGACATCCGGCTCGCCGGGCTGCCCCGAAGTCCTGAGGCGATAGGGCAGGCTCGAGCCGCTCACCGTCACGTCGGCGGTCACGTCGAAGTGGATGTGCGCGGAGGCGGCCAGCCCGGGATCGATCTGGTAGTCGATCAGCCGGAGCAGCTCCGCCACCGAGCGGCGCTGGGTGGCCGTGCCGAGGAAGGCCTCGTTGGCCACCCGATCCTGGTAGTAGCTCAGGATGTCGGCCACGTAGGCGAAGAGCTCGATGAGCACCACGCCGAAGTCGCTCTCGCCGCGGTCCGTCCAGTTGGGCAGCCGCAGCGGGATCTGATTGAGCATCGCCTGGCGGAAGCCTTCGTAGTCCTTGGTGACGTAGTCGATCACCCGCTGCCGCCCGACGGTGGTGAGGGTGGGGGGATTCGGCGGTGCCATGTCAGATGCCTCCGGGGTTCCTGCCGGTCTGTTGCGGTGGCAGCACCTTGTTGCCGCCTGCCGCGCCCGCGCCGCCCAGCGAGGGCATGATGGCCAGCGGCAGCGCTGGTGCCTCGAACGTCTCCTCGCCGGTGAGCCCCAGGCCGTTGCGGCGGGCCTCGAAGCTCTGGGTGTAGCCCTCCACGGTGAAGGAGTGCTTCACCCGCGTGACGTAGTAGTGGCCGCTGTAGCGCTCGCCCACGCCCTTGAGCGTCACCAGGCGCCTGGAGCGCAGCACCGAGAGGTAGACGCGGCCATCGATCTCTCCCTCCGCCACGACGAACTGGTTGGCGCCCGAGTAGGCGCCGCGCAGCCGCGCCTGCATCTCCTCCTTGGCGATGGAGGGCTCGCGGCGCAGGAGGATCCGGCCCTCGGGCTGGCCCCCGCGCAGCTCGCTCAGGGGTTGCTTGCCGAGCTTGCGCTCCGTGAGCGCCTCCAGGCTCTCCTTCTCCTCCTGCTTCTCCATGGGATCCAGGCGGCGGATCTCGGCGGTGGTCGCGGAGGTCCCCTCCACCTTGAGCTTGAGCTGGGAGAGGTTGGTCTCCCCACCGAAGTCCACGGCCAGCAGCTTCTGCGGCGGCTCCTGGAGGTTGGGGCTGCGGAAGTAGCCGGTGTTGCCTCGCACGTAGCACTCGAAGCCGTTGCGGGCCGCCAGCCGCCGCAGGAAGCGGATGTCGGTCTCGCTCTGGAGGATCGTCGCGAGGGCCTCCGCGTGCTGGACGACGGTGTCCTCCACCTCGTAGCTCAGCCCGTAGGAGGAGAAGACGGCCTGGGCGATCTCGTGGTCCTTCTTGTTGGCCCAGGCCAGCTGCTTCTCCTCCAGGTTCATCCTGGCGGACAGGTCCATCCCCGACAGCTCGAGGTAGGGCTCCTGCTGGCTCCCGAAGCCCAGCTCCACGTGCGTGATGTACCCGTCCACCAGCGACTGCGTGTCGTCCGGGTAGCCCGCCTCCACGGAGAAGCGCTTCCAGAGCTGGAAGCGGGGATCGTCCACGTAGTTCCACGCCCCGTCGGAGAGGGGGTGCAGCGCCAGGCGCAGGCGGAACACGTCCGCCTCGGCCACGGACTCCTCCACCTCCAGCTGGACGATGTCGGGCACCAGGTCATCCTGGGGCGCACCGTCAATGGAGACGTTGACGACCTCGGTGATCACGGGGTGACCACCCGATTCCGAGGCACCTGGATCCGCCGCCCCGGGCGCAGCAGCTCGAAGGGGTTGAGCTCGTGGGGGTTGGCGTCCAGGATCAGCCAGTACTTCTTCGGGTCGCTGTAGAAGCGCTGGGCGAGGTGATCCAGGCGCTCGCCCTCCATCACCACGTACTCGAGCACCCCCTTGGGCGCGGAGATGCGGCGCAGGGCGAGCACGCGCGGGTGTTCGCCCTCGGTGTTCACCGGCTCGACGACCTCCGTCCCCGCGTAGCGCGATCCCTGGTAGAGCATGCCGCCTCCTAGAAGTTCACGACCGAGTGCGCCAGGTCCGGCGCGTTGAGCAGGTTCAGCGCCGCGAGGATCTCTCGCTGGGCCTGGGTGAAGAGGTAGAACGGGTTGTTGCTGCCGATCACCTGCAGGTTCACCGACGCGATGACCCGCGTGGGGTTGAGGTTGGGGTTGTACTCCACCTCCTGGATGTTGAGCTCCGTGAGGCGCACGGGGTAGATGCGCTGGCGGCCCCACACGAAGATGAGCACCGGCGTGCTGGTGCGATCGCCGAAGCCGAAGTTGGCCGACAGCCCCAGGAGCCCTCCGAAGAACGACTCGGAGCGAGGGGTGATCATCATCTCCAGGGCCGACAGCGCGGGCAGCACGCCGAACTCGCCGGCGATGGCGTCGCCCTTCTCCAGGGCATCCGTGGCGTCCAGCCGGATGTCCATGGAGATCGTCTCCGGATGGGTGAAGGTGCTCTGGGCCTCGCCCAGGCTCTGGGACTCCGGCGTGCGCTCCTCGGTGCCACGGCGCGAGCGGGGCGTCTGGATGTTCGCGGCCTTGCGCCGGGAGAGCCGCTCCGGGTTGAACTGGAAGGGCACGATGAGGGGCGGGAAGGCGAGCAGGTTCGAGTCGACGAACGCCCCCTTGAGCATCTTGGGCTGATTGGAGAACCCGCTGGCCATCAGCGTCCACCTCCGCGCAGCCGGAGGGCATCGCCCACGGCGTTCGCGAGGGCCCGCGCCAGTTCCAGATCATCCAGCGCGTGGGGAGAGATCTTCAGCGGAGGGAGGCTCAAGGTCCCGATGCGGCCCTCGCCGAGGCTCTCCCGCTCGTGCGTCTCCGCGACGAGCCGGAGCGCTCGCTCCGTGATGGCCTGGGCCCGCTCCGGGCTGACGTCCAGCCCTTCGAAGCTCACTGTTGCGCGCTCGATGATCATGGGCTCACAGCCTCCCCAGGTAGTGACGGGCCGCGGTCTGCCATGAGCCCGAGTGGGGGCTCCGCGGCTCGGGGCTCGCGCTCCGCGGCTCAGGCGCGGGCGGCAGCGGAACGATGCGGACCTCCAGGTTTCCGATGACCAGCTCGGGCGCCCGCTTCGAGGACGAGGAGCGGGCGCCGGCGGCCTGAGGCGGCGCGGACTGGCGCGGGGGAGGCACGGATCGATCCTGGGTCACGGTGGCCGTGGATGGCTGGCCAGGGGGCGTGGGCCCCTCATCGCGTGCCAGCGCGGCCTTCCCCGGCGTGGGGCCCCTCTCCGCCCGCTGCCCCTCCGAAGTTCCAGGCTGTGCTCGCGGCGAGGTGGAGGAGGGCGGCTCCTCCGCCGCGGCTCCGGCCTCGGGCAGTGGCGGTGGGTGGCTCATCCTCAGCCGCTGAGCGAGATCTCTCCAGCGCTCCTTGAAAGGGGCGAGCCCATCCTGAGCAGGAGCCTTGCTCCCTGGTGCCTCGTGCGAGTGGGCCTTGTCCGGCGTGGCGGCACGGGCCGGTCCCTGTGGCGGCAGGGTGCGCGCGCCCTCGGGCTCGGCGACCTGGATGACCGCGTCGCGCAGCGGCGCACGCCGTGTCTCATGCGGGGCAGGGGACGCTGGAACCGATCCCTGGGTCTGGAGCCCTGCCGTGGAGCGCTCCTCCCTGGCAGGCCATGCCGCCGGGGCGCGCTCCGCGGTGGCCACGGCGTCGCGCAGCGGCGAGGGAGACAGGCTCGGCGGCGCCTGTCGCGACGGGGAGCCCTCCTCGGGCTTCGGGCTCGGCTCCGGGGCGCGGGGCGCGGGCGGGCTCATGGGACGATCGGCGGAGGACGCGAGGGGGCGCTCCATGGGGGGCGCGCTCCTGGGAGCGGACGGACTGCCCCGCACGTCGTCGGAGGGCCGCCGGCCCGGCGCGAGCTCCTCCTCCGCCACCACCCGCTCTTCGATGATCTCGGGCAGGGCGTCCACCGACTTCGCCACGGGGCGTGCCGAGGCGCTGATATCGCCCAGGGTGCGAGCCCCCGCCGTGACCAGCCTTTGAAGGAAGCCCGCCATCATGCCCCCCCGCTCAGTCCAGGCCCGCGGACATGCCCGCGGCGAGATCCAGCTCGTCCTGCAGCAGGCGCACGTAGCGCTGCCGCTGTTCCCGAGTCATTCCCAGGATCTCGCTCAGGGGCCAGTGGTAGTGGAAGCTCAGCAGGTGCACGGCGTGGTTGAACTCGCGGCGTCGCCTGTAGATGTTCGCGAAGAGCAGGGCCGTGGAGTCGAACGCTGTCCTGAACTCCCGCCCGCACTCGGGACAGCTCGCCTCGATCGAGTCCTCGATTCGGGGCGACACGCGCTCCAGCTCGGCGTTGAGGGCCTCTCGCGCCTCCGCGGGCAGCGCCGCCACCACCTCCTCACCGCCCGGTGCCTTCCCGTCGATGTCGAGGAGGCAGCGCGACAGGAGCCTCACCTCGGGATCCCGCGCCCCGTTGGCCGCCTCCACGTCCCCGATGCGCGGCAGGCGGAAGCTCACCTCTGCCGCGTTGGGCAGGCCGAGCCGGAGGGTGTAGCGGGGGAGCTGGGGCCGCTCCTCCACGGGGAGGAGGCTGGCGTCGAAGTCCAGATCCATCTTCGCCCCGCACGCGGGGTTCGGGCAGACCAGGACCATCTCCACCTTGTCACCGAAGGTCATCCGGTAGAGGCGCAGCGCCAGGTAGTCGCAGTCGCCAGCGGGCAGCATCCGGATCATCGCGCGGCTCGCCCTGTAGGGCCCGAGGTGTCTCACACAGCGGGCCAGCAGGGTGATCAGCACACTCGCCTGCGAGGTGTGGGGAGGGAGCGTGTACAGCCACTCCTCATCCCCACCCCGCAGCGGGCGGAGGACCCCCTCGCGCTGGCGGACGCCCTTCCGGTCGATCCATCCGCCAGGCAGTGTGCACAGGGCGTTCACGGGCGTCAGGCTTCCGTGGGCTCAGTGACGGAAGCGTCCCGCTCCCAGCCCTCGTTCTCGAGCTTGATGTGCTGGATCGCCACCGCGTTGGCGCTGGCGTCCAGATCCGGCAGCGCCTGGTACTCCGAGACCCAGCAGCGGTAGAGCTTGTACGAGTGCACCCGCTGCCCGGCCTCGTTGTAGACGTCGATGATCACGTCCTTGCGGAAGTTCTTGAGCGAGCCCGCGGCATCCCCCTGGAAGTTGTGGACCAGGTTGGCCCACCCCTCGAAGGTGGTGTCATGCGTCAGGCCCGCTTCCAGGGTGACCGGCTCGTACTTCGTCTTGCCGGGCAGCTGGCGGCTGGTGCTGGGATCGCCCCCCTCGCGCCACGCGGTGACCTCCGTGGTGCGCTTGAGGGCGCTGCACTTGCTCAGGCCGGCGACGTACTGGCCGTCGACCTTCACCCGGAACTTGAAGTTGCGATACGGATCGAAGCGGTGGGTATTGACCGTGAATTTCGCCATGGCGGTGGATCCTTGCTCTCGCTCGCCTTACGCGGCCTCGGAGGTCTTCTGGCTGATCTGGATCACCACGAACTCAGCGGGCCGTAGGGGCGCGAAGCCCACCAGCACCGTGACGATGCCCGCGTTGATCTGATCCTGGGGGTTGGTCTGGGCGTCACACTTCACGAAGAAGGCCTGCGAGGGGGTGCTGCCCTGGAAGGCGCCCGCGCGGAACTGGGTCATCATGAAGGAGCCGATGTTGAGGCGCAGGCTGGCCCAGAGGTCCTCGTCGTTCGGCTCGAAGACGGCCCACTGGATGCCGTTGTAGATGCTGCGCTCCAGGAAGATGGCCAGGCGCCGGATGGGGATGTAGCGGTACTCCGGGTCGGACTGGGTCGCCAGGGTGCGCGTGCCCCAGATGACGATGCCCGAGGCCGGGAAGAAGCGGACCGCGTTGGCGCCGATGTTGTTGAGGGTGTCCTGCTCGGCGTCACTGATCTGCTTCGTCAGGCCGACCGCCCCCAGGATGTTCGCCTCCGTGCCCGCGGGGGCCTTCCACACCCCGCGGCGCGCGTCGGTGCGCGCGTACAGGCCGGTGATGAAGCCCGAGGGCGGCACCGCGATGGGCTCGCTGGACTTCCCGGTGGGGTCCACGATCTTCACCCAGGGGAAGTACACCGCGCCGTAGGAGCTCTTCGTCAGGCTGTTGGTGAAGCTCTTGGCGTCCTCCTTGTTGTCCACGGCGGCGCCCATGTCCGCGACGAAGAAGCAGTCCATGCGGTTCTGGCAGTAGCCCACGCCCGCGTTCACCACCCCCTGGGTGCCAATCCCAGGCACGGCGATGATGTTCACGTCCTGCACGGCGTCCAGGAGCGGGAAGGCGTTGATGTACTCGGGATCCTGCGGCGTGGTGCCATCCTGGCCCAGGGTCACGCTCAGCGTGGCGCCGCTCACGACGCCATCGCCCAGCAGGTAGGAGCCGGTGGCGGGCCGGAGCGCCGCGGCGCCCGTGGTCTCCGTGCCGCCGTTGCTGACGCCCAGCTTCAGGAGCGTCGCGGCGTTGCCGGCCGTGGGATCGTTGGTCACCTCCACCGAGGACTGCTTGCCCTCGGAGCCCGAGGTCAGCACGTAGGCCCCGCTGACCACGGCGCAGGCGAACTGGGAGAACGCCTCCGGATCCGTGCTGGAGCGCAGGCGCGTCAGGCCGGTGACGGCCGTGACGATGGCCGATGCGATATCGGTGCCCGTGGTCAGCGTCCCGGCCAGGGTGATGGTCTGCGGCCCATCTCCGTCGATGTTGATGACGAGCTTGCGCTTGTCCGCGGGCAGCGTGGTGGCGGGCGTCGCGCCGCTGGTGCTGGTGCCGGCCACGCTCGAGTCGTTGCCCTTCTCCGTCTTGACGCGGACCCGCTTGGAGCGGGCATTGACCACGTTGTCCACGAAGTTGGGCGCGTCCGGGTTGATGCTGAGGTTGTCGAAGACCTCGTCGGGGTTGGCGCCGTGCGAGATGGTCAGCTTGAACTCGTCTCCGGAGTCCTGCGAGCCGTTCGCGACGGTCACCTGCAGCTCATTGCCCCACGCCCCCGGGCTGATGGCCGAGACGGTGAGCGTCTTGGCCGGCGAGCCCTGGCGATCCGCGATGGCGACATCCGCGGTCTGCGCGCCCTTGGCGACCCGGAGGATGTAGAGGCGCTTGCCTCCGTTGTTGAAGTACTGCAGGGCGGACAGGGCCAGGTAGCTGTCATTGAGGAAGCCCCCGTAGAGGGTCTGGAACTCAATGAAGTTGGTGACCATGACGGCCCGATCCGGGGGCCCCTTCTCCGTCTTGCCGAGAAACGCGGTCGTCGAAGTGCTCACCCCCTCCAGGGGGCGGACGCCGCTGGATACCTCTTCCACATAGACGCCGGGATGCAGCCGCTCCATCGGTTCGCTCCTTTAGGTCCTGGTCGAGTCCTCGCCCTGGTCACGCGTCACGGCGAGCCAATGGCGGTCCAGCAGCTTCTTCACCCAGGGGTTGTTGTCGACCTCCAACTCCGCGAGAGGCTGGGAGCTCTCGTCGGGCGCGAGGTGGACGCTCTCACCGCTGTTGAGCGTGACGGTGAGCAGACTGCGGGAATGGTTGGTGAGACGAACGGGCATCAGAGGTTCCTCTCCAAGACTGCGCGGCTCCGTTGTGCCGGGCCACCGAGCATGGGGGCTCGGAGGGAGTGGCCAGGCGGCACAGCGCAAGCTGACGAATCGTTTGGCCCCCCCAACCTCGGCCGACTGCGCTCAATCCGACAATACAGCGGGTTCACTGCCAGTCGTTGTCCGGCAGGAAACACCGTCGGTTTCAGGAACGCAAGGCGGATCTGGCTCGCACACGCAGACTCACATCACGTTTGCTGGAGGCGTGGGGGACGGGAACTTCACGACGGTGGTGAGCGCCATCGTCTGGCAGGCCTGGGCGATCTGCAGGGCACGGGCGTCGTTCGCAAGCTCCAGGTTGCTGAAGATGCCGCTGAGCGCCTGGGCGGCGGCAGCCGTGCCGAGCGGAGCATTGGCGACGCCCGCGCCAAAGACCTGATCCTTGATGTAGGACTCCAGCGCTTTGGCGACCTCGTCACCCGCCTTCTCCGCGGTGCCCGCCTTGAAGGCCGGGCCGAGCGCGTCGGCGAGTTGCGGCTCGCGCACCTGTGCGGTGGTGCACGGGATGAGGTTGGCCTGCGCGGAGGAGAACCAGGAGGCCACCGCGGACGCGAAGCGGGCCGCGGACTCCTCGGGGCTGGAGGGGAAGGTGCCGCCTTCCGGCACCAGCCAGTCGGTCTCGAGGCTCGTCTTCAGGGCGCTGGGGTTGAGGGCCATGATCGGTTGCTCCGCGGCCTCACTTGGAAGAGGGAGGGGGGGCCTTGGGGATGCTCATCGTCCGCGGACGCGAGTAGGACTGGATGAAGGAGTGCTGCAGGATGAAGGCCTCCAGCGCCGCGTCCTCCTCGGGAGGCGCCTTGCCGATCTCGGGATCCACATAACTCCGGCGGACGTAGGACTTGATCTTCTTGGCGTACTCCTCAGGGGTCACGCTCCCGATGGGGTGGCCGAAGAACTTCCCCTCTCCCAGGTAGATGACGTTCTCGGTCCGCCAGGCGCTCGAGGAGGGCATGAAGAGGTTCAGGAGGGGGATCTCATCGCCTGGCTTGAGCAGGTCCTTGTACTTCGCCGGGTCCGACAAGGGGATGCGGGCCGGGAGCATGGTGACTTCCATGTCCTTGCTCATGCTCGTCTGCGGGAGCTGGTCCCCCGGGAGGCGGGACATGGAGAACGAGCCGTAGTCGCGCTCGAAGTCGGCATCCCTCGAAGCGGCGGGATAGGACAGGTAGATGCCGCGGAGCTGGGTCAGGAGCGCGGCGGAGAGGCAATCCAACGCGTACTTGTCCGCGGACTCGGACTTCCAGACGTCGTTGATGGCCGCCGAGGCGCCGTACTGGCCGATCTTGATCCGGACCTCGAACGTCGAGTTGTGCCACTCCGGGTGGCCCTCGAGGAAGGTGAACATCTGGGTCAACGCGGAAGGGTTCTCCTTGGAGGCGGTGAAGCTCTTCTGGGCGCTGCCCTTCTGCAGGATGTACTCAACGGTCCAGTACTTGGGGTTGAGCATGTAGCCTTCACCCACCGAGGACTGGCCGAAGGGGATGAGGGGCGCTCCCGTCTCTGGCTTGATGGGGAGCTTCTGCGCGGCCTGTGCGGCGTTCTTTCCAATCTCCTGTCCGCTGATGACCTGCGCGGGCTCCTTCGCCTCGGCCTGCGCGGGGGCCTTGAGGATCTGCTGCCGGAGGAATGCCAGCCCGTCCGCGCGGCTCTGCGGGAACTTGTCCTTGAAGTACTGGGCGAAGTCGTCGGTGGCCGCACCCGGCTCCAGCCGGTCGTAGAGGAGCTGCGCCTGCTCGGGAGGAACGGTCCCGAAGAGGGCGGTGAGCGCTT
Organism: Myxococcaceae bacterium; assembly: GCA_016926755.1. GTDB lineage: Bacteria > Myxococcota > Myxococcia > Myxococcales > Myxococcaceae > Hyalangium. The sequence continues at coordinate 32,538 of JAFGNZ010000006.1, read as the reverse complement.
CGAGCCGCTCAGAGGCGTCCACGGGGTGAGCCTTCACGATCTGGATCATCTTCTGGAGCACGTGCTGGTGGAGGATCGGCCAGCCTCCCTTGGGCTTCCGGGAGAGGGTGAGCCCTCCGCCTCCCCGAGCGGGAGCGCCTGAAGGCAGGGCGTGCGCTCTTCCAGCGAGGGCCTGCGAGGCCATCGTGTCGGCCTCACGCTCGGAGGCGGCGTGCTCGGGGACAAGGGTGGGCGTGCCGGAGCCTGGTCCGGTGGCGGAGTGCTGGGTGACGTGGGCCAGCTCGTGGGCCAGGAGCTGCTTCCCCTGCGAGGTGCCCGGCTGGTACGTGCCTCGACGAAACAGGATGTCGCGGCCCACGGTGTAGGCGACGGCATCCACGAGCAGTGCCGAGGTGTGCGCTCTCTCGTCCGTGTGCACCCGGACCTTGCTGAAGTCATGGCTGAAGCGCCGCTCGAAGAAGGCCTGGGTCGCGGTCTCGAGGGGCTGCCCACTGCCCGCTGGGAGCACCGCGTCCTGGCTCAGCGCCCGCGGGCTCGCGAGCATGCGCCGGTCCTCGTCCGGGCTCTGGATCCGGGAGGGCGGAGACTCTGGGGCCTTGGGTTTGAGGGTTCGCACGGGAAGTGCGGCCCAGCATAGCCGAGTTCCACGGAGGCCCGCAGAGGGACCCAACCTCACCACAGCCCCTGGGTCTGGAGCAGTTCTCCCAGCGAGCGCGGGCCTGTCCGGTGCGCCTCGAAGAGCTGGGCGGCCGTCTCTTCCAGGGGGTTGGACCAGTGGAGCCACTCCCGGCCGTCACGCAGCACGACTCCGCAGAGGATGAGCGAGGCGCGGAGGTCCTCGGCGGAGCCGAAGGAGATCTGCTCCAGGAGGAGGGGGCTCTGGGTGGTGAGGAAGCACTGGCGCGTACCGAGCTCCCGGAGGCACGCCTCCACCCAGCGGGGGTGCAGGCCACTGGCCAGCTCGTCGGCGATGGCGAAGTCCTCGTTGACGTCCAGGTAATACAGGAAGGACAGCAAGCGCTTCTGCCCGTGTCCGAGCTGCGCCTGGGTCAGCTCCGTGCCGTCCTTCCGGGTGAAGTGGAAGCTGAACCGACCAAACCCCAGCCTCCCGCCGTCCTCGTACGTCCGCTTCTCCAGCACCTCCACGCGGAGCCTGCCCGCGGCGAAGCCGGCGAGCGTGACGAACTTCGCCAGGAAGCTTCGCTCGAGCTCGTCATGGGAGAACTCGAGGACATCCGGCGGAGGGCTGTGCTCCACCCGCGCGCGGAGCCACGCCGGCATCCACGTGGGCAGCGCCATCAGCCCGAGCGGGAACACCTCGTCCCCTTGCATCTCCATGGCGTACTTGATGTTGCCGATCTGCTCGAACATCCCGAGCGCCTCGTCGAACCGCGAGGGCGCCAGCAGGAAGGTGCGGCGCAGCAGCTCCTTGAGCCGCTCCTTCACCTCGGGGGCCAGGTACTGGGCCACCATGAAGATCAGCGTCCACACGGTGCGATCCAGCACCGACCAGTGCATGGACCGCGAGTAGGCGGACTGGCCATCCACCTCGCAGAAGAGGCCCGAGGCGTCCGCGCGCATCACGATCTGGGAGGAGGGCGCGTCGAGCTGCAAGGTCGCCTCGAGGGTCGGCTCGAGGGGCGTGGCCGCCTCCGGAGTGCGCAGGGGCAGCAGCGCCCCTCCGCCGCGCGAGGCGCCCTCCAGCTCCGCCGCCGCCGCGCGCCCCACGTTCCGAGCGGAGACGTGAATCTCCATCCCCGGGAAGGCGAGCGCGTACTCCAGGGAGAACTCCTCCTGGATCAGCCCGGAGAAGTCAGAGCCGAGGATGATCGAGATCAGCTCCAGCAGCGTCGTCCTGCCGGTGCCGTTGCGGCCCATGGCCAGGTTGAGCGTCGGGCCGAACACGAGCACCGTTCCGGGCGCGATGCCTCGGTACCTGTGGATCTTGAGCTTCGTGAGCTTCATGCGAGGTGAGCCGGACCCTAGCCGGGATGGCGGCGGGGTTCACCGCTCGGAGAGGAGCTTTGTCAGGTCGGCCAGCACTTCGGGCGGGAGCCGGGGCGCCACCAGCCGCAGCGCGCGCCGGGAGAGGAGGCGGTAGATCTCGGCGACCTCGGGAGGGAGGGCCGCCAGGTGCGCCGCCACCACCGCCGTGTCCCCTCGGACGACGGGGCCGGTGAGCCCGTTCGCCAGCCCCCGTGAAGCCATGCCGCGCACCGACGAGCGCATCAGCGGGAGCAGGGCCGCGAGCGCCTCGTCCTCCGCGATCCCGGCGTGGCCCAGGGCCTCCACGGCCACCGACATGAGCGCCACCGCGCAGCCCGCGCTCAAGACGGCTCCCGCGTGGTAGGCGGCACGGCGCGCCTCGGGCACCTCCAGGACCTGGAGCTCCAGCTCCCGGGCCATCCGCCGCAGCACGGCCTTCAAGGGGCGCGAGCGCGTGCTGATGGCCACCGCGTTCCCGGCCAGCGAGTCTCTCGGATCCGAGACCGCGCAGAGCGGGTGGAAGGAGCCGAGCGGACGGCCACGGGGGGCGCCCAGCGCCTTCAGCGACAGGGCTCCCGCGCAGTGCACCAGCGCCGCGCCTCGGCCGAGCGTCCTCGCCAGCTCCCGCGCCACTTCGGGCACGGCCTTCTCGGGGACACAGAGCAGCGCCACACGCGCCTCGGCCAGCTCCTTGGGGGTGGCGGGCTTCAGGCCGAGCGAGCGCACGCGGCGTCGGCCTTCCTCGGTGCGGCTGAGGACACTGACGGGCCAGCGCTGGGCCGAGAGGGACAGCGCCAGGGCTCCTCCCAGGCGGCCCCCGCCAATGATGACGATCTTGGGGCGTTGCCCACGGGGAGGGGACAAGGGGTTTCTCACGGAGCGGCGAGCGGGTGCCATACGCCCTCATCCTCTCCCAGACCGCGGGCGGGTGGGAGGGGCGAGAGTCCGGTGAGCTCCGGTTGCCCTCGAGCCGCTGAAGGACGGCCTCGCCCGAGCGCTCCCTCAGCCATGGAAGTCGAAGAGGTCGGCCGCCTCCTTGAGGACATTGAGCGCGGCGTCCAGCTGCGAGGGGGTCGTGCCCATGGGCAGGACGACGTTCATCCGGAGAGGGATGCCCTCGGGCGTGAACGAGCCATCGAGCGCGAAGGGGATGATGTTCCCAGGATCCTCGCTGCCTTGCGGCAGGTGCCGGGCGATGTTGTCCTGCCGCAGCAGCGTGGGACGTGACGCCTTGAGGTGGCGATCCTTGGAGACGCGCTCCAGGCGGTAGATGAACGGGAACAGCCTCCGGACGCGCCGGTCGAACTCCTCCAGCTTCGCCATGACGAGGTGCGCGCGCTCATCCGCCCCTACCTTGACGGGCTCCTGGTGCCTGGCCTCAGGCAGGGCCTGGAGCCTGCCCGTCTTCCGGCGCGACTCCATGAGCGCTTGCAGCTCCTGCTCGTAGTCCCCGCGCACCGGCTGCCCCAGGCTTCGGACACGCTGGAGCCAGAGCTGCGCGGTCAGCGGCTGCTGGAGGCGTACCCGCGCGTGTCTGGCGCACGCCACGCCGAAGTCCTCGAGCAGCCCTACGTCCAGGAGCTGCTCGGCGTAGTAGCGGGCCAGCGCCTCGAAGGTGGCGGTCGCGGACTCTGGCTCGCGGAACAGATCCTGTCGGGCGATCGCGCCGAGCAGCGGCACCAGCGCGGGAGCGATCGGTGGCTGAGCCAGCGCGGTGGCCAGCTGATGGATCAGCCTCGCTCCCTCCTGCGGGAAGCTCACCCGGTAGCGGGCCAGCACCAGCGGGAGCTTCTGCCAGCTCCCGAGCGGCTCGGGCGCCGCCCGGGCCAGGAGGACCCACTTGTCCAGCCACTGCGGGGCCCACGCCACCGGCTGGCTCGAGCGCTCCAGCGCGTCCGCGGCCTCCCCCAGCAGGCGCGCGTAGGGCTCGCCATGGCGCTCCCCGCCTGGCACGGCCGAGAGCGCCTGCCCGAAGAGGTGGGCGGCATCATCCTCCCGGTCCATCATGAAGGCCTCCGCCGCGTGCTCCTGAAGCTCTCGCCAGGAGAGCGGCTCGAACACCGTCTCCAGGCACTCGCCTACCTCCGAGGCGGAGGGACGAAGCGCCGGATCCTCCGCGAGCATCTGTTGGACGAGGCTCGCCAGGCGCGTGGGCACCTTCGCCTCCTCGCAGAGCTGGCCCACTCGCGCTGCCTTCCCCACGCCCTCACGTGGGTCATGTCCTGTCAGCAGCCGGAGGAACAGCCCGCCGAGCGAGTAGATGTCGGCGGCCGGTGTGCGCCGCCCACCCCGGAGCTTCTCCGGAGCGACATAGCCGGGCGTGCCAAGGATGGTCGTCTCGTCCTGGGCCGGCTGTACGTCGAGCCCGGAGAGCCCGAAGTCGATGAGGGTGGGCTCCCAGACCCCCAGCTCTTGAGCCACCATGATGTTGCCTGGCGACAGATCCTTGTGGACGACGCCCGCGGCGTGACACGCGTCGACGGCGCCCGCGATCTTCTTCAGGAGCTGGACCTGCACGGCGCGCTCTCCGCCTGGGAGCAGGGGCCTGGCCGAGGCGGGCTTTGACTCGAGGACATGCTCCAGCGTGTGGCCGTGGACGTAGCTGAGGACCACCACCCCTCCATGGCGCTCGTCGATGCTGGCCCCGAGGAACCCGATGACGTTCGGGTGGCGGATCCTGGACAGGATGCTCCGCTCGCGCTCGATGCGCTGGTGGAGCCCGACGGTGCCCTGGGGGTAGATCCGGAGCACCACGTCGTGACCGCCCTCCTGCACGTTCTCCGCGAGCCAGATCCCGGCTTCTCCCCCCTGGCCGAGCTGGCGCTTCTTCCGGTAGCGCCCGAGCACCAGGTCAGGATCCGCGCGCGCGGTGACAGGCTGGAGCTTCACCTTGCTGACGTCCAGCGCGGCGAGCTGCCGGCAGAGCCACTCCCCCCGTAGGGAGTAGCGCTCCCCTTCGCGCGCCTGGAGGAGCCCTGTATGCGTCAGCTCGTCGAGCTGGCGCCGGGGCTCTCCTGGCTCGGCCTCCACGCCATGGCGCAGGAGCCAGTCCTCCACGTCCGTGAGGCGGACGTACCCGTCGAAGTCGCCGCGCTCGTGCAGCAGCGAGGCCACGGCTCGCAGCACGGTGAGCTGGCGCAGCGTCGCGGCCCCATCATCCTCATCCTCGTGGAGCATGTACCGGACGAACTCCGCCAGGCGCCCCGTCTGGGCCTCGTCGTCCAGGAGCAGCGCGTCCACATCCGCGGCCGTGCACCAGCTGCGCCGCTGGTGCTGCAGCAGCTCCAGGAGCCCGCCGCTCAGGCGGTTCAACACATAGGGGTTGCCGCCGCTCAGGCTGTAGAGCCGCCGGCGCGTGCGCCCATCCAGCTCCAGGGGGACGCGCTCGCGCAGGTAGCGATCGGTCTCCTCCTGCGTCAGCTCTCGCACCTCGAAGAACTCCACGGCGTTGGCCAGATCCGTGGACTCCTGGACGAGCCCCTTCAGGTTCTGGAGCCCGCTCAGGACGAAGGACACCTCGAGCTTCCCGCCGCGATCGTTGAAGTGCCGCAGCGCTGACAGCAGCGCCAGCCGCTCCTGCTTCGAGCCCAGCCCCGCGAGCCACTTCTGGAACTCGTCCAGGAGGATCAGGACGCGCTGCCTCTGCGGGAGCGCGTCCGCCAGCGTGTCGAACCAGTGGAGGAAGCGCTGGGACAGCTCCTCCGCCCGGGAGAGATCCGAGACGTCGAGTCTGGCCACATTCACGCCGTTGCGGGCCAGCGCGCCCACGAGCAGCTCCGAGATCGTCGAGAAGGCCGTGGCGACCGTGGTCATCCGCGGCCCGTTCCACACGTGATGGCGGATGGAGAACTGCCGCTGCACCTCAGGATCCCGCTCGATGGACGAGCAGATGGAGCTCTTGCCCCGCCGGCGCCGCCCGAAGATGACGGCGCGCACGGCCTTGCCCTGGTGGAGCCGATCGCGCAGCCGCTTGAAGCAGTCACGTACCGAAGCGGAGGACACCCGGAAGGTCTTCTCGTCGCTGAGATCGAGCGGCTCGCCACCGTAGCCCGTGATCTCGGCACTGGCCGGCGCCGCCTCCTCGAAGCGGAGCGGCAGCGTGCAGGTCTCATCGTGCGCGCCGCCGAACCAGGAGGCGCGGAGCGCCAGCCGCAGCTCTTGGAACTGCGCCGTCCTGCCCGGATCCAACTCGAGCTGGCAGCCGACGATGACGGAGGAGGCGTCCTCCAGGTTCTGATCGCTCAGCCACGGGACATGCAGCTCGACCGGGGGGGAGGTGATGGGCGAGTCCCCCTTTGCGGGCCTGCTCACCAGGATGCTGATGCCACCCGCGGCGCAGTCCCCTCCGTTGCGGACGAGGATGGGCACCTCGACGTGTCTCGCCCCGGGCGTGAGGAAGAGGCCCCGCTCGGCGGCCTTGGGGACCGAGATGCCAGGCTTCGGGGCGGAGGCGCTCCCCCGGCCCCGCTCCCAGAAGCGGCTGCCCATGGCCGCGACGAAGTCCGTGACGAGCGGCTGGCTGGACTTCAGCCGGGGGAGGTTCGGGCGCGAGCTCCGCCGGGACTGCCGCTCCGCGTCCTCCAGGAAGTCTTCGATGAGCTGGGAGTCCTGAGGCTCGGCCCCGAGTGCCTGGAGGAAGGCCACGCGGCAGGTGGCGCTCTTCTCCCGGCCTGCCAGCGCCGCGGCGGTGGCGACGCCCTCCAGGAGCTGACGGGCGGTGGCGGGTGAGGAGCTGGAGAGCGCGGAGAGCGCCTCTACGAGGGGGGCATGGAGGCCGTGCGCCACCAGCTCGGCGCAGACCCGCGCCAGCGCTGGCGAGCGGCTGGCGGCCTCCGCGCATTCCACGAGCCCTCGCTCGAGTCCCTGGGCGCCGCTGGACGCGAGCAGGCCCGTCAGCCGCCTGCGCCCCCGGGCCTCCAGCCGCTCCGTTGCCGCGCAGTGCAGTGCCATCGCGACCACGGCCCTGTCGAAGGACAGGGCAGCGGTGTCTCCGCGGACGGCCTCGCGCACCTTCGCGGCTTCGCCGAGGAACTCGAGGCACTGGGCCAGAGGTCGCATGGGGCCATCCGCCTTCGCCACCGCCGCCCAGAGCGTCAGCAGGTTGCGGGCCGCGGCGTTCGCGGCGGCGGCGGGGGAGGCCGTGGCGGGAGGCTCGATGAGGACGAGCTCCCGGGCTCTGGCGTCCACTGGCAGGAAGGTGAGGGGCTCGCTCGCCGGCTCGCGGCGGGCCTCCTCGCGCAGGCGGCCCAGCAAGCCGGAGGACAGCAGCGCCGGGAGCGGCCCCGCCGTCCGGAAAGACAGCTCGCCTGTGCCCTGCTCGAGCAGTGGGGGCGGAGACGGCTCTTCCTTGGGGGCCTCGGATTGCTGCGCTTGGGAGGCCGCGGCGCGCGCCTGGAGGGCCTCCTGGACCGAGACTTCGAACCGCTGGAGCCGCTCGATTCCGGCGCGCATTCCCGCGGCCATGTCGGGCTGCGGAAGCACCTCGACCGGCACATCGAGCGGCAACGCCTCGAGGCGTTCGAGCAGCTCCGCGGAGGACTGTTCATACCGGCCCACCTCGGCCTCGAGAGCCTGCGCGAGCCGAGGGAGTCCACCCAGTGTGCAATCCACGGGAGCCGTCTCGCCCAGCCTTCCGGAGACGGTGCTGGCAAGCTGCTCTGCCTCCCGCTCCAAGGTTGCCGCCACCTCGCACAGGTGCTGGATATGCTCGGCGATCCTGGCGCCGATGCTCGGCAGCCGCGCGCTCAGCTCGGCGGCACTGCCAAAGGACTCGGCGGGCGCCGAGCCCATGGCCAGGAGTGCCTCGGAGAGTCGCGAAGAGGGGCCCTGCAGCAGCTCCCGAGCTGGCCCCGCTGTGATCGCGGCGCGCAGCTGCGCGCAGAGCGCTTGGAAAGAGGCCCGGTACTCCGCCAGCCGCTCACGGTGGGCCTCCGCGGGCGCTCGAGCCACGGGCACCGGGGCCGGCGGCGGCGCGGACGGTACCGAGGAGGTGGAGGGCACGGAGGTCGTGGTGGCCGCGGGGGGAGACGCTGAGAGAGCGTGCAGCACGCGCTCGAGATCTCCGGACAGGAACGCGAGGAGCACATCCGTCAGCTCCAGCAGCGGGTGAGGCGCCTCTTCACGCAGCTTCCCGAGGATCTCACCCGAGCGCTTGAGCTGTGCCCAGTCTCCTGCCTTGAGCGCCTTGTAGGCCCGCTGAAAGGCGCTGCGGGCCCGGGGATTCAGCGTTGGAGCCTGGGAGGCCTGCAGGGCAATTCGCTGGAGGGTTCGCACCCCGTTGGCCTGATCGGCCGGACTCTTTCCGAGGGACTCTCCCACGTGGTTGGCGAGCTGTTCCACATCAGGGAGGAAGCGCTGGATGACGACGAGATCGAAGTGCCGGGTGAGCTTTCCATAGAGCTCTCCCTCCTTCGCGGCCTGTTGTAGCGGGCCAATGCCCACCTGGGCACTCACTTGACGCAGCACCTCGTGCAGCGCCCTGAGTCGCGGGAGGGTGACGGCCTCCAGCACGTACGCGGGTGGGGTGGAGATCCTCGAGGGCGCGGCGGGGACCTCCGTCGCCAGCACGAACAAGAAGAGCCGGGCCCGATCCTCGCGCACTGCTGGGAGGGCGCTCGCCAAGGCACGAGCGGTGTGCTCGAGCTCTTCCCGGTTCCACTGCACGAAGCTCGGCTTGGTGCCATTGGTGCTGTCCCACACCGCCTTCTCGATGTTCCGCAGGAATCTGCCTCCCTGCGTCGTCAGCGCCTCTTGCATGTCGGCCCATACGCGGCACACGAGGAGCGCCGCGGTGGTGTCCCTGCGCTCGAGCACGGGCCGCACGAGCTTCTTCAGGTCAGCCGCGGGAAGGTCCTTCGCGCGACGGGCGCCTCCTGTCGTGAGGCTCTGCCCGAGGGCGACATTCTCCAGGAGGGTCTCGAACTCCCGCTGGAGGAGGATCCCGGTCTCGGTCTGCCAGCGGGGAAGGGCGTCGAGGACTTCGTCGATCAGCTCCTGCGTGAGGACCTCTTCGAGGCTGATCGGTGCTGCACCTGCGGAACTTTCCGGCAGCGCGGAGCCGGCCATGCTTCACTCCCCCTCACCCTGAGTCGAGTCACTCCGAAGCATAGCGCGGCTTCCCAGCCCTTGGCGTGGGAGACATCATGCTCTAGGGACGGACTCTCTCCGGAGGGCTCAGCCGGCGATGGACGCCAGGAAGCGGTCGAGCACGGCGTTGAAGTGCTCGGGCTGCTCCTGGTTCGGGAGGTGCGCCGCGTTGGGGATGATCTCCAGCCGCGCTCCAGAGATGAGGTCCGCCAGCTGCCGAGCCTTCTCCAGCGGCGTCACGGCGTCGCGCTCCCCCACGACGACCAGCGCCGGGCCCGCGTAGCGCGCGAGGATGTCCTTGCTGTCCGGCCGCAGGGCCATGCCTCGCTGGGCGGCGGCCACCGCCTGGGGCGCCGCTGCGCGCATCATCTCCGCCACCTCCCGGCCTACCGGGGAGTCCGGGCCCGCCGCCACCAGCCTGGGCAGCAGCGCCTGGACGAGCGGCTCCACGCCCTTCTCGAGCGCCTCCCTGGCCGAGGCCTCGCGCCGCGCCCGGCCCGCCTCGTCGTCCGCGGTGGCCTGGGTGTCCACCAGCACGAGCCCGCGCACGCGCCCCGCATCCTCGCGCAGCAGCGCCATGGCGGCGTAGCCCCCCATGGACACGCCCCCCACCACCGCCGAGTCGATCTTCAGCGCATCCAGCAGCGCCAGCGCGTCCCGCGCGATCCGGGACATCTCCGTGGGCCCCTCGCCCAGCGTGCTCTGGCCGAAGCCCCGGTGGTCCGGGAGGATGAAGCGGTAGCGGCCCGACAGCGCCGCCGCCTGCCTGTCAAACGCCGCGCCATGCAGCGGAAAGGCATGGAGCAGCAGCACGGGCAGCCCCTGGCCCACATCCCGGTAGTGCAGCGGAATGCCATCGACGGTCACGGTCAGCACGGCGCCTCCAGGCAGCTCAGATCCACTTCTTGTTCCTGAACCAGAAGACGAGCCCGATGGGGAACACGATGATCATCACCCACATCGCATAGTAGAAGCCCCTGTGGGAGAGCACGTCGAAGTTCTGTCCGAAGAAGCCCACGATGAATGACAGCGGCAGGAAGATCGTGGCGAAGATGGTGAGCTGCTTGGTGATGTCGTTCGTCCTGTTGGCCACCATGGACAGGTAGCCGTCCATCGCGTTGCCCAGGAGATCCCGCCCGGCGTCGATCTGCTCGTACAGCCGGACGAGGTGATCGTAGACGTCTCGGAAGTAGAGGGTGGTGCGATCGTGGACGTGGGGGATGCCACGCCGGGCCATCAGCCCCACCACGTCCCGCTGCGGCGAGAGCACCCGCCGGAACGTCACCAGCATCCGCTTCAGCTCGAAGATGCGCTGGAGCTGGGCCTTGTCCGGCTTCTTGAAGATGGCCACCTCCATGTCCTCGAGCTCGTCACTGAAGGCATCCAGGATGGGGAACTGCCGGTCCATCAGCACATCCGCCATCAGGTAGAGCACGAAGTCCGCCCCGCGTCCGATCGTCCCCCGCGGATCGCTCTCCAGGCGGCGGCGCACCTCGTCGTGCGCGGCGAATGGGAACTCGTGGACACTGATCAACCAGTCCGGACCGAGGAAGAAGTGATGCTCGTGTAGGGTCAGGTCGCAGATGTTCTGTCCGGCGGTGAAGCCCTGGAGGACGATGAACTGGTGGGTGGGGTACTCCTCCAGCTTGGGACGCTGATCCAGGTGGAGGCAGTCCTCGACGGCCAGCCTGTGCAGCTCGTAGCGCTCTGCGAGCCGCTGCATCCCCTCCTCCGTGGGGCCGAGCACGTCAATCCACTTGGTGCCTGGCAGATCGAGCAGTTCCTCACCGCCGCTGAGGACGCGGTCTTGATGCAGGACACAGACCTGTATCTTCATGATGCAGTACTCCCACTCCCACGCAGGCGTCGCGATGTGAACGCGAGTGCTAGAGCCAATAGGGTGAGAAGTCGAGAACCCACCGACATCGGAAAGGTCTAGACTGACCCCGTGTCCGCCGAAACTACTCCCGCGCCCGTCTCTCCGAGGCTCGAACAGATCCTCCAGACACTCCCGGACCAGGGCTTCGCTGGCCGCCTGAGGAAGGTGTACGGCGCCGCCGCGAACGCGATCGCCCGGCTGAGCGACATGGATCTCGTGAAGTACGAGACGGACTCCACCGAGACGGGGGCGGACCTCTCTTTGTGGGAGGAGATGGCGCCCGTCATCCGGGACACGGTGATGGACGTCAACGCGCTGCTCAACGTGATCCGCGAGCAGTTCCCGGTGCAGCCGCTGGGAGGCATCGCGGACACGGTGAGCCGCGCCACGCAGCAGGGGGTGCTCCAGGGGCGGGCCCGGGACGCGGCGGCCGCGCTCCAGGAGGCGATGACCCAGCTGGTCCAGGAGATCACCCAGCTGGGCGAGGCCATGCGCAACCCCTCGGTGGTGTCCGACCGGTGGATGCTGCTGGCGGAGATCCAGCGCTTCCGCTCCTCCTTCCGAGAGCAGATCAGCAACCTGGTCTACACCTCCATCAGCACGTTCACGGACGTGGCCCGGAAGGAGGTGGTGCCGGGCTACGAGGCGGAGGTGAAGGCGGCGATGACGGTGCGCGCCATCGTGGCGGATCTGGGGCGCATCCTCTCCGCGCGGCTGGCGAAGGTGCGCGACGCCGAGCTCGAGGACGTGCAGTGGAACGCCCAGCAGCTCCAGAACGAGCTGGATGCCTTCGGCCGGACGGCCGCCTACCGGGGCCTGCGCGCGCAGGACAAGCGGCACATCATCGAGCTTCGAGGCAAGGTGGGGCCGCTGGCCGCCATGTCCACCCCGCACAAGGCCGAGCTGGTCGCCGTGGTGGAGGAGCTGGACACCCTCGTGCGCTCGCTGGCGGCGGTGAACCAGCGGCAGGTGCTCATCATCAATGATCGCGAGGTGTGGGCCGCCTGCGGCGTGCGGCTGGAGCGGGCCCTGGGGCTGGTGGGCTCGGATCCGGCTGGCGCGGCGCGCCTGCTGGCGGAGGCCGCGGCCATCGGTCAGTCCCTCTACGGGCGCGAGTCGAACATGGACGCGTTCCTGCGCAAGGCCCGCAAGGCGCCGCTGGCCACCCTGACCGGGGCGGAGCTGCGCGCCACGCTGGAGAACCTGCAGGGGCTGCTGGCGAACCTGGGGGTGGCGTGAGGCGCTCGCCTCCCACCAGGCCAGCGCGAGGGAGCGGACGAGCGCCAGGCCCCCGGCCGCTCCGGGAGGCGGAGCTGTCCCGGGTGGAGGCCGTCTTCACCGACGTGGATGGCACGCTCACCACGGGCCACCGGCTGCGCAGCCAGACGATCCGCGCGCTCGAGCGCCTGTCCGAGGCGGGGCTGAGGGTGGTGCTCGTCAGCGGGCGGCCGGCGGGGTGGGGGGAGGCGTGGGCTCGCACACTCCCGGTGGATGGGGTCATCGTGGAGAATGGAGGCCTCTTCTTCGTCCGAGGCGCCCGGGGCGCGCTGCGCAGGGTGTACGCGGAGGCGCCGGGGGAGCGGGAGGCGAACCGGCGGCGCCTGCGCTCGGAGGTGCTCCGGGTGCTGAGGCAGGTGCCGGGCGCCCGACTGTCCTCGGACAGCGCCTACACCGAGGTGGATCTCGCCATCGACTACAACGAGGAGATCCGGCTGGGGGATGCGGCGGCCAGCCGCATCGAGTCGCTGCTGCGCGCGCGGGGCGTGACGGCGGTGCGCTCGTCGGTGCACGTCAACTGCTGGATCGGACGCTTCGACAAGCTCTCCATGGCGCGGCGCTTCGCCCGGGTGGCCTGGGGCGAGCGGCTGACGCCGGAGGACGGTCGCTCCGTCTACGCCGGGGATTCTTTCAACGACGCTCCGATGTTCCAGGCATTTGCCCTCAGCGTGGGGGTCGCCAACGTGCGCGCCGTGCTGGATCGCATCGACGCGCCGCCGGCCTTCATCACCCGTGCCGCCGAGGGGCGGGGCTTCGAGGAGCTGGCCCGCGCCATCCTCCTCGCTCAGCGAGGCCGCCGCTCGGCTCTCCAGGAGTGACTCCGTGAACGTCGTCAAGCTCGAGTTGGCCCGCGGACTGGGCCGCCACCTGCGCGCAGGCCACCCCTGGGTGTTCCGCAAGGCGCTGGAGCAGGTGCCGAAGATCCCCGCCGGCAGCGTGGTGGACCTCACCGAGAACGGGAAGTTCGTCGCGCGCGGCTATTTCGATCCCCACTCCGCCATCGCGGTGCGCGTGCTCACGCGGGATCCGCGGGAGAACATCGACGCGGACTTCATCACGCGGCGCGTGCGGCAGGCGCTCGCCGAGCGGCGCGCCCTCATCGATCTCACCGACACGGACAGCTTCCGCCTCCTCCACGGCGAGGGGGACGGCCTGCCGGGCGTCGTCGCGGATCTCTACGCGGGTCACGCCGTGCTCAAGCTGTACTCGGCGGGCCTTACGCCCTACCGCCACCTCATCGTGGAGGCGCTCAAGGGGGCGCTGCCGGAGCTGAAGGGCATCCTCGGCCGTGATGAGGTGGCGCGGGATGACGTGGAGGAGGACGACGGTCGCGGCTCCGGGCGGATGCTCTACGGGCCTGACGCGCCGGAGCTGATCCCCATCCGCGAGCGCGGGGCCACCTTCCTCGTGGACGCGTGGCGCGGGCAGAAGACGGGCTTCTTCCTGGATCAGCGAGAGAACCGCTACCTCATCCGCCGGCTGGCGAAGGAGCGGGACGTGCTCAACTGCTTCTGCTTCAGCGGGGGCTTCTCGGTGAACGCGGCGCTGGGGGGCGCCCGGAGCGTCTTCTCGGTGGATCTGGATCCGGACGCGATCGCGCTGGCCCGGGAGAACTTCACGCGCAACGGGCTGCCGGCGGAGAAGTACGACTTCCTCGCGGCGGATGTCTTCAAGATCATCCAGTCCTTCAAGGACGAGGGCCGCACCTTCGATCTGATCATCCTGGATCCGCCCGCCTTCGCGAAGAGCCAGCGGGCGGTGCAGGCGGCGATCGACGGGTACGCCTCGCTCAACCGGCAGGCGCTGGCGCTGCTGCGGCCGGGAGGGCTGCTGGCGACGGCCTCATGCTCGGCGCGCGTGAGCCCGAACGACTTCATGGGCGCGGTGCGCGAGGCGAGCTTCAAGGCCGGCGTGGACCTGGCGCTGGTGGAGGAGCGCTACCAGCCGCCGGATCACCCGGTCCGTCTGCAGTTCCCGGAGGGCAAGTACCTCAAGTTCTACGTGCTCGCCGCGGTGTGAGCCCCGCGCCCCGGGGCTCAGTGCTGCTCGAGCTCCTCGGGGTGGAAGACGCGCGAGGCCACCCGGTCCAGCACCTCGTCGCCCCACTTGAGGCTGGCCTTCATCAGCCGCTTCATGTCCTTGCCGAAGGTGCGCTCGTCCGGGACCTGCGTATAGGTCCGGCTGAGGAACAGCCCGCGGTTCTCCGGCTCGTAGTCCACGGCGCCGCCCCCGGTGTCCGTGCCTTCCTTCTCCTCCGCCTGGAAGGTCTCCAGCACGCCGGGCTTGGGCGGCTCGTGGAACTTGTACACGAGGGCGCTGCACTCCAGCGCTTGCGTGTCCTCGTGCCACTCGAAGTAGAGCTGCGCCCCGCCGGCCGAGAGGCCGCCGAAGCCCTCCGGGTTGATCCCAGGGCTCTGCAGGGCGCCCTGGGCCCGCATGAAGGACTGCACCAGCCGCTGGGCGCCCTCACGTGTCATGGGGGCACCCGCGGGGGACGCGGGCGCCAGGCCGGCCACCCACGACATCAGGAGGCCCGCCAGGCCACTTCGCGGAGCGGTCGCCATCGGACTAGTCGAAGTTGCCCGCCCGCGCCTGATCGAACGGCACGCGGTGCTTCAGGTACACGGACTCGAAGCCGTGCGCGGCGATGGGGTTGGCGTAGAACTCGTTGAACTGGTGCACCTTGGAGCCCTTGCCGCCGTTGGCGATCGGGTTCCACTTGTCGGGGATCGGGCCGAGGCCGAACAGATCCGGCACCGGATCGCCGCGGTTGACGTAGTGCACGTACTGCGGGCCGTTGGGGTAGGTGGTCGCCGCGGCGCCGAAGGTCTCCACCTTCAGCTTGCTCATCAGCTCCTCCGCCTGGGCCTTGGACATCCCATCCTCGAGGCGCAACCTGTTCTGCAGGTGAGACAGCGCGCGGCTGGTGATGAGGCCTCCCTGGCTGTGCGCCATCACGTGCACCGTGCGGCCCGCCTTCAGCTCCCGGTAGAGCGTATCCGCCATGGTGTCCACGGCGGGGTTGCGGCCCTTGTCCAGCTTGTCCTTCACGCACTGGGCCAGATCCGCGCCCATGCCCTCGGTGGCGTTGTGCACGCCGACCACCCGGGCGCCCGTCGTCTCGGCGATCTGCTCGAGGCTGCCGGACTGGCCCTCCTTCGTCGTGTTGATGCCGTTGACGTAGAGGATCGTCTCCGAGGGGTTCGGGTTGTTCTTCGGGGTGACGCCGGGGATGTCGCTCAGCGGCGTGCCGGGCGGGAAGGTCTGCCCGTTGGCGCCCAGCAGCTGCCCGTCGTGCACGCGATCCGGCTGGCTGCCGCCGCCGAAGAAGCCCTGGACGGCCTTGGCGCCCTGGACGGCCTTGTCCTCGAAGCCGTCCACGATCTGGTGGACCTTGTTGCCCGTCGCGACGGCGACGTCCTGCACCTTGTCCACGACGGTGTTGACGGCCTGCTGCGTCTTCTCAACGGTCTTCTCGACGCCGGTGCGTACCTGGTTGAGGAGGTTCCGGCCGCGCTCGATCGGGTTCATACGGGACTCCACGAATTCAAGGGGGTGTACTGCTCTTGGAGGGAATTATCGCACCTGGGGCCCGGGAAGTTGCGGCCGGGCATGGTGCGCTGTGTCAGGAGCTAGGTCTTGAAGACGCTCGAGGCCACCCGGTCAGCCACCTCGTTGCTCCACACGAGGCTGGCCCGCATCAGGCGCTTCATGTCCTCGATGAAGGCCGTCTGGGGGGGCGCCTGGGTGTAGTTGCGGCTCAGGAACAGGGACTTGTTCTCCGGCTCGTAGTCCACGCTGCCGCCGCCCGTGTCCGTGCCGGACTTCTGCTCCTGCTCGAAGCCCTCGATGATGCCGGGCTTGGGGCTGTCGTGGAACTTGTGGATCAGCGCGCTGCACTCCAGCATCTGCTCCGTGTCGTGCCACTCGAAGTAGAGCTGCGCGTCGGAGATGGCGACACCGCCGAAGCCCTGGGGGTTGAGGCCGGGGCTGTTGGGGTTGCCGGTGGCTGCCAGGAACGCTTGCGCCAGGCGCTGCGCTTCGTCACGGGTCATAGGGGTCTGGATCTCCGGGAGATGGAAGCGGGGCCAGCAGCCTAGCAGACCTGGACGGAAACCCGCCCTCTCATAGTTGACGGCGGGCGGAGACGAGCGCTTCGTGCCGCCGGATCACTCCCGGATCATTCCGCGATCAGGAACCTGGATTTTTCTGAACGGACGTTCCCGGGTTTCCAGGAACCCTCCCCCTGGGGCAGGGAAGGTTCACCCGGCGGGGCGCTCACGCGGAAGGTGAAGCCGCGGGGGCTCGCGAGGGTTAAGGTCCTCGGGCATGGTCCAGAAAGGACAGTTCCTCGAGCGGCCCACGCTCATCCCCGTCGGCAGCGAGGTGATGGAGGGCACGGCGCACCGGGGAACGAGGCGGCCGCCGCTGCTCATCCTCTCTCCTCGGCCCGAGGAGGGCGGGGGCATGGACCACGTGATCGCGGCGGAGCTTTCGTGGGCCGCGGCCACCGCCGGGTTTCCCACGCTCCGGTTCAACTACCGCGGGGTAGGTGGGAGCCAGGGCTCGCGCGGGAAGGCGGAGTCGCTCGTCCAGGATGCGGAGGCCGCCATGCGCGTGCTGCTGGAGAACGCCCAGAGCACCAGCCTCGCGGTGGCCTCGCTGCACGGCGGCGCTCGGGTGGCGCTGGCGCTGCAGGCCCTCCATCCAGCGGTCGGCGGGGTGTGCCTGGTAGCCCCCGCGGACGTGGAGGCGGGGGAGCTGGCGCGGGTGGAGCGCTCCCTGCTCGTGGTGGTGGGGGAAGAGGACAAGCGCCTGTCCCGGGCGGCCCTGGCGGCGGCGGTGGGGGAGGCGGCGCGGGGGGAACTGGAGGTGGTGGATGACGCAGGCCCCCATTTCCACAGGAACCTCCCGCAGGTGGGCCGGCTCGTGGCCGCGTGGCTCAAGCGGCTGTCAGGCGAGTGACCGATGCCGCGCAACCGTTCAGACTTCTTAAGGTTTCTCAACAGACCGGCGCTTGCCGGCAAGCAGTCCGGTCGAACAGACTGCGGCTCAGACCCAATCGTTCCGTCGTTCGTTCGTAAGGGTCTGTTGAAGCCGTGCACCGTTTCACGAGGAGTGCGCCGATGATGCGAAGGACCCTGGCGAACGCGGTAGTGGCCCTGGTGGTGGTGGCAGCCGCGGCCTGCTCCTCTCGGAGCGAGGAGCCTGTCTCCCCCGAGGCGAGCGAGCCCACCGCGACGCTGGAGCTGGCCGAGGCGGAGCTGGTGCCCGGCGGCATCGTGGTGGACTTCAAGGACGGCACCACCGAGGAGCAGTTCGACGCGTGGGAGTCCGAGTGGGCGGTGGACCTCGAGTTCAACTCGGTGGAGAGCGCCGATGACGGCCTCACGGTGGCGGTCGGCGTGGATGACGTGGAGAGCGCGCTGGAGCGCATCCGTCAGCACCCCGCCGTCGAGTTCGCCGAGCCCCTCCTCGCGTACCGGGCCAGCTTCACGCCGAACGATCCGGAGTACGGCAAGCAGTGGAACCTGAAGATGATCGACATGCCCAAGGCCTGGGACAGCAGCAAGGGCAAGGGCGTGGTGGTGGCGGTGCTGGACACCGGTATCGCCTATGAGGACTACGACGAGTTCAAGCAGGTGCCGGACCTGAAGAGCGTGAAGTTCGTCAAGGGCTACGACTTCGTGAACGACGACGAGCACGCCAACGACGATCACGGCCATGGCACCCACGTGGCGGGCACCATCGCCCAGGCCACCAACAATGGCGAGGGCGTGGCGGGCGTGGCCTTCGAGGCGACGCTGATGCCGGTGAAGGTGCTCAACCACTTCGGCAGCGGCACCTCGGCGGACATCGCGGATGCCATCCGCTTCGCGGCGGACAAGGGCGCCAAGGTGATCAACATGTCCCTGGGCGGCGGCGGCTTCTCGAAGACGATGGCCTCCGCGGTGGAGTACGCGCGCGGCAAGGGCGTGACGGTGGTGGCCGCGGCGGGCAACGCGGGCCGCGCTCGCGTGGAGTACCCCGCGGCCTACCCGGGGGCGGTGGCGGTGTCCGCGGTGGGGCCGGAAGGCACGCGCGCCCCGTACTCCTCCTACGGCAAGGAGCTGGACGTCGCGGCGCCCGGTGGCGACAAGCGCCAGGGCGACGAGGGCGGCATCCTCCAGAACACGATCGATCCTCGCAACCCGGCGCGCTCGGTGTACGCCTCCTACCAGGGCACCAGCATGGCCACCCCGCACGTGGCGGCGGTGGCGGCGCTCCTGTACGCGGCGGGCGCCAAGGGCCCGGACGAGGTGGAGAAGGCGCTGTACGAGGGCGCGAAGCGCGTGAATGGCCAGGCGTGGACGGACGAGTACGGCCATGGGTTGCTCAACGCGCAGGCCTCGCTGGAGGCGCTCGGTGTCGGGGGCGGCGTGCAGTGGCCCTCGCTCTGGTGGGCGGTGGTGCTGCTGGCGCTGGTGCTGCTGACGCTGGGCCGGCGTGAGCGGCCGGGCTTCCTCAACATCCTCCTCACGCCGACCTTCGCGCTGCCGCTGTTGCTCGCCACCGTGGGCGTGTTCTTCGCGCGCTCGTTCTTCGGCGGGGCGGACGGCGCGGCCGGGGACGTGGTGAACGCGGTGTCCCTGCCCATCCCTGACTGGCAGCGCATCATCTTCGGCCGCGGCAAGCTGGCCAACCCGCTCTTCTACAGCGCGCTGATCCCCACGGTGCTGTCGTTCTTCGCCATCAAGTTCCGCGGGCTGCGGCCGGCCATTGGCGGCCTGGCGCTCGGCTTCGCGGGCTTCCTGGGCTACGCGGCCTGGTCCAAGGCGCCGGGGCTGGCGTACATGCCCTTCACCTTCCTGGCGATGCCGTGGCTGGTGGTGAACACGGCGATCTGCGTCTTCGTCGCCCGCGCGATGCTCAAGAAGGAGAAGGCATGAAGCTGACCGGGCGTGTCGTCTTCCGCGACATCGAGACGGGCGTGTGGGTGCTGGAGGGGGATGACGGCCGCACCTATCAGCTCGCCGGCGGAGACCGGAAGATCAAGAAGGAAGGCCAGCGCATCGAAGTCGAAGGCCAGGTGGACAAGGACGCGCTGACCCTCCACATGGTGGGCCCCGTCTTCAACGTGGCCTCCTACCGGTTCCTGTAGCCCGAGCCTTCAGCGCTCGGGCGGGGCTCCGCGCTGCATCCGGGGATGCGCCTCGGCTTGTCGGGCGCGCTCCTCCGCGTAGGCCTCGAGCGGCAGGCGTCCGCTCCGGGCCTCGACCCGACGTTGCAGCAGGTGCTCACGCTCCGCCTGGAGCGCAGCCGGCGCGTCCCTGGGCAGCCGCGGCAGCGGGTGCTTCATGTCGATCCAGCTCAGGCGGATGCCCTTGGCGTCCAGGAGCACCAGGGCCCCCAGGCAGAGCGTCGCGCCCACCACCCACGGCCACAAGAGCCGAGGGATGGAGGGCGAGGGGGCCGTGAGGGTGGGCGGCTCCTGCCGGGGGCCCCACAGCGCGGGGAACCTGCGCGCGAGCTGGAGCAGGCTCCACATGGCCACCAGCCCCACCGCCATCACCAGCAGGACGGCGCCCAGCGGGGGCCGCTCGTCCGAGCTCTCCGCGGCCGCCTCCCGCAGGGTGAGGAACAGGACGGAGGACACCACGTTGTTGGCCGAGTGCGCGAGGATGCTCGGCCACAGCGAGCCGGTGTAGAGCCGCAGCACCCCGAAGAGCACCCCCAGCTCCACCCGGGCGGCGAAGCCCACCGGATCCAGGTGGAACGCGCTGAACACCACCGCGGTCACCAGCACGGCGCCGGCTCGGGAGAGCGAAGAGGCCAGCAGGCCCTTCTGGAAGAGGCCGCGGAAGAAGAACTCCTCGCAGACGGGCGCGGCGATGGAGACGCCGGCGAGCATCACCACCAGCTCCAGCGTGCTCTGCCCCTCGAAGATCCGGCTCCCGTCGAACATCTCCCTCAGCCACTGCGGTGCCACCAGCTGCGCGGCGTACTGGATGGGCACCACCAGGGCGAAGAAGTTGGTGACCCCCAGCCCGAAGCCGAACGCCGCGGGCGCGAGCGCCGGGGGCCGCAGGCCCGTGTAGCTCAGGGGCTCATAGTGGGCGGCGCGCAGCAGGACCCAGGACGCGCCGATGAAGACGAAGATCTCCGTGAACCAGATCCCGAAGGCCGCGTTGAGGATCTGGCTGCCCCAACCCAGGGTGATGAAGAGCCCGAGGACGAGGACGGTTCCGAGCACCGCCAGGGGGAGCGGGCCCATCTTCGGGGGGAGAGGCGCTGGGGGCAGGGTGCTGGGGGTGGAATCTTCCACCGTCTTCTCCTCACTCACCCCGCGAAAAAAGGCGAGCGAAAACCGTGAAGCGTCACAAGCCCATCTCTTTATAATGCCGCCACTTTGACGTTCTTCCGGGATCGAGCGCAGCGGAGCATGAGGAGAGCCGCGCAGGCAGCCCAGGCCGCGGGCCTGCTGCTGGTGGTGCTGGCGGCGGGGTCGGCATCGGCGGCGGCATTCCAGATCGAGGCACGCACGGAGGCGCAGGCCTACCAGATCCGCGCCTGGCGTGGCACCACGCCGGAGGACGTGGTGCTGCTGCCACGGCGGCGGATCGTCCAATACCTGGGCCTCAACGCCTTCGAGCTGATCACCGGGCAGGATCTGGGCTTCGAGTCCAGCCTGCGCGTCTTCGCGGATCTGGGGCTGCCTCGGGGCGAGGCCGAGAAGGTGGATGGGCTGAGGACCGAGGACGCGCACCTGCTCTACGCGTTCGCGCGCTACGGCGCGGGTGGCTTCGAGGGCCGGCTGGGCCGGCAGCTCTATGTCGACTCGATGGACGTGATGGCCTTCGATGGCCTGCGGCTGCGGTACATGACGCGGTTCGGCGTGGGCGCGGAGGCGTACGGCGGGCTGTGGGTGAGGGGGGCGGGCTTCCTGTCCTCGTCGGTGTACCAGCCGGAAGGGACGCGCGAGAGCGACGCGCGGCGGCTGGAGCAGGGCGTGGTGGGCGCGGATGAGAACCTGGACGCCCTGGCGCCCATCTACGGGGCGAAGCTGTTGCTGGAGGAGCTCAAGGGCTTCAGCGGCTCGCTTGGCTACCGCAAGGCGATGGTCGGCGGAAAGACGGACCTGGAGCGCGCGGGGCTGGAGCTCCGGTACGGGCGAGGGCTGGGGCTGACCGCGCTTGCGGGCCTGGACTTCGATCTGCTGCAGATGACGCCGGCGCAGATCCGCGCGCAGGTGCGCATGGACAAGGAGCTGTACGCCGTGAGCGCGGAGGCCCTGCGCTTCACCCCGGTCTTCTCCACGGACTCCATCTGGTACTACTTCGCCTTCGCGCCTCGGGATGAGGTGCGCGTGCGCGGGGATCTCTATCCGGTGGGCCCCTTCCGCTACTACGTCCAGGCGCTGGCCAGCCTGTACCACACGGACCTCAACAGCAGCCTCGGCATCTCCAACCAGGTGGACGGAGAGGGGGCCCCCTCGTCGGTCAACGTGGGCGCAGGCGCGGGCGTCGCCTTCCGGCGGGACCGCCTCCGCTCGGCGCTGGATGTGACGTACCGCACCGGCTTCGGCGGGAGCCAGCTCTGGGGGGATCTCACCGGAGGCCTCAGCTTCGACCAGGGCCGCTTCGAACTGGACGCGCGGCTCTCGATGGCGCTCGTCGATGACGCCCTCAATCCGCAGCTCAAGGGCAACTTCTTCGGAGCGCAGGTCTGGGCCAGCCGCTCCCTGAGCCGCGCGGCGCGCGTGTCCCTGGTGCTCGAGCAGAACATCAACCCGTTCACCCGCTCGGACACCAAGGCCTTCTTCCTCTTCGATCTCAAGGCGCACCTCTAGATGGACCGCCAGCTCCGGAACGCACTGGGTGTCTTCGCCCTCTCCCTCGCGGTGGCAGGAGTGGCCTGGGCCGCCTCGGGCCGCGAGCGGAGCCTCGCCGTCTACCCCGCGCAGCACGTCCCGCTGCGCTTCGATCACGCCCAGCACCTGGAGGACGGCGCGGAGTGCTCCACCTGCCACGACGCCGTCAGCAAGAGCGAGACGCCGAAGGATCGCAACCTCCCGGGCCACGAGGAGTGCGGCACCTGCCACGAGATCGAGGACGCCCGGAAGGGGAAGAAGACGGATCCGCCCTCGAGCTGCTCCACGTGCCACCCGGGCTTCGATGCCTCGGTGCGCAAGGAGCCGGTGAAGCTGGAGCTGCCGCACGCCAACCTTCTCTTCAGCCACAAGCTGCACCTGGACAAGAAGGTGGAGTGCACCGCGTGTCACGGGGACATGACGAAGGTGACGCTGGCCACGCGGCAGCAGCTGCCCAAGATGGCCGCCTGCTTCGAGTGCCATGACGGCAGGGTCGTCACCAACGACTGCAAGGCGTGTCACCTGAAGCAGGCCTCGGGGCGGCTCCAGCTCACCTTCAGCTCCGGGCTCCTCCGGCCCATGCAGGGCAACCCGCTGGGCATGGATCACGGCCCGCGCTTCGAGTTCACCCACGGCACCCGCGCCGCGGTGTCCCGGCAGACGTGCCTGGAGTGCCACGCGGACTCCTACTGCCAGCAGTGCCACGACTCGCTGCAGAAGCCGCTGTCGGTGCACCCCAACGACTACATCACGCTGCACCCCGTCCAGGCCCGCACGGACGCGGCGCGCTGCGAGAGCTGTCACCGCCTCCAGTCCTTCTGCGCCGCCTGCCACGAGCGCTCCGGCGTGGGCATGGACGCGGATCCCTCCCTGCGCCCGCGCAACGTGAAGGTGCACCCGGACTACGCCACCTGGGTGGAGGTGATCGGGCCCCAGCACCACGGGATCGTCGCCTCGAGGGATCTGCGCCAGTGCACGGCCTGCCACCGAGAGGAGTCCTGCATGAGCTGCCACTCGGAGCTGTCCACGCGCCGGCAGATCAACCCCCACCCGAGCGGCTTCGCCAGCGCGTGCAAGCGGCTCGCGGCGGCCAATGATCGCGCGTGCCTCAAGTGCCACTCGGAGAGCAGCCTCGTCCAGAAGGGGTGTCGGTGATGCGCCGCCTGCTGATCGCCTGGGCCGTGCTGGGGCTCGCCGGGTGCCTGGAGCCGGAGGATCCCGTCCTCGGCGTGCGGGACACGGATCCCCCCGAGGTGCAGTCCACCGAGCCCACGGCCAACGGGACGCTCGCGGCGGGCGGCACCCTGCGCATCACCTTCTCGGAGCTGATGGACGTGCGTACGCTGCGCCCTGGCATCGCCGTGTTCTCCGGGCGCGATGAGGTGGCCCTGCGCGTCTCGGTGCCCCCAACCGCGGAGGGGGAGGAGGACATCGAGCGTGGGGATCTCCCGTACACCGTCCAGGTGAACGCGGCCGCGGGGGCCTTCACCGCGAACACCTCCTACACCCTGGTGCTGCGCACGATCCTCACCGACTACGAGGGCAACGCGCTCACCGAGGAGGTGCGCATCCCATTCCGCACGGGCCTGTAGGGCAGGCCGGGAGGCTCACGCGCGCTGCAGGTACAGGCGGATCTCCTGGGCGAGCTGCTCGCGCGCGGCGGGCTCCGCGGCGATCGCCCCCAGCTTGAGCTTCTTGTCCTCCTCGACGAGGTACTTCTGGTCGAGCAGGTACGCCACGGCGTTCTCCAGCGTCGTCTTCGCGAGGGACTCGGCGGCGCCGAGGCGGCCCGCGTGGAACTCGGCGCGGCCGGTCTCCATGGCGAGCCGGACGAACGCCTTGCGATCGGTGGCCACGCCGTCGGCCACGTCCTTCAGCGTCATCGCCGCCAGCAGGTACGCCTCGAGGTAGTCGCGCAGCAGGTCCGCGAGGAACTCCAGCTCCGGGCGCGCGTGCGGCTCGGGGGCGAGCTGGAGGGTCTCATCGGAGCGCAGCACCAGCCCCATGCGCACCAGGGCCTCCACCGTCTCCGAGAAGAGGGTGTCGAAGGTGCTGCCCACCCGGTAGATGAACTCCACCTTGAAGAGGCGCGAGAGGAACAGCGCGCGGGACTTCACCACCTCGTAGGAGGCGGGGGCGCCCGCCAGCAGCGCGTTGGCCACGAGGCTGCGCGGCACCACCAGGTTCATCAGCGTGTTCTTGTAGAAGGAGAGCTCCGCGCGGCGCTCGTCCTCGGGCTGGTAGATGACCTCGCCGCGCGCCTGCTGGGTGCGCAGCATCCCATCCGAGCGGAACGTCTGGAGGGCGTCCCGGATGGGCCCCATCGTCTCGGGATCGCTCGGGGCGTTGGCCAGCGGCTTCGACAGCGGGGTGCGCTCCTCGTCGGCGATGCGGCGCAGCAGGGTGATGCGCTCGGACAGCTCGCGCTGGGTGACACCGCGCCGGCGGTGGGCCAGCAGCGCCGCGCTCACCAGGGCGTGCGGCGTCACGGTGGACACCTTGCTGATGCCGTACATCACCCGGTTGCCGAGCGCGCGCACCAGGCCCTTGCGCTGCTCCTCCGTCACGTGCTCGCCCGGGGTGATCCCGCGGCTCTTCATCAGCTCCACCAGCGAGAGCGGCTCGTCGAAGGTGAGGTAGATGCGGCCGTAGCGCGCGGTGAGCACCTTGGGCGTGCTCAGCAGGGCCTTGAGATCCTCAGGCTTCTTCTCCCCGCCGGCCAGCTCCTTCGAGTAGCTGCCGGACTCCACCACCTTCTCGTAGTCGATCGAGACGGGGACGAAGACCAGATCGCCGCGAGCCCCCTCCAGCACGGCCTCCACCTGCCAGGTGAACATGCCCAGCTTGGGCGGCAGCAGCTTGCCGGTGCGGGAGCGGCCTCCCTCGGGGAAGAACTCCTGGTGCACGCCGTCGTTGACCAGCTTGCGCACGTAGGCCTGGAAGGCCGCGGAGTAGATCGGATCGCCCTTGAAGGAGCGGCGCAGGAAGAACGCGCCGCAGCGCCGCAGGAAGGGCCCCAGCGGGAAGAAGGAGAGGTTGGCGCCCGCGGCCACCAGCGGCACCGCGTAGCCCCGGTTCCAGAGCACCCAGCTCATCACCAGGTAGTCCACGTGGCTCTTGTGCGAGGGGCACAGGACGATGGGCGCCCGGCTGCCGGCCTTGAGCGCCCGGTGGAGCCCGGCCTCATCCACCTCGATGCCGTCGTAGATGCGCTGGAACACCCAGTCCAGCACGGGCGAGGCGAAGGCCAGCGCGGTGGGGCTGGGGCGCGCGGCGATGGCCTGCAGGTCTCGCCGCGCCTCGCGGTAGACGCTCTGGGGGCGGCGGCCCACGGAGGCGGCGTGCGCGTCCAGCGCCTTGCGCAGGTGCCGATCCCGCATCGTCTCGTCGATGAGGCGCTCGGTGGGCTTGAGGGGCGGGCCGAAGACGGCGCGCGTCTCGCGGGCCAGGTGGTGGTTCAGCGCGCTGCGCACCTTGCGGGCGATCACCTCATCGGAGTCCTGGGGGTTCTCCTCGATGAAGCGCTTGAGGTCGATGGGCTCGCCCACGCGGAACTGGGCGCGGCGGTAGTTGCGGAAGAAGGCCACCATGGAGTGCAGGAAGCCCGGCGCCTCGGGGCTGCCGAACACCCTGTCCATGATGCCGGGCTTGATGCGGGCGGTGCGCTTCTCCCAGACGAACAGCTCCGGCACCAGGAAGACGGTGCGGTCCCCCTTGCGCGCCATGGAGACCAGGGCGGGGAAGGGGTTCTCCTCGATGTCCTTGCCCGAGGCGCTCAAGAGCGCCGTCTTCTTCAGGAAGATGAGGCCGCTGCCGCCGTGGCGCCGGGCGTAGGTGAAGCGCACGTCGAAGTCCCCGCGCTGGGCCGTCTTGCGGAAGGGGCGGGTGAACCAGGGGCGCAGGTTCACCACGGCGCGGATGGGGGGCAGGGCGCGGCGCACCATGGCCCAGGTCAGGTAGAGGAAGTTGATCCACGCGGTGGAGCGCATCACGTGGACCACGAACCCCTTCTTGTGGAGCTCACGCAGATCGTGCTCGGACTCGGGAGGGAAGTGCACCCCGTCGAAGTACCGGGCCCCCAGGATCCGGGAGACCGGTCCGAACTCTTCCTTCAACACGGCCGCCTCTTGGTTCGCTGTCTGAGCCACCGCAGTCTCCACGCAGGCCTCCTCCGACGGAAGAGCTCAGGGGTCCCGCGGATACTAGCGAAGGAGAGGGGCTTTCCAGCTTCTTTCGTGGGCCAATCGCCGCTCAGGGCACAGCCGGGTTGCGGCGGCTGGGGCGGACCACCGAAGCCACGGTGTCCAGCAGCCGGGGGAGCTGGAGCGGCTTCTCGAAGAAGCCGTCGATGCGGTCCAGCCCCTGGCCCGAGCTGAGCGAGGCCACCTCGCTGGCGCCGGAGATGATGTAGACGACGACGTCCGAGAGGGACTCGGTGGAGCGGATGAAGTGCAGCACGGAGCGCCCATCCTCCTGGCTGAGCCGCAGATCCAGCAGCACCATGGCCGGGCGGATGTGGGTCAGGACGGAGCGGGCCTCCGCCGCCCCCGAGGTGGACATGACGCGGTAGCCCTCCTGCTCCAGCACTTGCTGGAGTACCTCGCGGCAGTCCGCGTCGTCCTCCACCAGGAGGATGCCGCCGGCGCGGGGGGCGGCTTGCGTCAGGTCCGGCACGCTCACCGCCCCGGCGAACATGGGGAGCACGATCTGGAAGGTGGAGCCTTCCCCCAGGGTGCTGGAGGCCTCCACCCGTCCGCCATGGAGCGCGAGGATCTTGGCCACCAGCGGCAGCCCCAACCGGCCGCCCAGGGGGCGCGGCGTGCCGGAGCGGGCCCGGTAGAACGGATCGAAGACGTTCTCCAGCTCCTCCTGGGAGAGCCCCGGGCCGCAGTCCTTCACCGACAGGGCGGCGAGCCCCTCCTCGGTGGAGACGCGCACCTCCACCACGCCGCCCTCCTCGCTCTGGTGGATGCCGTTCTCCACCAGGTTGTGGATGGCCTCGGCGAGGCGCTCGCGGTCTCCGCGGACGAAGACCTCCGGGCACGGGGGGATGACCAGGCGCACCTTGCTGTGCTCGGCCAGCGCGGCCAGCGCGCGCAGCACCTCCTCGGCCACCGCCTTGATGCCGAAGGGGCGCTGGTTGAGCTGCATCTTCCCGGACTGGAGCCGGGACATGAGCAGCAGATCGTTCACCATGCGCAGCATGCGATCCGCGTTCCGATCGCAGATCTGCACGGCGCGGCGCTGGGCGTCGGTGAGGGGGCCCAGCTTCTCGCGGCCCACCATGGCCAGGTAGGCCTTGATGGTGGTGAGCGGGTTCTTCAGGTCGTGCGAGACGTTGCCGAGCAGCTCCTCGCGGTGCTGCTCCAGGCTCTTGAGGCCGGCGATGGCCGTCTGCAGATCCTTGTTGCGCCGGGCGGAGTCGTCGCGCAGGCGCGCCACCTCGTAGGCGGCGGAGAGCTGGCCCGCGAGGGCTCTCAGCAGCGTCTCCGAGGCCTCGCGGCGCGGGGCGATGAAGGCCAGGCAGCCGGTGACGCCCTGGGGGCTCTCGAGCGGGACGACGACGGTGTCATCCTCGCGCAGCACGGCGTTCTGCGAGAAGGCGCGGCCGACCACCCCCTCCTCGGGCACGGCGGCGGTGACGCGGTCGTCGTAGCGGCCCCGCACGTGCTCGACGTGGAGCTGGTTGCGCTCATGGAAGAAGCGGGCGACGTAGCAGACCTTCGGCTTGAGCAGGTTGAAGAGGGTCTGCAGGTAGGTGCGAAGCACCTCGGTGGTGCCGGCGCTGGTGGTGAGGTTGCGCGCCATCTCCAGCAGGGCGCGCTCGGCGACCTCGGGCTCGACGGGGGGGCTGGGCTTGACCGCCCGCTTGGGCTGCTTCTTCAGGTGGGGGCGGAGCGCCACGACCTCGGCGAGCGGTGGACCCTTCTTCTTGGAGGAGCGCACGGGAATCTCGGAACCGCACTGCGTGGCGGGATGCCAGGCGTCTCTGGGGCGCGGCAGCCGGGCCATCCTGCTCCAAGGCCCCAACCGGGGGGAATGACCCTCTTGGGTGGGTGCGCCCAAGAGGACAGAGGCCGTGTCGGCTGCCCGACATCCGGGGCCGCCGCGCCGCGGCGTGGCGCTCAGGCCTACCGCTTGACGACGAGGCCCGCCTTGTCAAGGGCATAGGGCTCGACGAGGAGGGACTCCACCTTCTCGCGGAAGCCCTGGACGCCAAAGCCGCTCTCCTGGAGCGCGGAGAGGACTGCCGTCTGCACGCGGCGCGCTGTGTCATCCGCGGTGAGGAGCTTGAGCATGGGCTCGCGGGCCGGCTCGTGCTTGATCGGCCCGAGCGCCTTGAGCGCGGCGATCTTCACGTCGTCCGACATGTCCTCCAGGAAGGGGAGGACGGCGGAGGCGATGCGCGGATCCTCCTTTCCGGTGACGTGGTGCAGGAGGACGACCTTCTTCTCCGGATCCCGCGTGTAGTGGCTGCTCAGGTGGTTGAGCGTGTCCACGCAGATGCCGATGATCTCGGCCTCCGGCAGCAGCGCCCCCAGCAGCCGCAGCGCCCAGGAGGTGGCCTGGTCGCTCTTGCGGAGGAAGTCCTGGATGGGCGCGACCGCGTCCTTGCCGAAGCCCTTGATGAGCTCGAAGACGTGCTCCTTCTCATCGGCGTCCGTCGTCAGCGGCTCCACCGTGACGGTGAAGCGCGCCAGCAGCACGCTGACGGCCTCGGGGATCTTCATCTCCCCGAGCTGCTGGATGGCCTTCTGGCGCGAGGCAGGATCCCCGTACTTCTGGGTCACCTTGGGTTTGAGCTTGAGGGCCTTCTCGGGGCCAGAGCCACCACTAAAGAGATCGAAGATGCCCATGTGTACGTGCTCCAGAGAGGGGCGAGATGTGGATGCGCCGTGTAGGACGCAGCGCGCGGCAAGGCAATAGGCAAGAAGTCAGGCACATTCCCATCGTCCGCTGGGCGCCTAGAGCTTCAACTCCTGGCGGACGTCTCGGGGGTAGGCGCGGGCGAGCGTCTCGGCCGCGGCCTTCACCTCGGGGCTGCTCTCCTCGGGGACCTTCACCTGGAGGACCAGGTACAGATCGCCGGTGGGGCCCGCCTTGAGCGAGGGAGCGCCGCGGCCCTTGAGGCGCATCTTCCGGCCGGACTGGGAGCCCGGTGGGACCTTGACCGTCACCTCGCCCTGAAAGGTGGGCACCTTCACCTCGGCGCCGAGGATGGCCTCGCTGATCGTCACCGGGAGGTCCATGTAGAGATCATCCCCCTCGCGGCGCACCAGCGGGTGCTCGGCCACCTCGGTCTCGATGTAGAGATCTCCGGGGGGGCCGCCATGGGGACCGGCCGCTCCCTGGCCTCCGAGCCGGACCTTCGAGCCTGTCTGGACGCCGGGCGGGATCTTCACCGTGAGGCGCGTCGTCTCCTTGGCGACGCCCGTGCCTTCGCACACCGGACAGTCC
This sequence comes from Myxococcaceae bacterium, assembly GCA_016926755.1. Classification (GTDB taxonomy): domain Bacteria; phylum Myxococcota; class Myxococcia; order Myxococcales; family Myxococcaceae; genus Hyalangium. Next base: position 3,001 of record JAFGNZ010000006.1, on the reverse strand, counting down.
TCCGCGGCGCGCCCGGTGCCGTTGCACGTGGGGCAGGCGCTCGCGAAGGAGGCCCCGGCGCTGCGGCGCAGGCGGCCGGTGCCCTTGCAGGTGGGGCAGGGGCCGGAGTGGCCCGTCTCGCCTCGGCCCTGGCAGCGCTGGCAGCGCCCCGGGCGCTGGATGGAGAGGACGCGCTCGGTCCCGGTGATGGCCTCGGCCAGGGAGAGCGTCACCTGGGCGGTGAGATCCTCCCCGTGCTCGGGGCCCTGGGGGCGCGCGCGGCGCCCGAAGACCTCGCCGACATCGAACCCCCCTCCGGCACCGGCCCGGCCGAAGAGATCCCCGAAGAGATCTCCCAGATCGAAGTCCACGCCGCCGCCAGAGAAGGGGATGCCGCCCATGCCCTCGCCGCGCCCCCCGGTCCGAGCGGAGCGGTAGGCCCGGTACGCGTCGGCCTTCTTCTCGTCGAACCCCATCTTCGCGGCGTCCTCGCCGAACTCGTCATAGAGCTTGCGCTTCTTGGGATCCGACAGCACCTCGAAGGCGGTGTTGAGCTGCTTGAAGCGTTCCTCGGCGGCCTTGTTGCCCGGGTTGACGTCCGGGTGGTGCTTGCGGGCCAGCTTGCGGAAGGCTTTCTTGATGTCCTCCGCGGAGGCTGTCCGAGGGACGTCGAGGATCTGGTAGTAGTCGTCCGCCATTGCCGCCCTATCCTGGAAAATTCCTTCTGCAAGAACGTAACCAGCCAAACGGACAGCGCCAGCGCGATGCGTGCCGCCGGGCGCGATGTATAAAGTGGCCGGAGATGAAGGTGGCCATCGCAACGCCGTGCCCGCGCCGAGCGGTGCCCCTGTTGCTGGCGGCGTGGCTGACGGTCGCGCCGGCCGCGGTGTTGGCCCAGGCGCAGGGCGGCGGGGTACCCGCGGAGGCCCAGCCCGGCCCTGAGGGCCGGCTCATGGACCGGGTGGTCGCGGTCATCGAGGGCCAGGTCCTCACGCAGAGCGAGCTGGAGTTCGAGACGCGGGTAGCGCTCGTCCAGAGAGGGGCCATGCAGGCGGCCTTCGCGCCGCTCGATGACGAGGCGCTGCGGGGAGGGCTCGAGTTGGTCATCAACGTGCGGCTGCAGGTGCTGAGCGCGGAGCGGCTGGAGGCGTTCCCCGCCGAGCAGGCGGAGGTGGAGGCGCGGGTGGCTGGGTTCCGTGGGCGCTTCGAGAGCGAGGAGGAGTTTCAGGCCTTCCTGGCACGCTCGGGGGCGGATGTGAAGCTCCTCACGGAGGTGCTGGCGCGGCGCGTGCGCGCGGAGCGCATCCTCGACAGCCGGATTCGCCCCCGCGCCCAGGTGAGTGAGGCGGAGGTGTTCCGCTACTTCCAGCAGCACTCCAGCGAGTACCCGGAGGGCTACGCGGCGGTGAAGACCCGGCTCCAGGCAAAGCTGAGGAAGGAGCGCTACGATCTGCTCACCGCGCAGGAGGTGACCGAACTGCACAGTTCCGCGCAGGTGCGACGGGTGGCTCCCTTCGCGCGGGAGGCGCGGCGATGAGGCAGATGCGCGAGGAGGCGCCGCGGGAGCGCGAGCACCCATTCCTGATCCGGCGGATGACCGACGAGGACATGCCAGCGGTGATCGCCCTGGAGCAGGCGTCCTTCCGCAGCCCCTGGTCGCCCGAGCTGCTGCGCAGGGAGCTGGAGCACGACTGGTCCACCGTCCTGCTGGTGGAGGAGCTGCTGCCGGGTGGGGAGAAGCGCCTGTTGGGCCTGGCCATCTTCTGGATTGTCCAGGACGAGGTCCACATCCTCAACGTGGCGACGGCGCCCGAGCACCGCCGCCGGGGGGTGGGCCGCGCCGTCATGGACGAGGTGCTCGCCCGGGGGCGGGAGCGCCGCTGCTCGCTGGCCACCCTGGAGGTGCGCCGCAGCAACGAGGCGGCGATCGGCCTCTACCGCTCCCTGGGCTTCCGGTCGGTGGGCGTGCGGCCGAACTACTACGTGGAGGAGAAGGAGGACGCCCTCGTGATGCTCCTCGACTTCTAGCCGCACCCGGAGTAGAGGAGCGCGCTGTCCGCGTATTCCAGGAATGGATCCCCTCCCGCTCGACGGTTCCTACCGTTCGAGGGTCAGGCGGTGCTTGACACGGGAAGGTCCCTCCCTATACTCGCGGCCCTTTTTCAAACGTGCTTGTAGGTCTATATGCGCCGCCCCATTTCGTCCGCGGCGGCCATGAGAGGAAGCATCAGTGCCGACGATTAGCCAGCTGGTCCGCCAGGGCCGCGAGAAGTTGAACATCAAGGGCAAGAGCCCCGCCCTCAAGGAGTGCCCCCAGAAGCGCGGAGTCTGCACCCGCGTGTACACCACCACGCCGAAGAAGCCGAACTCGGCGCTTCGCAAGGTGGCGCGCGTGCGTCTCACCAACGGGATCGAGGTCACCTCGTACATCCCGGGCGTGGGCCACAACCTCCAGGAGCACTCGGTGGTGATGATCCGCGGAGGCCGCGTGAAGGACCTCCCGGGCGTGCGCTACCACATCATCCGCGGCACGCTGGACTCTGTCGGCGTGGCGGGTCGCAAGCAGAGCCGCTCCAAGTACGGCGCCAAGCGCCCGAGCTGAGGCGGTTCGATCACCTCCCGCAGTCGAGTCGGGACGCTCGCCCCACACCCTGGGGAGCGCGCCTTGTTCGTTGTTTCGTGCGGTACATGAAGCCCTGTGGACTCCCGCAAGCGGGGGTAGGGCGTAAGGGAAGAAGAGATGCCTCGTCGTCGAGTAGTCGCCAAGCGCAAGATCCTGCCTGATCCGAAGTACCAGGATCGCCTCGTCACCAAGTTCGTCAACGACCTGATGCGCAAGGGGAAGAAGGCCATCGCGGAGGGCGTGTGCTACGGCGCCTTCGCCCTCATCGAGGAGCGCGCGAAGGAAGAGCCCCTGAAGACCTTCAAGAAGGCGCTGGACAACGTCAAGCCGGTGCTCGAGGTGAAGAGCCGCCGCGTCGGTGGCGCCACCTACCAGGTCCCCGTCGAGGTCCGCCAGGAT
>JAFGNZ010000074.1 GCA_016926755.1 Myxococcaceae bacterium | reverse complement strand
TTGGCTCGACGGCGAAACTGTTCGCGGCGAAGGTGCCGACGCTGCCCGGCTCGGCGCAGGTGTCCGTGCAGGCCGATGGCACGGCAAGAATTTCGCTGTCCGCGTTGGGCTCGGTGGAGGAGATCGCGCTGACGGCGGAGGGCGTGAGCGTGACGGTGGTCGCCACCGCGATGACGATGGGGGCCAGTGGCAGTGGCGGCACGAACCCCTGCATCGAGACGCACCACATCGCCACCATCTGCAACGATAAATCCACCGCGCGCGGTGGCCCATGGACACCGAGGTTCCGGGAGATCTTCGCCAAGGCGGGAATGTCGATGGAGGACCCGGCGAACAAAATGCCTCTGCCCGGGCACTACGGACCACACCCCAAGCGGTATCATCAGATCATCTTGGACGAACTCCTCGAAGCCACGGCGGCCTGTCGCAGCGTCGTGGACTGCCGGGCGGCGTTGACGGCCCGACTCCGGAAACTGGCCAAGCAGATCGCCACCCCGGGAACTGAACTGAACCAACTCCTCACCCAAGCCAAGCCGCGATAAACGGAGTCCATGACCAAGCGTTTCTTCAGACTGGCCGACGACGTGATGTTCCCGAACCGTTGGCACTTGGCGATGCCCCGGAACACCCAGGGCGTCAAAGTGGACGATTACGAATTCTGGAGGGGAACGCCCGTCCACATCAAGAGCCGCTTGAGAATCCCCATCGAGATCGAGGGCACGCCGCTGGACTACACAGAGGCGGGCCTAAACATCCCGGTGGTTCATGTCCGGGTCGCCTCCATGTTCGCGGAGTTGGCCCCGGACGACGTGCAACTGATCCCCGTGGATGTGGAGGGCCAACCGGATCAGTACCTTATCCTCGTGGCCACACGCCTGATCCGCTGTATCGACGAACAGGCGTCCCGGATCGAACTCTGGACGCATGAGGACGGAGTGCCTCACAAGGTCGGTCAGTATGCCTCCGTGCGTGACATGCGTATCGACAAGGCCAAGGCGGGAAGCGCCCAGGTGTTGCGGTGCGAGGGGTGGAGCAGCCCGCTGATTGTCTCCGAGGAAATCAAGGATGCCTTGGAGGGCATGGGCGCCACAGGCACGAGGTTCGAGGAGGTCTAGTTAGAAGAGGTTGTCCACGTGGCTCCGGATGAGCCGCTCGTAGTTCCAGCCGAGCGAGTCGTTCATCCCTCCCGGCCCGCGGTGCCACGCGCGCGCCGCCGCGTACGGGCCGCCGTAGGCCCGAGAGAAGTCCGACAGCTTCTTGGCGGCGAACTCGAGCTGCCAGTCGGGCGGGATGCTCACCGCGTTGTGGCCGCGCCCCGCGTAGAAGTTCTGCTGGCCCGGCTTGTTGGCGCGCACCCACTGCTCGAAGTCACCCAGCAGGCCGTTGTCGTCGTAGCCCAGCAGGCCGTGGCCCGTGCCGTCCAGGTGCACCAGGTGGTTCTTGAAGCTGGACTCCTGGAACACCATGCCCGCGAGGATCTTCGGATCGAAGCCGTACTGGTTGCCGTAGCGCTCGATGGTGGGCCACAGCTCCTGCAGGGTGAACTGGTGGTTGGGATCGTTGGTGAGCGGGCCCGTCGGCGTGGTCGGCGTGGTGGGTGTGGTCGGCGTGGTCGGCGTGGTGCCGCCGGGGATGGTGAGCCGCTGGCCGACGAAGATCATGTCGGGGTTGGAGATGTTGTTGGCGCGCTGGAGCGCGCCCACCGTGGTGCCAAACCGCTGGGCGATGCCGCCGAGCGTGTCCCCCGACCGGACCACATAGGAGGAGGGTGCGCTCGGAGGCGTCGGCGTGGTGGGAGTGGTGGGCGTGGTGGGCGTGGTGGGCGTGGTGCCACCGGGGATGCTGAGCCGCTGGCCGACGAAGATCATGTTGGGGTTTGCGATGTTGTTGGCGCGCTGGATCGCGCCCACCGTGGTGCCAAAGCGCTGGGCGATGCGGGTGAGCGTGTCCCCCGACTGGACCACGTACGTCGTGTTGGCGGCCTGGAAGCTGTCCGCACGCGCCGCGGAGCGCGTACCAACCAGGGTGGAGGTTTCGAAGCCATCCCCCTGGACGCTGCGCTGGGCGGCCGGAGCCGCGGGGGTAGAGGGAGGAGTGGCCTGGGTGATCGGTGTAAACGCCTGGAAAGACTTCTGAATTTCGTTCTGGGCGACGCGCATGGCGAACTCTCGGGAAGGTGTGTGGAAACTGCTGACAATGTGGTTATCGCAGCGCGCCCGCGAGAGTTTCTTGGAAAGATTATTGCCGGTATTTTACGGGATGCGTGCTGGCGGCAGGGGAGGTCCGGGGGCGGGGCGCACCCCAGGCACCGCGAGCAGTCGCTGCAGCACCTGCTCCATCCGCGTGCGCCCGTCGTCGTTGCGCACCTCGAGGGTGAAGCTGACGTCATCGTGACGGCGGGCGCGCTCCACCTCCAGCGCCGGCCGGGGGACGTTCTCCAGGCCGGAGGCCGGGCCGCGCAGGCCCGCGTTCCACTCGCGCACGAGCTGCTCCACCGCGGCCCCTTGAATGTGGAGCCGGTACGCGAGCTCGCCGCTCGTCTCGGGGTACTCCAGCCAGCGCCGCCCCACCACCTCGTAACCCGCCTTGCGCAGCGCGTGGCGCTGGTCGGCGGTGAGGAACGTCTCGGCCGCGATCGCGCGAGAGGCCGGGTCCAGCTCGTCGCCGGGAAAGGCCATCAGGGTGGAGAGGAAGCTCTCCCGGGCCTTTGGATCCGAGGGCTTCGCGCGCAAGCCGTCCAGCGCGCGCATCAGCTCTGGCAGTCGCTCCTCGAGGGCCTTCTGCCGGGCCGCGAGCGCCTGCTGCTGCTCCGGCGTGAGCAGGCCCCGCGCCTCGGCGGCCGCCACCACCTCGTTCACCACCGCCTTCAAGGTGCCTCTCACGGCCGGGTCGAAGGCCACATTCACGAGCGCCGCGGGCGGCTCGCTCGGAGTGCGCCGCACCAGGACCTTGGGCGGGACGAAGAGCTCGAAGCGGCCCGCGGGGGTCTCCACCGTGCTCAGGAACTCCCCCGAGCGGAAGACGAGCTGGCGCTGCCGCTCGGCCTCCAGCGGCCAGGCGAGCCACAGGCTGAAGGCTGAGTCCGGCGCGAGCCGGCGTGGCAGCTTCTCCTCCAGGCGCAGGAGGAGGACACCGTCGTCGGTGCGTGCCTCCTGGATCAGGGTGATGCAGGCCCCACGGCCTGTGCACACCGCCCGCGGCATCTGCACGCGGGGTGGGGTGGCCATCAACGCGAGCCCGAGGCTCAGGGTTCCCAGCCAGCCCATATGGCTCCTTTCAGCGGACCGCCTTGGCGAAGTGGTGCGCGAGGCGGCTCCGCAGCTCGGAGAGCTCCTCCTCGGCGGCCTTCAGCTTGGGGAGCTGGCCCCGCAGCTCCTGCACATCCTTGCCGCACTGGGCGAGCGAGTCCGCCGAGTCCGTCAGCCAGCGCTCCATGTCCTGGGCGCCCAGCTCCAGGTGGAACTGGAACCCGTAGGACTTGCCGAGCCGGAACGCCTGCTGCGTGTACCGGTCCGTGGAGGCCAGGAGCGTGGCGCCCGCCACGGGCTTGAAGGTGTCCTGGTGCCAGTGGGCCACCACGGTGCGGGGGCGCACGCCGGTGATCACCGGATCCTTCATCCCCTCCTGCGTCCACCGGACGGGGGTGGCCCCCACCTCGAGGCCGTTCTTGCCGAGCAGCACCTCCGCGCCGGAGGCGGACGCGAGCATCTGCGCGCCCAGGCAGATGCCCAGGCAGGGCCGCTCGTTGGCGAGCCGCTCGGAGAGCAGGGCGATCTCCTCGCGCAGGAAGGGGTGCTGGTCTGCCTCGTAGACGCCCATGTGGCCGCCCATCACCACCACCAGCTCGGCGTCCACGTCCTCCCGGCGCGTCGTCCGGAAGCGCTTCACGAGGGTGAAGCCGGCCTGCTGGAGCGCGGGACCGACCAGGCCCACGCCCGCGTCCTCATCATGCTCGAAGACCACCGCGCGCATCGTTCCTCACCTCCAGGGCTCTCCCCGCCTGGGAAGAAAGCACGATGGGATCCCCAACGCACCAGCCAACCCTCCTTCCTCCGCGGGCCGTGCCCGGAGGCCCGGCGGGCCGGCCGGTCAGGAGGCGCGCCACAGCCGCCACAGCAGCCCGAGCCGCGTGGTGTAGCCGACGGTCGCCTGTTCGATGCGGCCCTCGGGGGAGAGGATGAAGGTGGTGGGGAAGCGGTCCACGCGGAAGGCCCGCATCACCGCGTCGTCTCCCAGCAGCACCGGGTAGTCCGCCTCGCGCTCGCGGACGAAGCGCCGGACGTCCTCCTCGTCCTCGTAGGCCACCGCCACCGTGAGTATGTGTGCTCGCTCGCCCACCATGCTCCGCAGGGCCGAGAGGGTGGAGGACTCGGCCTCGCACACCCCGCACCAGGGGGCCCAGAAGGCCAGCACCACCGGCTTTCCGCGCAGCTCTGACAGGCGCACCTGCCCGCCGGAGAGTTCGCGCAGGTGGAAGTCCGGCGCCGGCGTCCCCGCGTCCGGCAGGTGGCGGGTCTGCCAGGCCATCACCGCGGTGAAGAGGAGCGCCACCACGGCCAGATCCACGCCCCAGCGCACCCACCACCGCTGGCGGGCCCGCTGCCACGCATCCCGCAGTCCCCGTAGGGGCGCGCTCCGCTCCTGCATCACTCCTCCAGGGCGCTGTCGAGGGCCTTCAAGGCCATGCCGCGCCGCGTGTCACCCGGCGCTACAGCGCGGCGATGATGGCGTCCGTGAACTCGCGCGTGTTGGCCTGGCCGCCCAGGTCTCCCGTGCGCACCTTGCCCTCGGTGTAGACCTTGGTGATGGCGTTCTCCATCCGCTTGGACTCGTCGCGCAGGCCCAGCCAGTCCAGCATCATCACCGCCGACATCATCAGCGCCGTGGGGTTGGCGATGCCCTTGCCCGCGATGTCCGGCGCCGTGCCGTGCACCGCCTCGAACACCGCCGTGCGCTCGCCGATGTTCGCCCCCGGCACCACGCCCAGGCCACCCACCAGGCCGGCGCACAAGTCGCTGACGATGTCGCCGTAGAGGTTCTCCAGCACCATCACGTCGAAGCGCGAGGGGTCCTTCACCAGCTGCATGCAGAGGTTGTCGATGATGACCTCCTCGTACTGGATCTCCGGGTACTCGCGGCCCACCTTGCGGCAGCAGTCCAGGAAGAGGCCGTCCGACAGCTTCATGATGTTGGCCTTGTGGACGGCCGTCACCCGCTTGCGGCCCAGCTTCTTCGCGTGCTCGAAGGCGAAGCGGGCAATCCGCGTGGAGGCCTTCTCCGTGATGATCTTCAGCGACTCCACCACGCCCGGGACGATGATGTGCTCCAGGCCGGCGTAGAGGCTCTCGGTGTTCTCGCGCACGACGATCAGATCCACGTTCTCGTAGCGCGTCTTCACGTTGGGCACGCTCTTGACCGGGCGCAGCGAGGAGTAGAGATCCAGCCGCTTGCGCAGGCCCACGTTCGCCGACGGCATGCCGCCGCCCACCACCGTGCCCGTGGGGCCCTTGAGCGCCACGCCGTTGCGCAGCACCGACTCCACCGTCTCGTGCGGCAGGTTGGTGCCGTACTTGGCGATCACCTCGGCGCCAGCGTCCTTGTGCTCGAAGTCCAGCGGCACCTTGAGCGCCTCGAGGACGCGGATCGTGGCCGCCATCACCTCGGGGCCAATGCCATCGCCATTGATGATCGTGACAGTGCGGTTCGCCATGGGGCGGATTCAAGCCACAAAAATCCGGCGCTCGGAAGGAGGAAAAGCCCCCGGGCTCCGTGTGGCTGATGGGAGCCACAAGGCCCCCTCTGCCTTCCCCAGAGCGCAAGGGCCTCGCCAGCGCCGGCCCGCCCTCACTCAGTGTGTGGAGGTGAACGGTGGTGGCGAGGGAGGCGGAGGAGGCGGCCGAGGCCGGGGGTGGCGGCGAGGCCGGCGCAGCGCATAGGGCCGGTAGAAGGACTCCCACAGGGTGTAGCGGCGGGGGCGGGCCCGCGGGCGAAGCTCGCCCAGCGGCGCGCGGACGAAGAACGAGGAGATGAAGAGGTAGGCCGCCAGCAGCGAGGCCACGGCGAGCACGCTCATGATCAGGCCGCCGGGCACGGGGCCGACGTGGGCCCGGTGGACGAACTCGCTGAAGGTGGAGGGCGGGTGCGGGTGGCTGTACATCTTCACGAACCAGCTCAGCAGCAGGACGATGAGGATGGGCCCGTAGGCGCGGTTGAGGCGCGTGGCGATCGCGGAGAAGAACGAGAGGTGGAGCTGTGGCCGGGAGAGCTCCACCGCCAGCTCGCGCAAGGCGTCCGGATCCACCGGCTCATGGCGCAGGATGGGCGCCCAGTAGCCGTCCTCCAGCAGCCGCACCCGGCGGTTCCACAAGTCATAGTACCGGTAGCGGCGCGCCTCGATGATCATGAAGGAGATCACCATCCAGATGCCCACCAGGAACGTCACGTGGGGGCTGGCGGGGTTGGCGAAGCCAAAGGAGATGACCGCCGCGGTGGTGGTGAGCGCCCAGTTGGTCGTCGTGTCCAGGCGCGTACGCCACTTGTCCGAGCGGCCAAGCTCGCCTCTGTAGAGCTGGGCCATGGCCGCGTCGGAGAGCTTGAGCGGCTCGAACCCGTTCTTGTCCTGTCCCGTCACTCGCATTCCGTTCTCTCAACGGTAGGGCCTCCCTGGAGCGTGCGGAGGCCACGCTGGCCGGGCAACTCGCCTGCTCGCCTGCCCAGGCTGGCCATGGCGGCGCGAGATGGCCACCTTGCTGACTTGACGTGAAGCCCGACGAGACCATCGACGCGCTGTCCGAGCTGCTTCAGGAGGAGCGGGAGCGCGTCGCGCGCCTGTGGGCCAAGCGCCTCCGGGAAGAGATCTATGAGGTGGAGCTGCCGGGGAGGGATCTGCGCGCGCCCTTGCGGCGGTTGCTGGAGGAGCTGGCCCGCCTGCTCAACGAGCGGCCGGATGACGTGCTGCGCCTCTGGCCGGAGATCGTCCGCCCGCATGGGGCGTTCCGGTATGATCAGCGCTTCGAGCCCGAGGACCTGGTGCACGAGTTCAAGGCGCTCCAGGCCGTGCTGCTCCGCGTCTACTCCCGCCGCCATGAGGGGCACCTGGAGCCGGAGGTGGCCGAGCTCATCAACGAGCTGGTGGGCGAGGCCAACGCCTCGGCGCAGGCCTCCTACGCGCGCGTGCTGAGGACGGAGGAGGTGCGCTTCCGCGAGGCCGCGGTGATGGAGTCCATCCTGTACCACATGGACGTGGGCATCCTGCTGGCCGAGGCGGACGGGAGCGTGTCCTTCGCCACGCCGCCCGTCAGCCGGCTGATCGGCGTGCCCATCCGCTCGGTGGTGGGGGCGCGGGCCTCCGCCTCGCTGGCGCCGGTGCTGGCGCAGGTGCGCGCGCATCACCCCTCGGGCGAGCCCTTCCGGGTGGCGGACATGCCCTTCTCCCGGGCGATCAAGGAGCACGGGCCGGTGCGCGGCGTGATGATGGTGGTGGAGCGCCCCGGCGGTGGCGAGGCCTGGCTGGAGATGAGCGCCACGCCCATCTGGGAGGAGGGCGGAGAGCTGGCGGGCGTCATCCAGACGATGACGGACCGGACCGAGGCGGCCACGAAGTCGCGGCAGCTGGTCAGCGCCCACGACGAGCTGCGGCGGCTGCAGGGGCGGCTGCTCCAGCGCACCCGGGCGCAGGCGCTGGGGCAGCTGGCCAGCGGGGCGGCGCACGCGCTCAACAACTTCCTGAACGTGCTGCGCCTGCGCATCACCCTGCTGCGGCGCGAGTTCAAGCCCGAGCACCTGGACTCGCTGGACAAGACGGTGGGGCAGGTGGGCGAGCTGGTGGCCCGGCTGCAGGAGTTCAACGTGCAGCGCACCGAGGAGATGCTCACCGACGTGCCGCTGGACACGGTGGTGCGCGAGGCGCTGGAGCTGGCGCGGGGCGAGCTGGAGCGCGGGGCGCACCCCGTCACCGTGGAGCTGCACCTGGGAGCCCCAGGGGCGATCCGCGCCGACGCGGGCTTCCTGCGCGAGCTGGTGGTCAGCCTGCTGCTGGCGGCCAGGGACCGGATGGAGCAGGGCGGGCGGCTGGAGCTGACCACCCGCGGCGAGGAGGGTGACCGGCTCGCCCTGCGCATCCAGGACCAGGGGCCGCCGTACGCGGTGGAGGAGCTGGCCCGGCTGTTCGATCCGCTCAACCGGGAGGTGGAGGCGCCCCAGGCGGCGCTGCAGCTCGCGGTGGTGCGCGCCCAGGTGCAGCGCTGGGGGGGCGAGCTGACGGTGGAGAACGCCGAGGGCGGGCAGGGCGGGGCCTTCGTGGTGAGGCTGCCGCGCGTGCTCACCGCCAGGGAGCGGGAAGCCCAGGTCGAGGAGGCGCGCCTTGCGGGCCCGCGCCGCTTCCAGCAGACGCGCCGCGTGCTGGTGGTGGATGACGACCTGGACAACGCGCGGATGATGGCGGAGGTGCTGCAAGACGAGGGCTATGACGTGCAGATGGCCCAGAGCGCGGAGGTGGCGCTCCAGATGTGGGAGCGGCGCCGGTATGACGCGGCGCTGCTGGACGCGCTCATGCCGGACATCTCCGGGTGGGAGCTGGCGCGCGAGCTGCGCAAGCGCTCGCCCCATGCGCTGCTGGCCATCGTCACGGGGATGGACGTGCGCGGGCAGAGCCGCGCCACCCTGGCGTTGGTGGACGCCGTGTTCCGCAAGCCGATCGACGTGGGGGCGCTGGACGAGTTCCTCTCCCAGTCGGAGGCGCCCCCGTCCGAGCCCTCCCCCGCGCCCGCCTCCGGTGGAGAGAAGGTTGGGGCGGGCGAGGTGACCCACTAGAGTCGCGCCGTGAGCGCCGACCTGGAGAGCATCCGCCGCAAGGTGGAGGCGGGCGAGCCCCTGAGCGAGGCGGAGCTGGCCGCGCTGCGCGAGGCCGCCAGCCGGAGCTCGGGGCCCACGCTGTGGCTGACGGTGGCGCATGCGCTCGTCAACGCGGAGGCGGACCGCGAGGCGCTGCCGCTGCTGGAGCGGCTGCGGCGCGACTTCCCCCGGGAGGTGCAGGTGCGGCTGGGGCTGGCGCGGGCGCTGCTCGGGCTGGAGCGGCACGGGGACGCGGAGGAGGTGCTGCGCGAGGCGCTGGCCCTCAACCCCGGAGATCCCGAGGCGACCAAGGTGCTGGCGGTGCTGGCGCTGCGCCGGGGCGAGAAGGGGCGGGCGCAGGAGTACGTGAGGGAGGTGCTGGAGAGGGATCCGTTCGATGCGGAGGCGCGGCTGTTGCGGGAGGAGCTGGAGGCGGTGGCGCTGCCGGCGCAGGCGCCCGTGGAGGAGCAGGTGCTGCGCCCCGAGTTCAACGCCGCGCTGGCGGCGGCGCTGCGACGCGCGGGGGTGAAGTTCCGGCTGCAGGGGCGGGACGTGCTGGTGAAGCTGGCGGGAGGCGAGGTGGCGCGGGTGGACGTGGGCTCGCTGTATGGGGCCTACCGGGGCGGGAGGCAGGGGCTGGCGGCCCACGTGGAGGCGCTGGCCGCGCGGCTCGGGGGGATGAGCACGGGGCTGGGAGAGGAGGCGGGCGCGCTGGAGCGCCGGCTGCGTCCGGTGCTGCGGCCCGGCGGCTTCGAGGCGAAGGCGGTGGGGGCGCTGCACCGCCCAGGCCCCGCCGGGCTGGAGATCTTCTACGTGCTGGAGGACGCGGAGTACGTGCGCTACCTGCCCGAGTCCGCGCTGGGGCCCGCGGGGCTGACGGCGGAGGCGGTGGACGGCGCCGCGTGGCGCAACCTGGAGGCGCACCCGGCCCCCCTGCACCCGGTGGTGGTGGACCGGGGCGAGGTGCGGCTGGCGGAGGCGTTCAGCGGGCTCTGGGCGGTGGCGGAGGGAGACGGGCACGACGGGGCGCGGCTGCTCACGGCGGAGCAGCGGCGACGGCTCGCGGCGCAGGTGGGAGAGGGGCCGCTGCGGGTGAACCTGGGGTGGCGGGAGTTCGCCCTGGTGTGCCGCGAGGCGGACACCGCCGAGTGCCAGGCGCTGGCGAGGCTGGGCCACGCGCCGGACGGAATCCCCGGTCTGTTTCGCCTCACCGCCGAGGGACTGTCCCGCGTGTGAGCCTGGAGTTCAACCTCACAGGGATGAAACCGGGGACACGAGCGCTCCAGCCTCAGCCCCAGGCGCACGGACACAGGTCGCGGGTCCCTCGCTGCGGGGCGGGTCCCCCCGTCGCTAACGGGTCCGCCCGCCCCGGCGTCCCGCTCTCTCAAGGTCTGCACCCCCCCCCAGCGGCTCGAGAGCCTCCCGGTGGCGCCCTTGCCGAAGCTGCCGGCTTGTCGGACAGGTTTGGCCAGCACCTTCGGACAGGGTGGGCCCTGCTTCCCGGCTGCCTGTGTGCTCCAGGAAGTGCGGGGGCTCTGCGTTGGCCGCTCAGCTCGGAGTCGGCAGCGGGGGCGTCGACGACAGCACCCCACGGCACCAGCGGAGCCTGGTCGTGAGTGCTCCGGAGCCCTCCTGGTGTGGCTCGGCCCGCTGACGCTGGCGGTAGTCGAGCCCCTGGGCCAGGCGCTCCTTGAGCTGGCCGACACGCCTCCGCCAACGCCGAGGCCAGCGAGAGCCCAAGAAAGCCGCAGGTAACAATCCGGCCGCTCCGCATCTTCTCACTGCACCCGGTGGGGATGGCCACATGAGCCAGGATCCCTGCCCAGTGCGCACGAGGGGATCCATGCCGAATGCCCGGGGCTGCCCCCTGTCCACGCACGACCGGGCTTTGAGCCGATACATCACTACAGGAGCCACAAAGTGAAGACCTTTGCTCTTCGTCACATGGGGATGCTTGCCCTTTCATTGGGTCTGGGCACGAACGCCCTTGCGGGAGAGGGCGCCGACGCTGTCACCGAGCCCTCCGCACCGGCAGCGCAGGCCGCGCAGGATCTCCAGCGCACGCTGGCCAGGGGCGACACCGGCCCCGAGGTCCAGCGCGTCTACGAGTACCTCCGCGCCTACGGTTACTTCCCCAATCCCTCTCTCGAGGTTCAGTACCCGGGATGGAAGCCCGCGGTGGCGGCGAGCCCCGCGGATCCGCGGCACTTCGGTGCTGAGCTGGAGGCGGCCGTGCGGCTCTTCCAGCAGGCGCATGGCCTGAAGGAGGATGGCACCCTGAACGAGCAGACGCGCGCGCTCATGAGCACGCCCCGCTGCGGCTTCCCGGATCTGTATCAGCCTCGCAAGCGCGCGACGGGACCGGGAGGCACGACCGAGTTCGTCCCGTATGGCACCACCTGGGCTGACCGCTCCCTGTCCTACTACTTCGACAACTACACGGGAGACCTGCCGCAGAGCAGCTCTCGCGGCGCGGTCCTCGGAGCGTTCGCCCGCTGGTCCGCCGTGACGGACATCTCCTTCTACGAGTCCTCGTGGTTCTTCGACAGGCAGATCTACGTCGGCTGGTATCAGGGAGACCACGGCGACGGCTATCCCTTCGACGGGAGCAACGGTGTGCTGGCGCATGCCTTCTACCCGGAGAACGGGGACATGCACTTCGATGACGCGGAGACCTGGCGGGATGATGGCAGCTACGCCTATGACCTGCCCACCGTCGCGCTCCACGAGGCCGGCCATGCCATCGGCCTGGCCCACTCCAATGACTCCAGCGCGTCCATGTACGCGTACTACTCGGGGCTCCGCCGCAACCTGGCGGGAGATGACATCTGGGGGATCGAGTCGCTCTATGGGCCTCGACGGACGCTCTCCTGGTCCTCTTCGGGCCCTCTTCCTGGCAAGTGGTGCGTGTGGATCAACGAGGAGTCGGATCCGCACACCTGGACGGACAACTACCTCTGCTCGGACTCGGATCTGGGCATCCAGTGGAGCAACGCCGGTCCCATCGAGGGCATGCGCTGCACGCAGATCACCGAGCCGGCCGAGCCGGCCGAGCACACGTGGGGCGACAACTATCTCTGCGTCCCGACGTCGAGCTCGCTCTGGTTCTCCTGGGCCTATGATGGGCCCATCCTCGGCAAGCAGTGCGTCCAGTGGCACGAGTTCGCTGACCCGCACACCTGGAACGACAACTTCCTCTGCTACTGAGCCCGGTGGCCTCACGCCTCCCCCTTGGAAGTCAATTCTGGCCCGGGCGGGCTCGTCCTGGGGGCGGTAGCCACCTCCGGCACGCCGTGATCGCGGGCGGGGGAACGCTGCGCTTCGTGATGGGGCCCACGCCCGCGCCAGGGGGCGGCTTCGCGTGCCCGTGACGACGTAGCGTGGGTGCCCCTCTTCAGCCGGGGGAGGCGGGTGCCAGGCGCTCGACGAAGCGGACCTCCGTGAAGCCCAGCGAGAGGAAGAGGGCGCGCAGGGAGCGCTCGGCGGACTGGCGCGCGCGCTCCTTCAGCCGCGCATCCATGCTCACCTCCCGCTCGAAGGCGATGCGGGCCCGCTCCAGCAGGTGCGCCGTCTCCTGGCTGTCCAGGTTGGAGTCGATGATCTCCGTCTCCCCTGGCCGGATCACCACCTTCACCTCCACTGGTGGCAGCACCACGTCCACGCGCGTGCCAGACACCTGGAGCGACGAGGTGTCGATGCGCTGGAAGTCATAGCCCAGGTGCACGTCCGCGAAGACGATGGCGCGCCCGCGTGGCGTGCGGAGGGAATAGGCCGCCCAGTTGATGACGTCCTTCCAGAGCGCGTCCGAGGCGGTGGGCTCGGGGCTGAAGTTCACCTTCTTGTAGAGAGACACCTCGAGCGTCTCCAGCCGCGTCACCTCCCGCATCTGGAGGACGAGCGCTGGCGGGTCAGGCAGCGGCCGCGGCTGGGGACGCAGGAGGGCGAAGGCGCCCAGCGCTCCGAGCGCCGCGGCGACGAGCAGCAGGAGGATGCGCAGGACGAGCCCCATGCCCCAAGTCTACCCTGGCTGACAGAGAGTGGGTTGTAGGGCACGGTATGAGGTGAACACATGGAGCTCCAGGACGACGAGATCGAAGCGCTGGGCACTCGGGGCTACTTCACGCGGGGCGCCTTCCTGGGCGAGCCGCGCGCGCGGGCCGTCCACGCGGAGGCGACGGCGCGGGTGGCTGAGGGGACCCTCATGCCCGCGGGCATCCGGCGCGGCGCGGACCGGACCGAGGACACGGCGGTGCGGGGGGACTTCATCACCTGGGTGCAGCAGGAGTCGGGGACGGCCCTGGGCGGCCTGTGGGAGGCCTTCGCCGGGCTGGGCGAGGCGCTCTCGGCCGGAGCGTACCTGGGGCTCGGCCGCTTCGATCTGCAGCTCGCCCACTACCCGGGCGGCGGAGCCCACTACCAGCGGCACCTGGATGCGTTCCCCGGCCAGTCGAACCGGCGCGTGACGGCGATCTACTACGCCAACCCGGACTGGCGCCCCGAGCACGGGGGGCTGCTGCGGCTCTACCTGGAGGACGGGGTGCTGGACGTCGCGCCCACCCTGGACCGGCTGGTCGTCTTCCTCAGCGAGCGGCTGGAGCACGAGGTGCTCCCCGCGCACGCGCCGAGGCTCGCGCTGACCGCCTGGTACTACGGACGGGACGCGGCCTGACGGTCCGCGGGCCCGCTGGCGCCGAGCAAGGTACGATGCGCCCCATGGCCGAGCGCCCTCCCACCTTCGAGAAAGGAACCCTCTGGAACGCCATCGTCGAGCGCACGGCACGCGCGCTCACCCGCGGCGCGCTGGTGCCCATCCACACGGAGGTGGAGCTCGTCGAGGAGGACGGTGTCCTGTTCCTCGTCCGCGTCGTCTCCAACCTGGAGCGAAAGGCCCGGGCCACCCAGCCGCCCGGCGAGGGCAAGCCGCCGAAGAACCCGTTCCTCCCTCCTTATGAGGAGGCGCTGTTCATCTCGAACGTGGCGCCCGCGCACGCGTGCCTGCTCAACAAGTTCAACGTCTTCGACCACCACGCCCTGCTCGTCACCCAGGCCTACGAGGAGCAGGACTCCCTGCTCACCCCCGCGGACTTCGAGGCCCTGCTCACCTGCATGGCCGAGTTCGACGCGCTCTCCTTCTACAACGGAGGCCGCCTCTCGGGAGCGAGCCAGCCTCACAAGCACCTTCAGCTCGTCCCGGTGCCGCTGGCCGAGGGTGGGCTCCGGACGCCGATGGATGTGGCCATCTCCCAGCGCCGGCTGCCCTTCCGCCACGCGCTGGGCCCCCCGCTCCGCGAGCCGGCGGAGGCGCACGCCACCTACCTGGAGCTCCTCCGCGCAGTGGGCCGCGAGCAAGCGGGGACGCCGTACAACCTCCTGGCGACGCGCGACTGGACGCTGGTGGTCCCTCGGACGCAGGAGTGCTTCGAGTCCATCTCGCTGAACGCGCTGGCGTTCGCCGGCTCGCTGCTCGTCAGGAACCGCGAGCAGCTCGAGCGCGTGCGCGCCGTGGGCCCCATGGCCATGCTGCGGGCCGTGACGGGAATTACTGGGTTGTGAGACTGTAAAAATACAACGGCACTTGACTGTATTTCAGGTTTCGTCCATAACTGCGGAATATTCCCGGACGGCTGGAATGCCCCTTGGCGCGGCCGTCCTACATGAGCCCCGGGGGAGTTCCGCATGAGCCGCGCAAACTTGTGGAGAGCATCGCTGCTGATGGTCGCGCTGACCGCGATCGCGTGTGGGCAGGAGGTTCCCACCGAGTCCGAGCAGGTAGGCACGTTCGCCACCCGCGAGGACGAGGTGACCAGCCAGAACCAGGTGCTCATCCTGGGGAGCACGGTGCTGGGGGGCGAGAACAGCGCCGAGGCGAACGCCGCCAGGGCGCTGGGGATGAACGTGGTGGTGGTCACCGACGCGCAGTGGGCGGCGATGACGACGCAGGACTTCGGCCTGTACCGGGGCATCATCCTCGGTGATGCCGGGTGCGCGGGCCTGGGGGCGGTGTCGGCCGCGGTGGCCAACCGGCACGTGTGGGGGCCCGCCATCAACAGCAACATCTTCATCGCGGGCACGGCCTCGGTGCACAACGGCGCCGCCGATGTGACGAAGCAGGGCATCCGGTTCGTCAGCTACCGGGGTGGCTACACGGGCATGTACATCTCCCTGAGCTGCTACTACCAGGACGCCGCGCCGAACACGCACGTGGAGCTGCTGGAGCCCTTCGGCACGTTCTCGGTGCAGGGCGCCGGGTGCCATGACGCGGCCCACATCGTCGCGGAGCACGCGGCGCTGAACATGCTCTCGGACGAGACGATGTCCAACTGGCCGTGCTCGGTGAACGCGCAGTTCGACACCTTCCCGCTGGCCAACTTCAACCCCTGGTCCATCGCGATGTACCCGGCGGAGGCCGCGCAGTCGATCAGCGGCAAGCAGTTCGTGGACGGCACCTTCGGTGCGCCCTACATCCTGACGCGCGGCACGAGGCTGATCGGCTGCGGCAACGGCGAGGAGGAGGTGGGTGAGCAGTGCGACTACGGCATCGAGGCCAACGGCCTGGCCGGGTCCGATTGCTCGGCGACGTGCCAGTTCAACTGGTGCGGCAACGGCGTGGTGGATGAGGGCGAGGACTGTGACGAGGGCTTCGATAACGGCTTTGGGGCGTGCCCCAAGTCCTGCCGGCTGCTGTCGGCGCCCCCGCCCACGCGCCTCCCGCCGGTGGCCCGGTGCAAGAATGTCGTGGTGAGCGCGGGGCCCTTCTGCGGCGGCGTGGGCGCCCTCGTGGATGACGGCTCGAGCGATCCGGACGGGGACCTGGTGGGCTGCGTGCAGGACGTGACGTCGTTCGACGTGGGCACCACGATGGCCACGGTGACGTGCACGGATCAGCAGGGGCTGACGGCCTCCTGCACGGGCAGCGTCCAGGTGAAGGACGACGTCGCCCCGACCATCACCTGCCCGGCGGCCAGCACCTTCGAGTGCGGCGTGGGCTCCGCGCAGCTGACGCCGGCCGAGGCGCAGGACAACTGCGGCGCCCCGTCCGTGACGCACAGCATGGCTGGCGAGGGCTTCGCGATCGGCGCCGCGCGGCAGGTGACCTGGAGCGCGAGCGACGGAGCGAACGAGGTCTCCTGCTCCACCGCGATCAGCATGGTGGACACGCTCGCCCCGGCCCTGGCGCTCAACGGCGCCAGCGCGGTGGCGCTGGAGTGCGGCGTGGGCCAGTACGTGGAGGCGGGCGCGACGGCCAGCGACGCGTGCGCGGGCGACCTGAGCAGCGGCATCACCATCAGCGGCGCGGTGAACGCGGCGGCCAAGGGCAGCTATGCGGTGGGCTACAGCGTGAAGGATGGCTCGAACAACGTGGCCACGGCGGTGCGCGCGGTGAGCGTGAACGACACGCTGCCCCCGAGCATCGCGCTGGTGGGCTCGCCCACGCTGCGGCTGGAGTGCGGCGTGGACAGCTTCACCAACCCGGGCGCCACGGCGGCGGACCTCTGCTCCGGCAACCTGACGGGCGCCATCCTCACCAGCAGCGCGGTGGACACGGCGGCGGTGGGCACCTACCCGGTGACCTACAGCGTGATGGACGGCGCGGGCCTGAGCGCCTCGGTGGTGCGCGCGGTGGAGGTGGCGGATGCCGAAGCCCCTGTGCTGGCGCTCAACGGCACCAACCCGCAGGCGGTGGAGTGCGGCGTGGGCCAGTACGTGGAGGCGGGCGCGACGGCCAGCGACGCGTGCGCGGGCGACCTGAGCA
>JAFGNZ010000001.1 GCA_016926755.1 Myxococcaceae bacterium | reverse complement strand
TTCTACGTCACCGTGGTGTGCCGTGAGACCAACGACGCCGACAGCCCCGAGCGCGAGATCGAGTTCATGGTCCGAGTCGGCCTCTAGCGCCACGCTCGCTCAGCGGCCGCACGCCGTCTCGAAATTCCGCCTCACTGCCTGTTTGCACCCATGTCGGAAATACCCCGTTCGCCGTAGCACGATCCCGCGGCCTTTGCTCTTGCTGTAGGCAGCCAGCGCCGATTAGAGCTTTCTGTGTGGGGTTGGCCCACGGTGCAGAAGGAGCTGCTCATGGCGAACAGGCACAGGGCGCCCGGTCTGTCAGCCGGCGCTCGCGAGATGGAGGTGCCGCCTCCGCCCTGGGATGGGGTGGAAGAGCAGGCTGACGAGACACGCCTCCTGCCTCGGAAGACGCGGGGGCTTCCCGCACCTCCCCGAAAGGCGGCGAAGGCCCAGGGAGGGCCCTCCCTCCCCTGGGACGCCCACGAGCAAGCCCTCCAGCTGGTGGCCAACGCCCTTCCCATCCTCCCGCGGGTGCCCCTCATCCCTGTCGTCACCCAGCCCGACTACGTCCCTCCGCCGCCCCGCGTGTCATCTCCCTTCCGGGAGCCCGTCACCTCCTCGCTCCGCGCTCCCGAGGATCGGCTGCTGCCCGTGGCGGGGGGAGAGCTCCGGACGACGTTCTCGCATGAGGCCGCGCTGATCACGGATCTGCTGCGGGCGAAGTTCGCCCAGCGCAGGTATGGCCCGGCCCGCTACCGGCTGCGGGTGGGCGAGCCGGAGGGCCCCAGCACCGCGGGTGGGCTCCTGGCGCGGCAGCCCCTCTCGCTCGTCACGCGCGATGGCTCGATGCCCGCGATCGTCTGCGGCTGGGTGGACATCTCGAAGCGGGAGGCTCAGCTGCGCAGCCATGGGGTGGTGGTGAGGCGCCACCAGCACCACCACGGCAGCCCGCCCAGCCTCTCCGCGCAGGAGTACGAGAAGTTCCTCCGGAAGCTGATGGACACCCTGTTCGAGGGTGGCATCCGGCTCCTGCTCCTGCTCCCGGACGAGCAGGAAGACCTGGCACCGTCCCGAGCCGAAGCGCCACGAGGCTCGCTCGGCTCCGTCCTCGTGGTGGCGCTCCTGATCGTGCTGGCGTTCGTGATGGGAATGAACGTGGAGCGCGTAGCCCCCTGGCTCGAGCACGCGCAGGCCCTGCTCCGCTGAGGAGCGGGGGCACGAGGCTAGGGGCCCTCAGCCTCGAGCAGCGCCCCGAGGAACAGCGCGTAGGTCAGCTCGGCCACCGGCCGCTTCTCGCGGCGCGCCTGGGTGCGCAGCGCCTTGGGCAGCGAGCAGGGCTTGCCGCGCTCTCCGTCGCGCATCCGCACGTAGCCCCGCTCGGAGAAGCCGACCACCTGCCACCCGCATTGGCAGAGCGCCTGGCTGAGGTCATCGGTGAGCTGGTGGTGGATGGCCTTGCTGAGCGGCAGCGTGCCGAAGATGTCGCTGTGCCAGCCGCGCTCGGCCTCGCGCCACCCTCTCGCGCGCAGGTAGTGGGCCTTGCGAGCGAGCGAGAGCCCACCGACGTGGCGCTCGAGCTTCACGGGGCGGCGCGGGTCAGCGGGCCATCGAAGCTCTGGCCGTCACAGTCCGCGTGGACGTGATCGCCGACGAAGGTCAGCGACAGCTCGAGATCGTACAGCGTCGGAGCGAGGGTCATCGAGGGTTCCGGTGCTTCCAGCGGGTAGCGGGCCGGCTCGGTACTCTACCCTCCACGAGCCGCTCAGGCGGGGAAGTAGCGCGCCTGCTCCTCCCGCACGCGCCCCTCCTCCATCAGCTTCTCCAGGGTCGCCAGGGCGCTGCGCTGGGCCACCGGGTGCAGGAACGGCGGCGTGTCCGAGTAGGCCGTCTCCACCACCTGCTCCAGCGTTGCGCCCGCGGCCGGGAGCGCCGCGAGGATCAGCGCCTCCCGCGCGGCGCGGTGCTCCAGGTACTCCTGCAGCTTCCCCGGGCCATCCGGGATGGGGCCCCCGTGCGCCGGGTACAGCGTGGTGACGGGCCAGTCCCGGAGCCGCGCGAGCTGCACCAGGTACTCCCGCATGTTCCCTTCCGGCGGATCGATGACGATGGTGCTCACGCCCGACACCATGTCCCCCACGATGGCCGCGCGGGTGTGCTCGTCCACGAGGCAGAGGTGGCCCCGCGCGTGCCCCGGCGTGTGCAGCACGCGCCAGCGCTGAGGCGGACTGCCCGCCAGCTCCAGCACCTCCCCATCCTCCAACAACCGGTCCGCGCGCACGTCCAGCCGATCCGCCGTCCGCGCATGGCACCACAACGGGATCCCCAGCCCCTCCTTCACCGCCTTCGCCCCACCGATGTGATCGCCGTGATGGTGGGTGAGGAGGACCGCCACCGGGCGCATCCCCTCCCCCTCCAGGATGGACAGCAGCTCCCTCAGCTTCGCGTACTCGCCCGGATCCTCCGCGCCAGGATCCACGATGAGCAGCTCGCCATTGCCCAGCACGTACGCGCAGGTGTGCGTGGCGGGCGGCAGCGTCGGCGTCACCAGCGGGGCGATCCGCACGCCCTGCTGGAACTCGACGAGGGTGGGGATGAAGTCCGGGCAGTGCGGCGGCGCCTCCAGCCGCGCGAGCACGGCCTCCGCCGTGTTGAACCGGGCCAGCACCTGCAGCACATAGAGGTTGGGAGAGTGCAGCAGCGTCGAGCCCGCGCCCCAGCGCGCGAGCGCCTCCGCCGGGGCCACCCACGTCGCCTCCGTCAGCTCGCCCGGCCACAGCTCCGCCCTGGCGTGGGCGGGCGCCTCCACCAGGAAGAAGCGCGCGTCGAAGCGCAGCGGCATATACGGAGGGGTGATCCACCTGCCCGCCGAGCGGAAGTCCTCCGCCCGCAGCGCCAGCCCCTCCTCGGCCAGCAGCGCTCCCCACGGGCGCTGGCCCTCCAGCAGCGCCCGGCGCAGCGCCTTCAGCCGCTCCGGGCTCAGCGCCTCCGCGCCCTCGGCCACCAGCACTCCCGTCTCCTCGAAGAGCTCCCGCGCGGCGGCCACCCGCGCCGCGGCCTCCTCCCCGGACGCGCCGCGCACCGGCACCTCCACGTCCTCCCGATCCACCTTGCCGCCTGGGAAGGCGTAGAAGCCACCCGCGAACCGGAGCGCCTTCTCCCGCTTCACCCAGAACACCTCCACGCCCGCGCCCGCGCGCCGGTACATCACCACCACCGAGGCCGGCCTCGGCCTGGCGACAGGGGGCGGGGGCGGCATGCCCGGGAGTGCCTCGCTCATGACTGCCCCGCCTGTCCCAGCAGCCGGGTCATCATCGCCCGCGCCGTGTCGATCTGATCCGGCCTCACGTACACCCGCGTCAGGCGCACCGCGCCGCTGTAGCGCTGGTACAGCGGCGTGTAGCGCGCCACCTCCGTGAGGCGGCCGGTGGAGACGTCGATGATGAAGAGGCTGGGGCCCGCCCCCTCGTCGAAGTACTTGGAGAGCACGCCGTGAGACTCGACGACGTAGTGCTCCAGCTGCCCGGCCACCAGCGCGCTGCGCACCACGTCCAGATCATACCCCGTGTCGCGCTCGGTGAACTGGGCCAGCAGCTTGAAGCCCCGCCGCGTGGAGATGCGCTGGGCCCACCGGTTCTTCGAGCGGCGCAGCGTGTACCAGAGCGCCGAGTCATCACAGAGCAGGAACGCCTCCGGATCCGAGGGGATCTCGAACTCGCCGGGCGCCTCCTCGTAGTAGCGCCGCAGCATGTAATCGAAGTTCACCGAGGTGTGGTGGTAGTAGACCGAGACGAACATGTGGTAGCGGCTGAGCAGGAAGTCCTCGAAGGCGAACGCCGCCGCCCGGCTCAGCGCCAGGTACGCGCGCCCGTCCTTCACCGCCGGGTTCAGGTTGGAGATGATCCACTCGAAGTCGTACCGGCCGTAGTTGACGCCCGTATAGACGGAGTCGCGCAGCAGGTAGTCCATCCGGTCCGCGTCCAGCTCCCCGGAGACCAGCGCCCGCAAGAGCGGCGTCCAGTCCACCCCCTGGTGCGTGAAGCCCGGATCCCGGGGCGGCTTCGCGCCGGTGATGAGCGCCACCACCGCGTCCGCGCGGATGCCCAGCGGCCCGAAGTGCTCCTCGATGAGCGGGGTGAGCGAGCTGTCCAGGAGGATCTTCGCGGTGAAGTCCTCGTGGGTCGCCTGGGGGCCCTCCGCCGTGGCGTCCAGCCAGGCGGGCAGCTTCAGGCTCGCTCGGGGAGGGGCGATGCGCTCGGAGGCGTGGGACAGCGGCATGTGGCCCAGATCATGGCACAGCACCGCCAGCCGCACCGCGGCACAGAACCGTGACTGGACCTCCTCCGGCAGCCCCGCGCTTCCCGCCACCGCCCCGAAGAGCCGCGAGGCCACGTGCATGGCCCCCAGCGAGTGGGCGTGGCGCGTGTGGGTGGCTCCCGGGAAGGCCAGGTCCCCGAACCCCAGCTGCCGCACGTGCCGCAGCCGCTGGTAGTGGGGACTGTCAATGATGGCCTTCTCCGGATCGCTCACCGCGATGGTGCCGTGGATGGGGTCACGAATCCGCATGGTTCCCTTTCCATACTCCTGGATACCCCTGCCGAGCAGCACTTCCGGAGACCCGGGACGGCCAGCCGATCGAGCCCCAGCGCCGGACTGGGATCGGCCTGGGGGACGTGCTAACCCTTCTCATCAACACGAATGCACATCGTCATCCTGCACAACCGCGACCACGATCTCCTCGAGGAAGATCCAGGAAGGGAGGCCCGCGAGGATGTGATGCGCGTCGCCTCGGCGCTCTCGGAGGCGCTCACCCGGGGAGACACCCGCGCCGAGCCGCTCGCCGTCGAGGGCGACCAGCTGGACTTCGTGGACGCGCTGCGGCGGATGCAGCCGGACCTGGTCATCAACCTCTGTGAGTCCCTGGCCGCCGACAGCCGCGGCGAGATGGTGATCCCCTGCCTGCTGGACATGCTGGGCATCCCCTATACCGGCTCGCCCGCCCTCTCGCTGGGGCTGGCGCTGCACAAGCCCAAGGCCAAGGAGCTGCTGCGCGCCCGAGGCGTCTCCACCCCGCCCTTCGCCGTGGTGGAGCGGCTGGAGGACGCCTGGACGGTGGACCTGCCCTACCCGCTCATCGTCAAGCCCGCGCGCGAGGATGCCAGCGTGGGCGTGGACTTCGACTCGGTGGTGCACGACCGGGCCAGCCTGGCGCGGATCGCCGAGGAGGTGCTGCGCACCTTCGAGCAGCCCGCCCTGGTGGAGCAGTTCATCCCCGGCCGGGAGATCTACGTGCCGCTGCTGGGCAACGCACCGCGTCGCGCGCTGCCGTTGACGGAGATTCACTTCGGAAAAACCTTCGAGAATCGCCCCAACATCGTCTCCTACAAGGCGAAGTGGGAGGCGGACTCCCCCGAGTGCCGGGACAGCCCCTCGGGCCTGTGCGTGCTGGGGGACGAGGCGCTGGAGGCTCGGCTGGTGCGCACGGCCATGGACGCGTTCACGGCGCTGGACTGCCTGGACTACGGGCGCGTAGACCTGCGTGTGTCGCCCGAGGGCGTGCCTTACGTCATTGATATCAACCCCAACTGCGATCTCCACCCGAGCGCGGGGTTCGCCAAGGCCGCCGCGGCGGCCGGCATGGACTACCCCACCCTGGCCGCCCGGCTCGTGGAGATCGCCCTCGAGAGAACCCATGGAAATCCGTCCCATCGAAAAAAAGGACCGGGAACCGCTCGCCGCGCTGATCAGCCGAATCGAAACGTTCTCACAGGAAGAAGTGCAGTGCGCCATCGAGCTGGTGGATCTCGCGCTCACGCCGAATAACAAGGACTACACCCTCCTCGTGGCGGACCGGGACGGCAGCCTGGTGGGCTACGTCTGCTACGGCCCCACGCCGATGACGGAGGGGACGTACGATCTGTACTGGATCGCCTCGGACCCGACGGTGCGCGGCCAGGGCGTGGGGGCCTCGCTGATTGCGGGCATGGAGGCGGACATGCGCCGGCGCGGGGCTCGCGTCATCCGCGTGGAGACGAGCGCGACGGAGGCCTATGGCCCCACCCGCGGCTTCTACGCCTCCATGAAGTACACGGAGGAGGCCCGGTTCCGGGACTTCTACAAGGTGGGGGATGACCTCATCATCCTGGCCAAGCGGCTGTAATCCGCGAACAAAATCCCGCCGCATCCGTTAAGAGGGGGGAGATGACCCGCTCACGCCTCGCCGCCCCCCTGCTGGGCCTGTCCGTCGCGCTGCTGTGCGCGACGCCGACGCTCGCCCAGGCCCCTGCCGCCCCTCGTGCCGCCGCCAAGGCGGCGGTCTCCGACGTCCTCAAGACACCGCGCCCCAAGGGCGGCGAGTGGATGGGGCTGTACCTGATGGAGAAGAAGGTGGGGTACTTCTTCACGGACGTGTCCCTGGTGCCCGGACGGACGGACCAGGTGCTCGCCATCAACGAGCTCGTCTTCAAAGCGACGGTGGGCAACCGCGTCTCCGAGCGCGTCCACCGCGAGGAGCGCATCTACGAGGCGAAGCCTGGAGGCCGGCTGCTCTCCTTCGTGGTGCAGCAGCGGGGCGACGGTGGCGAGCAGCGCCTGGAGGGCACCAACACCGCCAAGGGCCTGCGCGTGGTGCGCAAGCGCCCGGGGCTGCCGGACGAGGTGCTCAACCTGCCGCCCAGCGCCGAGAAGGTGGAGGACGCGGACCAGGCGCGCGTGGCGCTCTACCGGAAGGCGAAGGTGGAGGGGACCATCACGGACGGGACGGACCTGGACAACTACAAGGTGACGACGACGGTGGCGCCGCCCGAGGCGCGGCTGGTGCGCGGGGTGAAGGTGCGGTTGGGCAAGGCGGAGACGATCTCCGAGAAGGAGAACGTGCCGGTGGTGGCCTACGTCACCACCGAGGGGGAGATGGTGGAGGTGGACTTCGGCGAGACGATGAAGGCGCGAGCGGAGCCGGCGTCGGTGGCGAAGCGGCTGGACGTGGTGGAGGTGTTCGGGCTCACGCGGATCGTCCTGCCGAAGCCGCTGCCCGCCGAGGCGCGGGCCGTGCCGGGCCGGGCGGTGCTGGTGATGACGGGGCTGCCGGAGAAGTTCCAGAAGGAGACCTACCGGCAGAAGTACGTGCGGCTGCCGGACGGGCAGGTGGAGGTGACGCTGCTGGCGGACCTCCCCAAGCCGGCGAACCTCAAGCCGCTGCCGGTGGCGGATCCGAACGGTGGCGCGAACCTCAAGGCGACGATCATCGTCGAGAGCGACAACGCGGAGATCCGCGCGCTGGCCAGGCGGCTGGTGGGCGAAGAAAAGGACGCGTACGCGGCGGCGAAGAAGATCGTCACCTGGGTGGCCAAGAACCTGGAGAAGGACTACGGCGCGAGCGCGGATCGGGCCTCGGACGTGCTGCGGCAGATGAAGGGCGACTGCACGGAGCACTCGCTGCTGGCGGTGGCGCTGCTGCGCGCGGCGGGGATCCCCGCCCGGCGAGTGGACGGCGTGGTGTACATGGTGAACGACGACGGGGTGCCGGCGCTCTACTGGCACGAGTGGATCGAGGCCTACGTGGGCGAGTGGACGCAGATGGATCCCACGTTCCACCAGCTCGTGGCGGACGCCACGCACTTCGGCGTGGGCGAGGAGGGCAACGCGGAGATCACCCCCCTCATCGGCCAGCTCAAGGTGGTGGAGGTCCGCGGCCGCACTTCGACTCCCCAAGGCCGCTGAGCTACGGCTCGCGCGGACCGGCGTAGCCCCGCGCCCCCAGGCGGGCTCACGCGTGCTGGCGCAGCAGATCCCGGGCGTACCACGCCAGGAGCGGCTCCTTGCTGGAGGCCGCGTTCCAGAGCGCGGTGCGCGCCGGCGCCGAGAGCGAGGGGAAGTCGTTCAGGGTGTTGGCGGCCGCGACGCGCAGCTCCAGCTCCATCTTCTCGTTGATGAGGATGTTCGCGAGCGCCTCGAGGGCGGCCTCGCGGTGGGTGGGCGACAGCGAGTGGCTGAGCCTCGAGGCCGCGGCGACACGCAGCTCCAGATCACCCGTGCGCAGCAGCCGGACGAGCAGCTCCCAGGCCTCGGGCCGGTGCTCGCCGAGATCCCACACGAACTCCTTGAGGGCGCCCTGGATGTTCCGGTCGCCGTCATCCAGCCGCTGCAGGAGCACGGTGAGGATCCGCTCCGCGATGGACTGGAAGAGCCGAGGCTCCCGGGAGCAGATGGCGATGGTGCCCACCGCGCGCAGGAGCGCATCCAGGGGCTCTCCCTTCACGCCGGAGGCCAGCGCGCGCGCGATCATCTCCACCTGCTCTGGAGCCTCGGCGCAGATGCGCGCGATGGCGGCAGCGGCGTACTCCCGCTCCGCCGAGTCGCTCTCGTGGGCGAGGATGCGCCCGATGAGCACGCCCACGGCCTCTCGGGCCTCGCCGCCGTAGCCGCCGATCTCGCGCAGCGCCCTGCCCCGCATCTCCGCCTCGCCGTAGCGCAGGTGCCCCATCAGCTCGCGCACGCGCGACAGCCGCGCCCCCGCGTCGTCCGGGGAGGCGGGCCGCGGCAGATCCAGGCGCTGCAGGTCGGTGACGAGGCAGACGGGGCGGCCGTCCGCGGCGAGCCCCCACCACGAGGAGTATTCGCGCTGGGCCATGGAGGCCGGCGCGAAGGTGCCGGAGGAGAAGGCCACGACGTTGGCGCCGGACTTCGGCTCGAGCATCAGCGCGGTGCTGGACCACGCGGGTGCGCCGTCCTCGGTGAAGGTCTCCACGAGCTGCCGGCTCCTGTCGGAGATCCGCTCCACCACGTCCGCGTCGAGGAACGCGGTGATGTCCGGGTCCGACCGGTAGCCGTAGCGCAGGTTGGGGCGCAGCGCCCGCGCGCTCCGTGAGCCACGGGCCGCCAGCTCCCAGCGCACCGGGCGCCCGTCCTCGAAGCGGACCATCGACATGGCGATGAGCTCTCGCGCCGAGGCTTCATTGGGACGGCGGCGGGTCCGGATGACGCTGAGCACGACCGGGTAGCGCCCCGGGGCCACGGCGCGGGAGAAAGGCTCGCGGTGATCCAGGGCGAGCAGGGCCAGCTGGTGGGCCCCTGGCAGGGGACGAGGAGGCAGGGTGAGCGGGTTGCAGGCGACGATGCGTCCGCTGGTCAGGACCAGCGTGCCAGCATGGTGCGTGGAGACCGCCACGGGCATGCCGTGGTCGAGCAGCACCCTGCTGTCCTCGAACGCCGCCAGCAGATCATTCATGGCCTGCCCACACTCATCGAAGAAATGCCCCGGGCCGGTATTGTACCCGCTCTCCGCGCCGCTTGCGGAAGAGGTTTCAGCGGGAGGGTAGGCGCAGTTGCGCGGAAGGGATGTCCTGCCAGAGACCATTCCCCCCCAGTGGACAGAAAGGAAAAGTGCGCCTTTTCCGCAGACTCAGCTGCGAGGCGCCGGTTGCAGTCGCTGGATCAGCGCTTCCGGGGATGTCAGGGGGCGCTCGCAGGCGAAGTGGCGGCAGACGTAGGCGGAGCCCTGACCTCCCGCGGGCTCCCTTCCCTCGAAGATCTCCTTCAGGATCGGAGGCACGGGGACGCCCGGCTCCTTCCACCCGAAGGCGAAGGTGGGCGCGAAGACGTGGTGGGCCGCGGACAGGAGGGGCGCCACCTGCTCGCGCGTCCCCGCGAAGGTGACGCCCGCGGCCCCGTCGAGGAAGGCGTCCGCCGCGAGCGCCAGGTGCCCGTAGCCCAGCGGGTTGTCCGCGAGCTGCTGCCGCATCCGGGAGAGGTAGCGCTCGGGCAGCTCCAGCCAGGCCTTGTCCCCGGTGAGCGCGGCGAGCGCCACCTGCGCCTCGGTGAGCGTGGAGGCCCCCGAGGGGAAGGCGTTGTCGAAGAGGGAGAAGGTGGCCACCAGCAGATCCTTCTGGCCCTTGGGCGCGGAGAGGTAGGCCTGCCTCTGCTCGTCCCAGAAGAGCGCCACCGCGCGCCGCACCAGCGCTGAGGCCGCCTCCAGGTACTTCGCCTCGAAGGTGGCCTGGTAGAGCGAGGTGAGCCCCGCGGCCAGATCTCCGTAGTCCTCGAGGAAGCCGTCGATGCGCCCGCCGGCCTCCTCGTACGAGCGCACCAGCCGCGTCCCGTCCCACATCCTGGCGAGCACGAAGTCCGCCGCGCCCGCGGCAAGCCGGGCCCACTCGGGGCGCTCGAAGACGCGCGAGGCGAACGCCAGCCCGCGGATCATCAGCCCGTTCCAGCCCGCGAGGATCTTGTCGTCCCGGCCCGGCTTCACGCGCTGCTCCCGCAGCGAGAAGAGGGCCTGGCGGGCAGCGGCCAGCTCGCGCTCCACCGCCTCCACCGGCAGCCCGCGCTCCTGGGCGAGCTGCGCGACGGGGACCACGACCTCCAGCACGGTGGCGCCGTGCTCGAAGTTCCCCTGGGGGGTGATGCGGAAGTGGCGCATCAGCAGCTCCGCGTGCTGCGGGGACAGCGCCGCCACCTCCTGCGGCCTCCAGACGAAGAACTTCCCCTCCTCGCCCTCGCTGTCGGCGTCCTGGGCGGCGTAGAAGCCTCCTCGCGGATCGGCCATCTCGCGCCGCACGTACTCGGCCGTCTCCTCCACCACCTTGCGCCAGAGCGGCCGCGGCTCCACCTGCTCCGCCTCCGCGTACAGGTGGAGGAGCTGGGCGTTGTCATAGAGCATCTTCTCGAAGTGCGGCACCAGCCACCGCTCGTCCACCGAGTACCGGTGGAAGCCTCCGCCGAGCTGATCATAGATGCCGCCCAGCGCCATCCGCTCCAGCGTCCGCATCACGGCGTCCTTGAGCGAGGGCGAGCCGCCGCGCCGCCACGCGCGCAGCAGCAAGGACACATTCATGGGGTTGGGGAACTTGGGCGCGCCGCCGAAGCCGCCGTGCACCGGGTCCACCTTGCGCAGCATCCGCTCCCCCATGCTCACCACGTCCGCCGGCGACAGCGCCGAGGGGGGCGCGTCCAGCCCATAGGAGGCCAGCTCGCCCAGGCCCTCGCGGAAGGCCTCCGCCTGCTGCAGCACCTTGTCCCGCTCGTTCACCCACGCGTCGTGGAGGGCCTCCAGCAGCCGGGGGAAGCCCGGACGCCCGTACTTGTCCTGGGGCGGGAAGTAGGTGCCGCCGAAGAAGGGGCGCAGGTCCGGGGTGAGGAACACCGTGAGCGGCCAGCCGCCCCCCTGGCTCAGCAGCTGCACCACGCCCTGGTAGAGCTGATCGAGGTCCGGCCGCTCCTCGCGGTCCACCTTGATGCTGATGAACCAGTCGTTCATGAGCCTCGCGATGTCCGGGTTCTCGAAGGACTCGTGCGCCATCACGTGGCACCAGTGGCACGCGGAGTAGCCTACGGACAGGAGGATGGGCTTGTCCTCGGCGCGGGCTCGCGAGAGGGCCTCGTCTCCCCAGGGGTACCAGTCCACCGGGTTGGTGGCGTGCTGGCGCAGGTAGGGCGAGTGCTCGCGCGCGAGGCGGTTGCTCGTACCGGACGGCGGGTGGGCCATGGGGTGCTCCAGTCAGAGAGGCGGCGAGGCATCGCAGGCGAAACTCCGCCTTTCAAGCCAATCCTGGGAGGCACCGTTCAGGGGCAGGCACAAGACAGCACTGGCCAACGGGCGCCGGGTGCGCTTTGTCCAGGGCGTGGCCATCCCCGCCGCCCAGCCCGCCACCGTCTCCCTGAGGACCTGTCTCGCCCTGCTCGCGGTGAGTGTGGGCGTGCGGCTCGTGCTCGCGCTGGGCACGGACACCTACTTCGACGAGGCCTATTACTGGCAGTGGGCACAGCACCTGGCGTGGGGCTACTACGATCACCCGCCGCTCATCGCCTGGCTGATCGCCGCGCTCGGCATCCGGCCCGCGGCGCTGCTGTGCGGATTCGGTACGGTGGCGGCGGTCTGGGGGCTCGCGCGGGACGTGCACGGCAGCCGGGAGGCGGCGTGGCGCGCGGCGGCGCTGTGGAGTGTGGTGCCGGTGGCCATCATGGGCGGGGTGTGGGCCACGCCGGACGCGCCCCTGCTGCTGTTCTGGACGCTCGCGCTGTGGGCGGTGTGGCGCGAGCGGTGGGTGCTGGCGGGGCTGGCCGCGGGGCTGGCGCTCCTGTCGAAGTACCCGGCCGTGCTGCTCGCGGTGGCCTTCCTCGCCACGGCCGCGCGCATGCGGCGGTTGCCAGCGGGGGCGTGGGTGACGGCGCTCCTGGGTGCCGTGCTCTTCCTGCCAGTGGTGCTGTGGAACGCTCAGCGGGAGTGGGTGGGCTTTGCCTTCCAGCTCCGGCACGGGCTGGGCGGCGCCGGCGGGCTCGCGTCCTTCGCGGAGTTCCTTGGAGGCCAGCTCGCGCTGGGAGGCCCGGTGCTGCTGCCGCTGGCACTGGTGTACGCCGCCCGAGGCCCGCGAGAGCAGTTCCTCCTGCGCGCCGCGACGGTGGTGCCGCTGCTCTTCTTTGGCTACGCGGCGCTGCGCACTCGGGGCGAGGCCAACTGGCCGGCGGCAGCCTACGTGGCGGCCTGCGTGGGCGTGGCGGGCATGCGGCCGGCATGGTTCCGAGCGGCGACCTTCAGCGGGCTCGCGGTGGTGCTGGCGGTGGGCTCGCACCTGCTCTTCCCCGTGCTGCGCTTCGAGCGGGACGTGCCGCTGGCTCGCACTCACGGATGGGCCGAGCTCTCCGCGCTCGCGGAGCCCGGGCGGCTCTTCCCTGGCGCCGAGGCGCTGGATGTCGCCGTCGTCTACGCACCGAGCTACCAGCTCGCCTCACAGGCGGCGCGCTACGCGGGGGTGGTGACGGACACGGCGGGAGGCGCTCGGAAGAGCCAGTACGACGTGTGGCCGGAGCCCAGGCTCGCCCCAGGGCAGGATGCCCTCTGGTATTCCGAGGGCAAGGAGCCCCCGGAGGAGCTGGTCGCGCGCTTCGCCGCCGTGGAGGGCCCCGTGGAGCTGCCCGCGGACTTCCGTGGCCGCCGAGTTCACACCTTCCGCGTCTGGAGGCTCCTGGACGCTCGTTAGGAGGAACGGGATGGATCCGACTCCTCCACGAGGCGCCGCAGCCAGGCCTCGTACTCCTCCTTCATGGGGAGCGACGAGTCCACCTTGAGCCTGCGGCGCTCGGTGAGCACACGTCTGCCGTCGCGCGGATCCACACCCTCCTTCTGGTATCGCTCCCAGAAGATGCCCGTGCCACGCCGCTGCCAGAGCGGCACCTCGTTGAAGTTGATGCCGCGCCGGAAGAGCAGCTCGTTCTTGGAGCTCACGGTGCTGCCCTCCAGCTCGCTCGTGGCCTTCTGGACGCTCCAGCCCTCCTTGCGCAGCGTCCAGTAGCACCAGCCGTTGAGCGCGCAGCGCGTGGCGTCCGACTGCCGCCAGCGCAAGTAGTCCACCACGGCCGGCACATCCACCCCCAGCCAGGCGCGGCCATCGAAGATGGCAGGGGCCCCCGCCGCGTGCGTGAAGGTGGCGCTCGCCAGGCCCGCAGAGAGCGACACGAGCTTCTCCACCTCGCGATCGAAGAGCGACCACTCCGGACGGAAGAGCACGGAGATCTCATCGCTCTGCGTATAGGCGTAGAGGCCCTGGAGTTCCTCCAGGAGCGTGCTGGCCGTGCGCACCATCACCTCGTGGAAGCGGGCGTCGAAGGGCTTCTCGTAGCGCTCCTCGGTGAGGCGGGAGAAGCCTCGGCCATCCACGCGGAGCACCACCCAGGCGCCGGGGAGCATGCGCAGCGAGTGGAACACCTCGCCCTGGCGCATCCGGTCCGCGAGCTCGTCGGGGTTCATGGCTCCCTCCAATCCGTGACGTCAAAGGTTCCTTCAAGGGTGAAGCGGACGAAGTGGATCGCGTCGAAGCCCTCGGCGCGGCTCGGCCACTGGAGCACCTTCCGGGTGGCGTAGAGCGCCACCTCGGGCACTCGGGCGCGCCCCTCTCTCTGGGCGTTGCGCGCCAGGCAGTCCTCCAGGCGCGACTCGAAGGCGTAGCCGACGACTCGCGCGCCGTGAGCCTTGCCAATTGCGATGAGGGGAGCACGAAGCTCAGGGGTCGGGTTGGTGTTGTCCACCACCACCGAGCGACCCGCGGCGAGCGCGTCCGCGATGAGCCGCTGCTGGCGGGCGTCGCGCCTGCGTGCGTTGGGCCAGAGGTCCTTGCTCACCAGCACGTGCGAGTCGGCGAAGCGCTCTCGATAGAAGCTGCTCTTGCCGGAGCCCTGCAGGCCGATGAAGAGGAGGAGTTCCATGGCAAAGGCTTTTTCCGACGCGAGGGTGCCTGTTCAGCTGACGCTTCAGACCGATGAGCACGAACTCCACGCCGGCGTCGAGCAGCAGGCGAAGCAGCTCAGGTGTCCTCTGCATCGTGCCAGGCCCACTCTCTAGCATAACGTCCCCCCATGCCTCGCGACGTCTCCTTCTTCGACCAGCTCAGCCGCCTCCTCTCCATGGAGCGCGACGCCGAGCGCGCCCGCTCCGCCGCGCTCGCCCAGAACCTCACCTTGCGCGAGCGCGCCGAACAGGGCCTCTCCGTCCTGGACCTGGAGAGCCTCGAGGAAGAGGTGGGCCTGGGCGGTCGCATCCTCATCACGCTCGCCCGCGCCGACCGCGCTCCCTTCCCCTCTCCCCTCAACAACGGCGATCTCGTCGCGGTCATGCCTCGCCGCGCCGAGGTGCAGGAGCCCGCTCGCGCCCTCGTCTCGCGCGCCACCCGCACCCGCATCCAGCTCGCCTTCGATCGCTCCCCTCCTCCCTATATAGGTGAGGGCCTCCTGCGCCTGGACGTCGTCCCCAACGACGTGACCTACGAGCGCATGCGCGCCGGGCTGGAGCAGGTCAAGGCGCTCGACAAGGGCGCCGAGCGCCGCAAGCGAGAGGTGCTCCTCGGCAACGAGCCACCGCGCTTCGACAAGCCGAAGGAGCTCGAGCCCACCCGCCCCCTCAACCCCGAGCAGGCCGACGCAGTGGCTCGCGCCCTGGCCGCCGAGGACTTCTTCCTCGTCCACGGCCCGCCGGGCACCGGCAAGAGCACCGTCCTCGCGGAGGTGGCCGCCCAGGCCGTCGCGCGCGGCGAGCGCCTGCTGTGCGCCGCCGCCAGCAACGCCGCCGTGGATCACCTGCTCGATCTCTGCCTGAGCCAGGGCCTGCGCGCCATCCGCGTGGGCCACCCGGCGCGCGTGGCCCCCCGCTTCCAGGAGCACACCCTGGACATCATCGTGGAGGAGCACGCCGACCGCATCCTCTCCCGCGAGCTCTTCGACGAGGCCTTCGAGCTCTTCGGCTACGCGCGCCGCCAGCGCACCCAGGGCCGCAGCCGCGAGCGCTTCTCCAACGCCCGCGCCTCCACCACCGAGGCCAAGAAGCTCATGGACGAGGCCCGCGCCCTGGAGCGCAAGGCCGTCCGCGCGGTGCTCGAGCGCGCTCAGGTGATCTGCGTCACCCTGGCCAGCCTCGGCTCCGGGCTGCTCGCCGGCGAGGCCTTCGATCTCGCCCTCATCGACGAGGCCACCCAGGCCACCGAGCCCCTCACGCTGCTCGGCTTCCTGCGCGCGCCCAAGGTGGTGCTCGCCGGGGATCCGAAGCAGCTGCCACCCACCCTCCTCTCCCAGGAGGCGGCGAAGGCGGGCCTGGCGGTGAGCCTCTTCGAGCGCCTGCTCCAGGATCACGGCGAGGGCGTGAAGCGGATGCTGCGCGAGCAGTACCGGATGAACACCCGCATCATGGACTTCCCCTCGCGCGAAATGTACGGCGGCGAGCTGCGCGCCCACCCCAGCGTGGCGGACCGCACCCTGGCGGACGTGCTGGCCCCGGGCGCCCAGGTGGACGCCCCGCCCGTCCTCTTCCTGGACACCGCCGGCAAGGGCTTCGACGAGCAGGTGGAGGAGAGCACCCAGAGCCTCTACAACCCCGGCGAGGCGGACCTCGTCCTCGCGCGGGTGAAGGCGCTGCTGGCCGCGGGGCTGGCGCCGCGAGAGCTGGCCGTCATCACCCCCTACAGCGCCCAGTCCTTCCACCTGCGCGAGCGCGTGGAGGCCCTCTCCCCGGACGTCGAGGTGGACACCGTGGACGCCTTCCAGGGCCGCGAGAAGGACGCCATCCTCGTCACCCTCACCCGCTCCAACTCCGAGGGGCAGCTCGGCTTCCTCACGGACCTGCGCCGGATGAACGTGGCCCTCACCCGCGCGCGGCGGCACCTCTTCGTCGTGGGAGACTCGGCCACCCTCAGCAGCCACCCCTTCTACGCGCGCTTCATCGAGGGCACCCAGGCCGAGGGCGGCTACCGCTCCGCCTGGGAGTGGCCCGAGCCCTGAGTCAGGTGGGAGAAGGCACCACCCCTGTCCCGGAGCTACGCAAGAAATGCGAGGCTGCGCAAATCGTCGCACACCTTGTGGCGGCCAGCCCTTCCGGGTCACCCGCGGCCCGGCGGCATGGGCCTGATTTCAGGCAGTTGGCTCGGACGCGCTCACGGCACGGCGGATGCTTTCCTCCAACCCAGGAGGTGCCCCATGGCCCAGGCCCTGCCCGTGGTGACGAAGGAAGAGAACATCTGGGTGCTCCGGCTCCAGAAGCAGAATGGAAAGATCCAGGAGTACCGCTGCGCCACGGAGAACCAGGCGCGGCAGCTCGCGCTGCTGCTGGCGCGCCCCGAGCCGGAAGCAGCTCCCGCACCGCAGGTGTGAGCCGAGGCGAGGCGGCGGTTCTCTCCGCCGCCCGAACAGGGTAAGCGTGGGCCCCAGGAGACCTGCTTGCCCCCATCCTACGAGCCCCTCACCGTCCTCTCCCAGGGCGTCGCCCTGCACGTGCGCCAGCTGAACCCCAAGGGCACCCCCGCCGTCCTCTTCCTCCACGGCTGGCTGGATCACTCGCACACCTTCGACTGGGTGCTGGAGCACCTGCCGGACGCCTGGCGCCTCGTCCTGCTGGACTTCAAGGGCATGGGCCGCAGCGAGCACGTGCCCCTGGGAGGCTG
Organism: Myxococcaceae bacterium; assembly: GCA_016926755.1. Taxonomy (GTDB): domain Bacteria; phylum Myxococcota; class Myxococcia; order Myxococcales; family Myxococcaceae; genus Hyalangium. The sequence continues at coordinate 15,078 of JAFGNZ010000001.1, read as the reverse complement.
CTACTCCTTCCCGGACTACCTCCTGGACGTGGAGGCCACCCTGGAGGAGCTCCGCCTGAGCGAGGTGCACCTCGTGGGGCACTCCCTCGGCGGCGTCGTCGCCACGGCCTACGCCGCGGCGCGCCCCACCCGCGTGCGGAGCATCACCCTGATCGAGAGCCTGGGCCCCTCCGGCGGGCCGCCCGAGGCGGCGATCGAGCGCCTGCGCGGCTTCCTGGATGACGCGCGCCGCCCGCCCCACCGCAAGCACTACGCCACCATGGAGGCCGCCGCGGCCCGCCTGCGGGAGAGCAACTCCTCGCTCACGGAGGCGGCCTCGCTCCACCTGGCACGGCACGGCACCGAGCCCCACGAGGGCGGCTACGTCTTCCGCTTCGATCCGCTGCACCGCCGCCGCTTCGGCCATTCCTATGACGAGGCCCAGTGGCTGGCGATCTCGTCCGCCGTCACCTGCCCGGTGCAGGTGCTCCACGGCAGCAACGGCCTCTCGCTGGATGACGTCCAGGCCCGCGCCCGGCTGGCGGCGCTGCGTAACCCCAAGCCCCTCACGTTGTCCGGTGGCCACCACGTGCACATGGAGCAGCCCGAGGCGGTGGCGCGCGCGCTGACGCACTTCATCCGCTGAGGCGCTCGCCCGGCCGCCCCTCAGGCGGGGAGAAGTCCCAAGCGCTCCGCCCATGGGTGGGGAAAAGCCTTTCACCCTGGGGGACAAGAGGGTTCCTCCCGAGGCCACTGTTGGCCGCCGACACCCCACGCCGTTGATTTGCCGAGGCTCCTGCGTTGGTACGCCCTTTGATTGGGGAGGGTGTGGTGGAGCACGCGGAGCACGCGGGCAACAACAAGGGCGGGCGACGATGAGGCAGGGGTGGGGCTGGGGACGGGTCCTCGGGCTGCTGGTGCTGGCAGCCACGGTGGCGGCGTGCCACGAGCCGGGGCGCATCCGCGCGGTGGAAGCGGCCGCGATGGTCGACACCGATGCGCTCGACTTCGGCGAGGTGCCCGTCGGTGAGTGGCGGGAGCAGGAGGTGCTGATCCGCAACGTCGGCTATGTGCCGTTCTTCGCCCTGGAGGCGCTGGGACTGGAAGGCAACCCCTCGTACCAGGTGGAGCTGGTGCAGGGGGGCGGCCGGGTGCTCCCCGGCGAGTCCAAGGTGGTGAAGGTGCGCTTCCACCCGCTGCGCGAGGGGCTCCTGGAGGAGCAGCTGCGCGTGGCCACGGATGCCAACACCGGCCGCGAGCACACCGTCACCGTGCGTGGGCAGGGCGCGCCGGCGCCCATCCGCATCGAGCCGTCGCTGCTCGACTTCGAGACGCTCGAGGTGGACAGCGATCGCACGCTGGCGCTCACCATCACCAACCCGGTGGATCTCCCGCTCACGGTGAGGGTGACGGGCGAGCACACCGCTCCCTTCTCCACCGACGTCGTCACCCTCCCGCCCTTCAGCACCCAACAGGTGCGGACGAAGTACCTGCCCAGGGAGCTGGGGCGCATGAGCGCTCGGGTGGAGGTGCGCGCCTGCGAGGGCTGCACCCCGTCCGCGGTGGAGCTGGCGGGGAATTCGGTCGAGAGCGCCTTCGTCTTCGAGCCCGCGCCGGTGCCCTTCGCGCCCATCCCCGTGCACGAGCGCACCGAGACGCGCGCGCGGGTGCGCAACATCACATGGCGGCCGGTGACGATCGCCAGCCTGGCCACGTCCGACTACGCCTTCTCGCCGCTCAACAGCCTGGCGGGTGAGACGGTGGCCCCGAGCCAGGTGGTGGAGGTGCAGATGCAGTTCGCCGCGCGCCGCTCGGGCCCGTCCATGGCGCAGCTCACGGTGCACTACGAGTCGGACAGGCCGCGCCAGTCCAGGGTGATGCTGGACGCGCGAGGCGGGCAGCCCACGCTCGCGGTGGCGCCGCCGGCGCTGGACTTCGGCGAGCTGCCGGTGGGCGGCAAGGTGGCGCAGGTCATCCGCATCTCCAACGGCGGCAGCAACGGGAACCTGCTCTTCCTCGGCGTGCGTGGGGAGGGGGCCTCGGCCCACTTCAGCGTGGATGCGCCCAGGCGCGGCGCCCAGGCGTACGGGTGGAAGGGCGGAGCCTGGCCCGCGCTGCAGGCGGACTCCCTGCCCATCGCGCCGGGGGAGGACGCGCTCGAGCTGACCGTCTACTTCGAGCCCCGCGCGGAGGGCAGCCACCGGGCCACGCTCACGCTGATCTCCAGCGATCCGTTCACCCCCGAGCGCGCCGTGCTGCTCACCGGGCGGGCGCGCGCCAGCGGCCCGTGCGTCTACGAGCTCCGCCCGCAGCCGGCGCTGGACTTCGGCAACGTGGCGCCGGGCCAGGGCGCGGTGCTGGGCATCTATATGCGCAACCCGGGCAGGGCCGAGTGCGCGGTGAAGGACATCCACATCTCCCGGGACGCGGGCGGCGCCTTCTTCATGCCCGGCGGCCGGCTCACCGGTGGCGTGCTCCCCTACGACACGTCCTTCAGCACGATGGTGGGCTTCCGGCCGCCCGCCGCGGGCGCGTACACCGGAGAGATCCGGCTGACGGTGAACAACCCCAGCTACCCCACGGTGACGCTGCCCCTCAAGGGGGTGTCCCAGGCGAGCTGCCTCGTGGCCGCGCCGAGCTACGTGGACTTCGGGCCCATCCGCGTTGACTGCGCGACGCAGCCTCGCCGCACGCTCATCTCCAACCAGTGCTCCTACGCCATCACCGTGGACAGCGCGCAGCTCGGCACCGGCACGAGCAACCAGTTCGAGATCACCACGCCGCTGGCCGTGCCCCGCACGCTGGCGCCGGCCGAGGGCTTCGAGCTGGAGGTGACGTACGCACGCAACGTGCACGGCCAGCACTACACCCCGCTCTTCGTCCAGGCGGACCATGAGCCGCACCCGCTCCTCGTCCCGCTGCTGGCGGAGACGAACCACGAGGGCATCCAGGTCGACCGGTTCGTCCAGGGGACCGACAGCGCGCTCGACGTGCTCTTCGTCGTCTCCAACACCACCACCATGGGGCCCTACCAGCAGCGGCTGCAGGCGGCCATCCCCGGGTGGCTGGAGCGCGCCCGCACGGAGGGGGTGGACCTGCGCGTGGGCGTCACCACCACGGGCCTCGTCCCGCGCGGGGCGTACTGTGGAGGGAGCGCCCAGGGCGGTGAGGCCGGGCGCCTGTTCCCGGTCGACGGCAGCCGGGCGCGCGTGGTGGGCGGCGCGGCGGCGGGGGCGGCGGCGGCGATCCAGGCCAACCTGGACGTCGGCCTCTGCCACAACCTGGTGCAGGGCCTGGAGGCGCTCCGGCAGGGGCTCTCCTCGCCTCTGCTGGACAGCCAGGATGATCCGCGCACCCCGCAGCCCAACGACGGCAACGCGGGCCTGCTGCGGCCGCCCGCCCGCCTGGCCGTAGTGCTCATCTCCGACGAGGACGACCACTCGGGCTTCGCCGCGGACAGCTACATCCAGTTCCTCCAGGCCGTAAAGGGGCCCGGCATGTCCCACCGCACCCAGCTCTACGCGCTGGTGCCCACCGACGGGCGCTGCAGCACCGTGAGCGACTCCGCCCCGCGCTTCTCCGCGGTGGCCCGGGCCACGAGCGGCGCGGTGGACTCCATCTGCCAGGGGGACTACCAGCCCTTCCTCGGCCAGCTCATCGGCCGTGCAGGGGGCCCACAGGCTGACTTCCCCCTCACCGCCACGCCCGCCGGCTCGGCGGAGATGACGGTCCAGGTCCAGGGACAGACCGTGGATCCATCCCTCTGGCGGTACGACGCCGCGCGCAACGCCCTGGTCTTCGAGCCCGGCGCGGTGCCGAGGACGGGGGAGAGCATCCAGATCCGCTACAGGAGCGCCTGCCACCCCCCGCCGGCCCCCTGACTGCCTGCCCCAGGGCTGGAAAACCCACGATGACGGGCTTCCTCCCATGGGCCCACGCGGCTATCGTTCAGCCCACGTGGAGACCTTCGGGCGCTATGAGCTACTGCGCAAACTCGCTGCGGGCGGGATGGGCCAGGTCTACCTGGCCCGGCAGAAGGGGCCCGTGGGCTTCCAGAAGCTGCTGGTGGTGAAGCGGCTGCTGCCCCACCTCTCCGAGGATGACGAGTTCATCACCATGTTCCTGGATGAGGCGCGCATCGCCGCGCTCCTCAACCACCCCAACATCGCCCAGATCTACGATCTGGGAGAGGTGGACGGCATCTACTACATCGCCATGGAGTACGTGCATGGCGAGTCCATCAATGACGTGAACAAGCGCGCCACCCAGCGCAAGGGCTCCATGCCGCTGGCGCTCAAGTGCCGCGTCATCTCGGACGCGGCCGCGGGCCTGGACGCGGCGCACCACGCGCGCAGCCCCTCCGGGCGCAAGCTGGGGCTGATCCACCGGGACGTCTCCCCGCAGAACGTGCTGGTGGGCTTCAACGGCAGCGTGAAGCTCATCGACTTCGGGGTGGCCAAGGCCGTCAACAAGGTCAGCCACACCTCCGCGGGCCAGATCAAGGGCAAGCACGCGTACATGTCCCCGGAGCAGGCCAAGGGCGAGTCGCTGGATCCCCGCTCGGACGTGTTCGGCCTGGGCACGGTGTTCTACGAGATCCTCACCAACACGCGCCTCTTCAAGCGCGAGTCGGAGATGGCCACCCTCAAGGCCGTGGTGAGCGCGAAGGTGCCCCCTCCCTCGGAGGTGGTGCAGGGCATCCCCAAGGCGCTGGACGCGGTGGTGCTCAAGGCGCTGTCCAAGCACCGGGAGGAGCGCTTCGCCACCGCGGGGGAGATGCAGCTGGCCATCGAGGACTTCCTCATCAAGCAGCAGCTGCCCAGCACCACCGCGCACCTGGCCGCCTTCATGCGCGACATCTACTCCGCGGAGCTGGAGGAGGAGTTCTCCAGCGAGCCGACGATCATCGCGTACGATCCGCGGCTGCCCGGCCGCAAGCCGCCCCCGCCGATGGTGGACGAGTCGGCGCCGACGACGCTGGTCCCCATCCCCAAGAGCCTGCAGGCCGAGGCGCCCACCAAGGCCGAGCCGGCTCCCAAGGCCGAGCCCCTCCCCAAGGCGCCCACCGTCAGCCCGCTCCCCAAGGCCCCCAAGGTCCCCCCGCCGCCCAAGGCGCGCGAGGCCGCCGTGAAGGACGACGCGCCCCGGAGGAGCTCCCGGGGAGGCAAGGGCGAGAAGTAGGGCCGCTCAGAGGCTGGCCAGGGCCACGCGGTAGAGGGCGCGGTAGCCCATGCGCGGCGCGGGCTCGAAGCGATCCGCGCTGAAGAGGTTCTTCAGCAGATCCTGCCCCTCCGGCGTGTCCCCCAGCCCCAGCAGCGTGGACTCCAGCGAGCTGGCGAGCTCCGGGGACACGCTCATCGCCACCGGCACCCCGTCATTGGGAGCCTCCTCGGTATAGGCGATCAGCTCGAACTTGTCCCCCGCGCGCTGGCCCAGCACCTTCTCCACGCCCGCCGTGTAGGAGAGGCCCGTGGAGGACGGCGGACAGAAGACGCCCGACACGTCCGCCCTCCCCGCCAGCACCTCCTCCAGCGCCCCGCGGTAGGAGCCCGTGAAGTGCTGCGCGGTGAAGACGCGCGTGGGCTCCACGCCCTGGGCCTTCAAGTAGGCCACCGGCAGCAGGTAGCCCGCCACGGCGTCCCGATCCACCCACGCCGCGGTGGTGCCCCTCAGGCGCTCCAGCGTCAGCCGCGCGCCGGCCCGGCACACCAGCGCCGCCCGGTAGGAGGACATGCCCAGGCGCACCCCGCGCACCAGCACGCGCACCCCCATGGCCTCCGTGCGCGCGCACACGAAGGGCGGCGCCCAGGCTGCGTCCGCGCGCCCGGACAGCAGATCCTTGGCGAGCGCCTCGTAGCTGGCCGCCACGCTCACCTCCACCGGCTTGCCCAGCGCGCGATGCAGGAAGGCGGCGAGCTTGTCGGCGCGCTCCCGCACCTGCTCGCTGCCCAGCGAGGGCGGCAGCACGAAGCGGAACCCGTTGCGGGAAGAGCTCGGAAGGTTCACGGACATACGCCCGCCTAGGCCCCCGCTCCTTGATCGAGCCGAGACACCTCGTCATCCGCCAGGCCGAACGTGGCCTGCAGCAGATCCAGGATGCGCTGCTCCGCGTGGCTGGCCTTGCCGGAGGCGTGGGCGATCTTCGTGGCCAGCCGGTAGGCCTTCACCCGCTGGGCGTGCGTGGCCAGCCCGTGCGCCAGCACCTGGAGCCGCTGTGGCAGCCCCTCGGAGGCCAGCGACGACACCGCCTCGCTCACGAAGCCCTGGGCCCGCTCCGGGCTCACGTTCTGGAAGAGCGGATCCGCCGCGAAGCTCTCCACCAGCGCCCGCGCCTCGGCCTCCTTGAGCTGGCCGTCCGCCGCGCTCACCAGCACCATCACCTCCGCGTACAGCCGCTCCAGCGGCTCGCCCAGCGCCTCGGCCAGGCTGCCGCCCTGCTCGATGATGTCGATGATCTCCGCCACCTCGTCCTCGGAGATGCCGAGCGCGGCCTGGATCGTCTTCAGCAGCCCCAGCTCCATGCGCGTGGCGCGCTGGTCCGCGAAGGCCACCGCCGCCGCCAGCCCGAAGGCGAGCATCCGGTTCTTGTGATCCGGCAGCCGCGCCCGCAACGAGGTGAGGATCTCCTGGAGATCCTTCGCCTGGGACAGCCGCTGGGCGCTGCTCTCCACCAGCGCGTTGAGCTCCTCGGGCCGCGTCCCCTCGAACTCCGGACGTTCGAGCACACGACGCAACAGCGTCTGCATCTCGCGTTGAGAGACGGAGCCATCGGCCATGGCGGCCAGGAGCATCGCCTCCACCAGTGCGGCGTTTCGCTGCTTGCGGGCATTCAGGGCCTGCTCTCGAGCCATGCGCTGGCGCTCCCTTCGGTAGGGTGGGGGGTGGAAGTGGGGGCCTCTTGCTTCGCATCCGGGGACAGGAAGTCGAAGAGGTTTCGGTCCAACAGGTGGCTGGGCCTCACGTTGCCCATCGCCGATAGCAGGCTCTGGCGCACGTTGGGGATCTCCTTGCCCAGCTCCTCCACCAGCCGCTGCATGCGCTTGCGCTGGAGGTTCTCCTGCGAGCCGCACAAGTCACACGGGATGATGGGGAACTGCTTGAGCTCGGCGAACCGGGCGATCTCCTTCTCCGGCGCGTAGCACAGCGGCCGGATGACGGTGTTGCGCCCGTCATCGCTGCGCAGCAGCGGCGGCATCGCCTTGATCGAGCCCGCGAAGAAGAGGTTGAGCAGCAGCGTGTGGATGAGATCGTCCCGGTGATGGCCCAGGGCGATCTTGGTGCAGCCCAGCTCCACGGCCGCCGTGTAGAGGATGCCCCGCCGCAGCCGCGAGCAGACCGAGCACTGCGTCTTCCCCGGCGGCGTCTTCTCCAGGACGATGCTGTACGTGTCCTCCTTCAGCATCTTGTAGGTGTAACCCTCGCGCTGGAAGTACGCCTCCAGCGTGTCGGCCGGGAAGCCGGGGTGGCCCTGATCGAGGTTCACTGCCAGCAACTCGAACTTCACGGGCGCGCGCCGCTGCAGCTCCCGCAGCAGGTGCAGCAGGGTGTAGGAATCCTTGCCACCCGACACCCCCACCATGATGCGGTCACCGTCCTGGATGAGGCCGTAGTCCGCGATGGCCCTCCCCACGTGACCGAGCAGGTTCTTTTCCAGCCGTTGGATGTCGCTCATGGCATCCCCATCCTACCGATGGCCGGGGAAAAAACACGTCACACGTAGCGTCTTCGGTCCGCTAGCCTGCCCGCCTCGATGCCGACCTTTCCTCAGGGTGCCGTGGATGTGGTGGATGCCCCGAGCGCCCAGGCCGCCGCCCGGACGCTCGAGGCCGCCCAGGAGATCGCCGTGGACCTGGAGGCGGACGCCATGCACGCCTTCCGGGCCCGCCTGTGCTTCCTCCAGGTGAGCACGGACTCGCAGGTCTTCCTCTTCGACACGCTGGTCCCCGGGGTGGAGGCGGGCCTGCTCGCTCCGCTGATGGCCGACCCGGCGCGCACCAAGTTCTTCCACGCGGCCCAGGGAGACCTCCAGTACCTGGCGGAGACGGGCGTGCGAGTGCAGGGCCTCTTCGATACGCACCGGGCGGCCACGCTGCTGGGCTGGCCGAAGGTGGGCCTGGCGGACATCGCCCGGGAGCGGCTGGGCGTGGCGCTGCCCAAGGAGCACCAGCAGTCGGACTTCTCGCTGCGCCCCCTGCCCCCGGAGATGCGCGAGTACATCGCCAACGACGTGCGCTACCTGTGCGAGCTGGGCCGGCAGGTGCGCGAGGAGTGTCGCAAGGCGGACATCCTCGAGGAGCTGCTCCTGGACTGCGCGCGCATGTGCGAGGAGGCCGCGGTCCGCCCGGAGGTGGGGGCGGACTTCAAGCCGAAGCTGCCGCGCGCGGGGCTCTCGCCGGCGCAGCTCACTCTGGCCAACGCCGTGGCGCACGCGCTGCACCGCAAGCGCCTGGAGTGGGCGGAGAAGGCCAACGTCCCCATGGGGCGGATGCTGTCCAACATGGCCATCGCCGACATCGCGGTGAGGCTGCCCACCAACCCCAGGGAGCTGGCGCGGGCGGCGGGCGTGCGCGGCTCCTTCGTGCGGGAGCATGGCGAGGAGGTGCTCGCCACCGTCCGCGAGCTGGCCGAGCGCTCCCGCCGCGGCGAGCTGAAGCCCGAGCGCGAGGAGCGGGACTCGGGGCGGGATCCGAACCGCCGTAAGCGCGAGGAGGCCCTTAAAGCCTTCCGCGCGGAGAAGGCCGCGGCGCGCAAGGTGACGCCCTCGGTGGTGCTGACCAACCCGCTGATGGAGGCGCTCGCCGCCAGGCCTCCGCGCAACCTGGAGGAGCTGGCGCGGGTGCCCTGGTTCGGTGAGAAGCGGGTGCGCCTCTACGGGGAGGAGCTGCTCACCCTGCTCGCGCAGTACCCCGCGCCGCTGACGCTCCTCTAGCGCTTGAGCGCCAGCATCATCCCGTCACGGACCGTGAGGAGCACCTTCTCCACCCGCGGATCCGCGGCCACCTTCGCGTTGAAGGCCACCAGGGCGTGATCCTCCGGCGCCCGCGGCTGGAGCACCCGCCCGCTCCACAGCGCATTGTCCGCCACCAACAATCCCCCGGAACGCAAGAGGGGAACCACTGCGTCGTAATAGGCGCTGTAGTTCTGCTTGTCCGCGTCGATGAACGCCAGATCGAAAGGACCCTGTAATGTCTTCAGCGTCTCCAGGGCGGGCCCCATGCGCAGCTGAATTTTCCGGCCATGCGGACTTCTCGCGAAGAAGTCCCGGGCGAGGGCCTCCGCCTTTTGATCGATATCGCACGTGATGAGCTCGCCATCGTCAGGAAGGCCTGCGGCCATCATCAACGCGGAATATCCAGTGAAGGTCCCCAATTCGAGCACCCGCCGCGCACGCGCCAGCTTCACGAGGATCCGCAGAAATGTGCCCTCCACGCGCCCCACCTGCATGTGTGGCGACTTCATGCGCGCATATGTCACCTCCCGGAGCTCCTCGAAGATCGGTTCCGGACGTTCGGTGTGGGCCTGCGCGTACTCTTCAACCTGTGGTGGGACGAGAGTGAGGGTGTCGGCCATGGTGAGCATCTACCAGGGAGCAGAGGGAGTTGCGACGGGGGAGGCCATGCATAGCTTTGAGTCCGCCGTGGAGGTGGCCGGCATGACGGGTGCGAGAACGGGCGTGGCAAGGTCGGACATTTCTCAGTGCATCACGGCCAGCCTGCGCTGCCAGGCCTCGTGCGAGGCAGGCATCCAACGGCTGGTCTCCGAGGGACAGCCGGCGGACAGCGACACCGTGCGCCTGCTCCGACAGTGTGCGGAGCTCTGCGAGCTGAACGCGCGCGCGCTGCAGAAGGACAGCCGGCTGGCGCGGCGCACGGCGAGCATCTGCTTCGAGCTGGGCAGCCAGGTGGCGCGCACGGCGTGGCTGGACCCGAACGCGGCCAGCGCGGCGCTCGCGCGGGACGCGCTGTTCATGGCGCGGGCCTGCCGGCTGCTGCTGTTCGCCACCTGAGCCCTGGGGGCTTGCCCCCCCGCGGCCGCCCGAGTAGGACGCGCCTCAACGAGGTGCGTCAATGACATCTGTCTTCCTCCCCGGGCCACGGCTCTACTTGCGCCCCATCGAGCGCGAGGACGCGCCGCGGATCGCCGCCTACATCAACGATCCCCAGGTGCGCCGGACGCTGCTCGCGCACCGGCCGATGAGCGTGGCCGAGGAGCAGGCCTTCCTCGAGGCGAGGGAGAAGGACGAGCACCACGTGGTGCTCGGGATCGCCCGGCAGGGCCAGGAGGAGCTGATCGGCGCGACGGGGCTGCACCTGCTGGACTTCCGGAGCCGGCGCGCCGAGCTCGGACTGATGATCGGTGATCGCTCCGCTTGGGGCCAGGGCTTCGGCACCGAGGCCACGCGGCTGATGCTGGACTACGGCTTCGGCACGCTGAACCTGCACAAGGTCTGGCTGCACGTGTACGCGCATCACGCGCCGGCCATCCGCGTCTACGAGAAGGCCGGCTTCCGCAAGGAGGGCGTCCAGCGCGATCAGCACTACGTGGAGGGCCGCTACGTGGACGCGGTGCTGATGGGCATCATTCGCTCGGAGTGGACGCCCCTCACCCTGCCCTCCGCGGCTCCGGAGCCCGCGGAGGGCTGAGCCGCCCGCTCACAGCGAGATGCCGTACAGCGCGCCGTACTTGCCTCGCAGGTACTGCAGGAAGTCCGTGTCCGTGAGGCCGCCCCCCGTCACCTGGCGGATGAGCTCCTCGGCGGGCAGCCGGTAGCCCTGGCGGTGGACGTGGGTGCGCAGCCAGTCGCGCAGGGGCAGCAGCTCGCCGCGGCGGAGCAGGCCCGGGAGCTCCGGCAGGGCGCGCTCGGCGGCGCGGTACAGGGAGGCGGAGTAGAGGTTGCCGAGCGTGTACGTGGGGAAGTAGCCGAACTCGCCCCACGCCCAGTGGATGTCCTGGAGCACGCCCAGCGTGTCGTCCGGGGGCGTCACCCCCAGGTAGCGCCGCATGCGCTCGTTCCACGCGGCGGGCACCTCCTCGAGCGGCAGCTCGTCATCGATGAGCAGCAGCTCCAGCTCGTAGCGCAGGACGATGTGGAGGTTGTACGTCACCTCGTCCGCCTCGGTGCGGATGAGCGAGCGGCTCACGCGGTTGACGACGCCGTGGAAGCCCTCCACGTCCACGCCGGCCAGGGCCTGGGGGAAGGCGGCGCTCAGCGCGGGGAAGAAGTGCTCCCAGAAGGCGCGGCTGCGGCCCACCACGTTCTCCCAGAGCCGGGACTGGGACTCGTGCAGGCCCATGGAGGGGGCGGCGGCGATGGGCGTGCGGTAGTGGGCCTCCTCGAAGCCCTGCTCGTAGAGCCCGTGGCCGGCCTCGTGGATCGTGCTGAACAGCGCGCTGAGGAGGTTGGCCTCGTCGATGCGCGTGGTGAGGCGCACGTCCATCGGGTGCGTGGAGCCCGTGAAGGGGTGGATGCTCCGATCCTGCCGGCCGGCCTCCAGATCGAAGCCCATCGCCTCCAGCAGCCGCAGGGTGAAGGCCCACTGCGCCTGCGCGTCGAAGCTGCGCCCCTGGAGCAGCTCCGGCACCTGCCGGGGCGCGGCGGCGAGGGCGGCCACCATGGGGATGAGCGCGTCTCGCAGCGCCGTCAGGACGGGGGTGAGGCGAGCCACGCGCATGCCGGGCTCGTAGCCCTCGAGGAGCGCGTCATAGCGCTCGCCCTCGTGGCCGTAGGCGTCCGCCTGCTCGCGGCGCAGCGCGAGGATGCGCGCGAGCGCGGGCTGGAAGAGGGCGAAGCGCTTCTCCTTGCGGGCCTGCCGCCAGGCGACCAGCGCGCGGCTCTGCGCCTCGGCGAGCGCCTTCACCAGGGCCTGGGGCACGCGCACGGCACGGTCCCGCTCCTGGGTGAGCACGCGCACCATGGCGCGCTGGTCGGCATCGAGCTCCGGCTGGGCCGCGGCCCAGGCGAGCACCTCTCCGAGGCGCGGGTCCACCAGGCGCTCGTGATGGAGCCCCTGGAGCGTGGAGAGCTGGTGGGCCCGCGCGCCGGTGGCCTTGGCGGGCAGATACGTCTCCTGGTCCCAGGTGGCCAGGCCGATGATGCCCTGGAGATCCCTCAGCTCCTGCATCCGGGCCAACAGCGCGGGGAAAGTGCGTTCCATGATCCGGGTTCTAGGCCATCCCGGGCGGCGCGGGCAGGTGCTACCTTGCCGCACCATGGCCATTGTCCAGAAGTTCTTCATGGCGCCCGATGACGAGGCCGCCTTCTTCCGCTTCCTCGAACGCTTCGTGCTGGAGGTGTACCCCCGGCGCGTCCCTCCAGGCTGGGAGGCCTTCCAGGCCAGCGAGGAGAACCTCTCCCGGATCCCCGAGGAGGATCTCTACCTGGTGGCCAGCGAGATCGGCCCGGCCATCGTGGACAAGGTGAAGCGCGGGCCGGACAAGGGCGCCTGGCGCATCGACGAGGTGCGCTCACCCGTCATCTTCCTGGAGCGCTGTCGGAAGAGCGAGGAGGGCGAGCTGCTCAGCGGGATGCTCTGGGCGGAGCTGGACGTCACCCCGCAGACGGGCCGGCGGGACGCGGCCCCGGATCGCTTCCGGCGCCTGTTTCGGGAGATCGAGGAGTACCTGAAGAAGACCTACCGCAAGGGGGACCCGAAGGACTTCCTGGTGGGTCCCAAGGCCGCGCGGCTCTTCAAGGAGGGGCTCGTGCTGCGCGACTCGGCGCACCGTGGCGGCACCGTGGTGCCCTTCAAGTAGGCTCCTCCCGCTAATGCAGGGTGGAACCGTGAACCCGAGGCCCCCATGAATCGAGTCCTGGAGTACCTGGAGCAGATGCGGCAAAGCCTGTCCCGGCAGCCCTTCATCCTCTTCGTTCAGGACGGGACCCAGGATCCCTGGCACCGGCTCAGCTTCGCGCCGTGCCTGGCGCCGATGACCATGGGCTTCGCGGATCTCATGATGTACGGGCTGAGAGACACCGCCTCAAAGGACAGGCTCCAGCAGCTGCTCAACGCCCATACCTTCGTGGACGACCAGCACTGGCGCCTCTTCCTGAGGGATCTGGAGACCCTGGGGCTGAACGGGAGCTTGTCCCTGTCGAACGCGCTGCAGCTCTTGTGGGGAGAGCACTCCGCGAAGTCGCGCCAGCTCATCTACACGGTGATGGCCCTGGTGCGCGGGGCCAGCCCCATCCTGCGCCTGGTCACCCTGGAGGCCATCGAGGTGGCCGCGGATGTGGGCTTCAGCCGCTTCCGGGAGGTGGGCCGGGAGATCGCCGCGAGGACGGGCCAGCAGTTCCTCTACTTCGGCCAGAGCCACCAGGATCAGGAGGACCAGCACGAGGCCATGGCCTCCGAGAGCATCCGGTCGCTGATCGCCTCGTACGCCTGGACGGAGGAGGAGGAGGAGCAGGCCCGGGGGCTGGTGGACGAGGTCTACGCCTGCTTCGTGGCGATGTGGACCGGGCTGCTTGCCTATGCCCTCAAGGCGCGCGACGAGGGCCCGCTCTGGCCGCTGCCGGCGGGCCCGCATCCGGCACCGGCGCAGGGGGGGGAGGGGCTCCTGGTTCGCCAGAAGCAGGTGGGCTGACGGGGCTCAGTCCGGCTCCGTCGTGACGAGATCCACGGACTGGGCGAACGTCCTCTCGTCCAGCGCGGGCCCTCCGTCACACAGCAGGGCCTGGAGCTCCTCATACAGGGCCCTGCCTGTCTGGGGCCGGTCCTTGGGGTGCTTCGCGATCAACCGCATGACGAGCCGGCTCACGGCCGGAGGGATCCGCTCGTCGAAGTGCGCCGGAGGCAAGGGCACCTTCAGCTCGATCTCCGCGTTGAGGACCTCCCAGGGCAGGTCCGGCGAGAAGGGCAGGCGTCCGGCCAGCACCTCGTAGAGCGCCACTCCCAGCCCATAGAGATCATCCGTCACCCGGAAGGTGTAGCGCGCGGCCCGGTCCTTGAAGTGCTGGCGCTGGAAGCGGATGGCCTCCGGGGAGCGGTAGTGCGGCGTGCCCGGAGGAAGCGGCCCCTCCGTCAGCCGGGCCGCCTGCGCGTAGTCCGCGGCCCCGAAGTCCACCAGGATCGGCTCGCCGTCCCTGGCGCGCACGAGGATGTTCGAGCCCTTCATGTCCCGGTGCCGGATCTGCTCGTGATCCAGCGCGTCCAGGGTGAGCGCCAGCTTGCCGAAGAGCACGATCACCTCCCGGAACGTGGGCCTCTCCCGCCGCCGCCACTCATGGAGCGTGGGCCCCTCCACGTAATCCATCAGCAGGTAGGGGTAGCCCTGCATCGGATGCGGCCAGCGCCCGAAGGCGTGGATCCGCACGACGTTGGGGTGCTGGATCTGCAGCAGGCACGCCAGCTCCTTCTGCAGCCGCGCGCCCGTCTGGTTCAGATCACCGCTCTCCACCTGGCGCAGGGAGAACTTGAGCGCGAGGACCTCCCCCTCGCACTCCACCAGGTAGACGGCGCCGAACGCGCCCGCCCCCAGCCGCTTGAGGATCCTCCACGCCCCCACCCACTCGCCTGAGACCAGACAGCTCGGGTGTACCTCGTGCGACTCCATGCCTCGCCTCCTCCCATTTCTGACCTATCAGGTAGGACGAGAGGAATCTAACCCCAGAGGTTGGCCGATGGCCAGCACGAACGGACGGGCACGCACCCGCTCGGCCCCGAGGGGTGGCGCTGGCACATCCTCCCTGGCGGATCTCGAGCGCTGCGCCGGCCCCGCTCAGGTCCCGGTGGGGGCCTGGGCGGTCTGGTGGAGCTGGGGCGCCACGGTGAGGAACTTCAGCTCCGGGTGCTTCTGCTCGGCGTGCTGCAGGGCCCAGTCGTCGCGGAAGAGCACCAGCGGCAGGCCGTCACGGTCCTCCACCGTCTGCCGGTTGCCCTCCCAGTCGAACGCCTTCGGGTCGAAGTTGGCGCCCACCACCCAGCGCGCGTGGCTGAACGGCAGCCGGTCCAGGGCGATCTTCGCCCCGTACTCGTGCTCGAGCCGATACTGGAGCACCTCGAACTGGAGCGCACCCACCACGCCCACGATGGGATCCTTCATGCCCATCTGGAGCTGATGGAAGATCTGCACCGTGCCCTCCTCGGAGAGCTGCTCCAG
>JAFGNZ010000073.1 GCA_016926755.1 Myxococcaceae bacterium | reverse complement strand
GCCTGGTACTCGGGGATGTTGCGCGGGTTGAGCGCCTTGCGCATCTCCTCCACCGTCACCGCGTTGGGCAGGTCCCGCTTGTTGTACTGGATCACGTACGGGATCTTGTTCAAGTCATAGCCCTGCTCGGCCAGGTTGATGCGCAGGTTCTCCAGCGACTCCATGTTCGCCTCCATGCGCTCGATCTGGCTGTCGGCCACGAAGACGACGCCGTCCACGCCCTTGAGGATCAGCTTGCGGCTGGCGTCGTAGAAGACCTGGCCCGGCACCGTGTACAGGTGGAAGCGCGTCTTGAAGCCGCGGATCTCACCGAGCGACAGCGGCAGGAAGTCGAAGAAGAGCGTGCGGTCCGTCTCGGTGGACAGCGAGATGAGCTTGCCCTTCGTGTCGGCCGCCGTCTTGTTGTAGATGTATTGCAGGTTCGTCGTCTTCCCGCAGAGGCCCGGCCCGTAATAGACGATCTTGCAGTTGATCTCGCGGGAGGAGTAGTTGATGAAGGACATGGCTTCCCGGGTTACTCGCTGAAGAGGTTGTCGATATCGTCGTCGGAGATCTCGGCGAACGGCGAGCCGATCCCAGGTGTGTCGGTCTTCTTCACCAGGCTCTCGAAGATCTTCGTCAGCTCGTCGCTGGCCTTCTTGATGCGCAGGCGGACCAGGCCGAGGCTGGTGCGGTTGTCGAAGATGACCACCAGCACGACCCGACTCCCGACGATGGTCATGTAGAGCGAGTCCTTCGCGCCCTCGTGGAATTGGTTGGGGAACTCGTTCTCCCCAATCAGCTTGGCCAGCCCGCCCATCGCCGCCACGTTGCCGGCCGTCAGCGAGGCCAACGACGTGGTGTCGATGTTCTGGGTCTGGCCCGCCGAGGAGATGAGCTGCCCGTTCTTGTCGACGAGGAACACCACCTTCGCGTTCGCGTCCTTTGTCAGCCGGTCGCAAACCGCGTTGATCTTGGTGAACTCCTCTTCGTACATCACCAGTTGCGTGCCCATGGGCGTATCCGCTCCTCTACGCTCCTCAGCGTTCGCTTCGCCCCGCCCTCAGGCGGCCCCCGTGGTTTCCGGAGTGAATCCCGGAGGTTAGATGCGTCGCTCCCGACCGCGAGATGCTTAGCAGACACCATCAGGTCCAGCAAGCTACAGACCGCTCTTCCTCGGAGATCCTTGGTTGGTCGCTCAGGGGACGCGGATCGCTACATCGCTGATCGTACACCGGGGCGCGTTCGGGCGCTGGGTCGTCCTGTCCTCGATGAAGATCTGGGGGTTGGGCTCCGAGACGCGGAAGGGCAGGGCGTTGCGCTCGGGCTCGAGCCCGACCTTGAGGGGCATGGCGTCCAGCGCGCCGATGCGCACCCGGAAGTCCTGGCCGAACAGGTCCACTGTGGGTGCGAGCCGGCTCTTTCGGCCGGTCCTGGCGGGCCCGGTGCAGGTGCCGGTGGCGTGGAAGATGTAGGTAAAGCCGGGCTGGATGTGGCGGGTGCGGAAGGTGCGTTGACCGCCGCTCTTGAGTGTGCCTCGCGCGCTCCAGGCCTCGGTGCCGGAGCGGGGGGCCTTGGGGACGGACTTGGAGGCGTGGGTGGCCCGCTCGGTGGCCTCCTGCTCCTCGCGGGCCAGCGTCTCCCGGGCCTCCGCCTGGGATTGGAGGGCGGCCTGGTGGCGGGCCAGCAGGGCGCGCGAGGGGGCGCCGTACTCGAGATCCTCCACGAGCGGTTCGAGCAGCCTCACCACCCGGGCGCTCTCGGCCTCCTCGTCGGCAAGCCGGGCGCGGAGGAAGCGGGCGCGGGCGGCGTTGCGCGGGTGGGCCTGGATCGTCTCGTCCAGCAGGCGGGCGGCGGCGGTGCGCTCGTCCACGGCGAGCAGGCTCTCCGCGTGGGCGGTGGCCACGCCGTAGTCGCCCGGCGCGAGCGCCAGGGCCCGCTGGGAGAGGGCGAAGGCGAGCACGCGATCCTTCTCCCGGCAGGTGGCGGCGGCGCGCGCGAGCAGGCGCGCGGCTTCCAGGTCCCGCTCGGCGCGCGCGCTGCCTGCGGGGGCGAAGAGCTGCTGGAGTCCCTCGCAGTCGCGGGCCGCCAGCAGCTTCTCTCCCTGCTCCAGGCGCGCTTCGCCGGTGGCGGCCAGGGCGGTGATCAAGAGGAGGAGGCGCATGGGGCCCGTCTTTATGGGAGGGGCCCCGGCGCTGACAACCCGGGAGGTTTCTTGTACATGGGTTTTGGGACCTCCGAGGGTTTCCCTATACTCCGCCGCGTCTTGGCCCGACCGCGCCGTACTCCTACCCTCCTCGTCGTGCTCGCGCTGGCCCTGGTGGCGTCGCCGCGCATGGCCATGGCCCAGGCAGAGCCGGTGGATGTGGAGCCGGTGGGCTCCTCCCTGGGGCGGGCGGCGCTGCGACTGCGCCTCGGCCTCTCCTTGAGAGAGGGCCAGCAGGTGGATCTCGGGCCGGGGCTCACCTACTCCGGCCTGACGCCCAATGATCTGGCGGTGTGGGGCGTGTTCTATGGCCTGGGCCCGGAGTGGCTGGGCGGCCAGGCCAGCGTGCAGCGGGAGGCCTTCACGCTCTTTCGCGAGTCGGAGCGCGTCTCCGAGGGGAGCCTGCTGCGGGTGTCCGCGGGGGTGGCGGCGCGCCGGCGGCTCGGGCCGATCTGGGGCGAGCTGAGCGCCGGGTACGGCTTCGCGCAGCTGCCCGTGTTCGCGGCCTCGGACACCGCCTCGCCCGTGTTCCAGCGAGGGGGCCGACATGCCGCGCTCCTGGGAGGCCGGCTGCGCTTCCCGATCTTCTGGCGGGTGCAGGGAGAGCTCCGCGGAGAGGTGCCCCTGGCCCTCGCGGCCCAGGACGCGGCGGGAGGGAAGGCCTCCTCCAGCGGCTTCTCGGTCGCGGGCTCCGTGCTCATCCCGCTGAAGCAGGTGGCCCATTGGCAGGGGGCGCTGGTGCTCGACTACCAGTACCTCCAGGATCGGCTGACAGCGGACAGCGGGCCTCGCGCGGAGCAGACGCTCCAGCGGGTGGGCGCGGCGCTCGAGCTCTCCTGGTCCGACGCGCGAGCGCCCTCGCCACTCCTGTCGGAGACCGGGGCGCCGGGGGCGCTGGCGCTCCAGGTCCTGGACGCGGAGACGGGGGCCCCGCTGGCGGGCGCCGAGGTGAGGCTGGTGGTGCGGGGGGAGGCGCTCGCGCCACGGGTGGCGAATGCGAAGGGACAGGTGGTGGAGCCGGAGCTCACGCCTGGGGAGGTGGTGGCCCAGATCACCGCGGAGGGCTACGCGCCGGCGGAGGGGCGCGTCACGGTCACGTCCGGTGAGCGCGCCACGCTGGAGGTTCGCCCGAACAAGCTGCCTCCAGAGGTGGGCAGTCTGAAGATCGTCGTCGTCGACAAGCGCGACAACCAGCCCCTGACGGACGTGCCGGTGGTGGTGGGCGGCAAGACGCTGCGGACGGACGCGGCCGGGCAGGTGAAGGTGGGTGGGCTCGCGCCGGGCCCGGTGATGGTGAATGCCTCCGCGCCGGAGTTCCAGGCGGTGGAGGAGGCGGCGGTCATCGTCTCGGGGAAGGAGGCGGAGCTGGCCATCCCGCTCGTGCCCGCGAAGCGCGTCGGCTTCGCCACCATCTCCGGACAGGTGCGCAGCACCCAGCAAGGGCGTCCCCTCGCCGCCACGCTCGTCATCCCCACGGCCAGGGTGCGCACGCGCGCGGATGCCCAGGGCTCCTTCTCGCTGAAGCTGAAGCCCGGCACCTACCGCATCATCATCTCCGCGAAGGGGCACCTCACGCAGACCAAGTCCGTCACCGTGAGGGATGGGGAGCAGGCCATCTTCAATGTCGATCTCTTCCCGAGGAACCGGTGAGAGCGCTCCGCGTCACCGCCATCTGCCTCCTGCTGGCGCTGGGGCCCGGGTGTGATGAGGAGACCCCGGCGCCTGCTCCCGGGCCGCCTGTCCCCGTGGCCGTGGTGGCGGCGGGGGATGCGGGGGCGAGCTTGCTCGCGGCGAGCCTGGAGGCCCTCCGAGGAGAGGTCCGGCTCGAGCGGGGCGGGAAGGTGGAGGCCGCCACCGAGGGGCCGCTTCAGCGCGGGGATGCGCTGGAGACGGGGCCGGATGGCTCCGCCACGGTCCGCTTCGCGGACGGGCGCAGCGTGGAGGTGGGCTCCAACGCGCGCTTCGTCCTGGATGAGGATGCGTCCGGGGTGCTGCTCCGGGTAGCGCGCGGCATTGTCCTCAGCCGGGTGCCCGCCTCCCCGCGGGGCAGCGCCGCGGCGGCGGTGGAGCTGCGCATCCTCACTCCCTACGGCCTCACCCGGGTAGGCGGCGAGGAGGCGAGCGAGGTGAGCGTGAGCGTGGGCACCGACGAGGGCCTCGTCGAGGTGCGGCTGGGCGCCATCGAGTTCGTCTCGGAGGACGGGAAGGAGCTCCAGGCCGCCGCGGGCGAGTCCGTGGAGCTCGCGGCGGGCCGCGCGGAGCTGGTGGCTCGGCCGGAGCGGGTGCTGGAGCTGGCCACCATCCAGGTGACGGTGCGGGCGGACACGGGCCGCGTGGAGGTGCGCTCCAAGGGCAGCGCGCAGTGGCGCACGGTGAACCGGGGGGGCCAGAAGCTGGCCTCGGGAGACGGCGTGCGCGCGCGCGGGGGGACGGCGTTCCTGGCGCTGGAGGGCTCGGCGTCCACGATCGCGCTGTCCTCGGGGGGCGAGCTGGTGCTGGAGGGCGTGGAGCAGCAGGGCGCCCGGGATGAGGCGCGGCTGGAGCTTCGCCAGGGCGAGGTCTCCCTGAAGCTCGCGCCCGAGCGGGACAGCCGGGTGGTGATGCCCGGGCTCACGGTGGAGAGCCAGGGGGCGGCGGATCTCAACGTGCGGCGCACCGCGGAGGGGTTCGACGTGGCCGCGCGCGCCGGAGACGTGATGCTGGTGCGCGGCGCCTCCCGCAAGGCGCTGCGCGCGGGTGAGCAGGCCACCCTCTCGGGCGACGCGGAGGCTCAGGTGGAGCCGCTGCCGCAGGCGCCGCTGGTGCTGCCGGCGGTGCAGCGCGCGCAGGTGTTCCACCAGGGGCTGTCCGAGTGGACGCTCACCTGGGAGGGCGCCGGTGATGCGATCGTGGAGGTGGCCTCGGACGCGGCCTTCTCCAGGCCCCTGCTCCGAGGCGTCGTCCACCAGCCCTCCGTCAACGTGCCCGCCCCCACGCGGGGCCGGCTGTACTGGCGGGTGCGGCGGCCGGATGGCACGGAGCTGACGCAGGGCAGCGCCAGCTTCGCGCCGGAGCGGGCGCCGAAGAACCTGGCCCGCGTCACCAACGAGGTGCCGGAGGGGCCACAGAAGACGACGATCTTCTACCAGGACAAGCTCCCGACGGTGATCTTCACCTACGCGCGCGATCCCCAGGCGGCGAAGTACCGCATTGCGATCTACCGCAACGGCGAGCTGGGCAAGCCGGTGGCGGAGCGGACCGTGGCGGACACGCGCGCCCCGCTGGAGGCCGGCGTGCTGCGGGAGGGCAGCTTCCTCTGGTCCGTCACGCCGCTGTCCCGAAGCGGCCAGGCGCTCCGGGGCGGGCGGATGAACAAGCTGGAGCTGGTGTACGACAACTCGGTGCCGGTGCTCGTCGTCAACGCTCCTCGCAACGGCCAACAGGCAGGCAAGCGCGTCCGGGCGGTGGGGGTGGCTCCCGTGGGGACGCGACTGTCCATCAACGGGCGATCCGTCCCCCTGGATGGCAAGCACCGCTTCGATACCTGGGTGGAGCCTCTGGGCTCCACCCCCGTTCTGCTGTTTAGAATGCAGGGTGCCGGTGGCGCGGATGTGTACGTGGTGCGCACCTTGAAACGAGGTTCCAGGGAATGAGCAGCACCCAGCCCGAGCCCGGGAGCGCGGCCAGGAGCCCGCTGCTCATGCAGCCCTACGGCCAGTACGTGCTGGTCCGCAAGCTCGCCGAGGGCGGGATGGCGGAGATCTTCCTCGCCAAGCTGCTGGGCGCAGACGGCTTCGAGCGCAACGTCGTCATCAAGCGCATGCTGTCGAACCTGTCGAGCCTGCCGGACTTCGTGGAGATGTTCCGGGACGAGGCGCGGCTGGCGGCGCGGCTCTCGCACCCCAACATCATCCAGATCCACGAGCTGGGCTTCATCGACGGCTGCTACTACATCTGCATGGAGTACCTGGCCGGCGAGGACTTCTCCTCCACGCTGCGACAGGCGGGCCGCAAGCGGCAGTACACGCCGTTCCCCATCACCCTGCGGGTGCTGGCGGACGCGGCGCGCGGCCTGCACTTCGCCCATGACTTCACCAGCGAGTCGGGCCAGCCGCTGCACATCGTCCACCGGGACATCTCCCCCTCGAACCTGTACGTGACGTACCAGGGCCAGGTGAAGGTGCTGGACTTCGGCATCGCCAAGGCCGAGTCGCGGCTGGTGCAGACGCGCACGGGCGTGGTGAAGGGCAAGTACATCTACATGGCCCCCGAGCAGGCGCAGGGGCAGGAGGTGGATCGCCGCTCGGATGTCTTCTCACTCGGGGTGAGCCTCTACGAGTCCCTCACCAACGTGCGGCCCTTCGCCCGGGAGAACGATCTGGCCGTCCTCAACGCGCTGCTGCAGGGCGACTTCATGCCGCCCTCTTCGCTGCGCCGCGACATCCCTCCGGAGCTGGAGGCGGTGGTGCTCAAGGCCATGTCCCTGAGCCCCGAGAACCGCTACGCCACCGCGGCGGACTTCGCGGACGCGCTGGAGCATGGCCTCGAGGGCAAGGTCCCGATGGCCACGCACAAGGAGCTCGCCGAGTACCTGCGCGGCCAGTTCGGCGAGGAGCGCTTCACGGAGCGCACGCGCGTCCCCACGCTGGAGACGCTCACCAGCCAGAGCGCGCAGCTGGCCTCCCAGCCGCCCCAGCACGTGGTGTTCGCCTCCAGCGGCACCTTCCCCACCGTCCCAGCTCCGCCGAAGCGCCTCAGCAGCACGAGCATCGTCCCGCCGCCTGGCGCGGCGCAGGCCTCCAGCGCGGCGAGGCGAGGCCCCGGCCTGGGGGTGCTCGGCGCGGTGGCTGGGGTGCTGCTGCTGCTGGCGGGAGGTGGCTTCGTGGCCTGGCGAGCCCTGTCCAGGCCTCCCGCGCCCGTGGCGGCTGCGCCCGAGACGCCCGCTCCGCCCCCGGCTGCGCCCACTCCCCCCGCGGCTGTTGCGCCGCCCGCCGCCGTGGCCGCCACGCCGACCGAGGTGCCACCCGCCGTGGAGCCCCCGGCGGCGGATCCCGCGCCCGTGGCGGTGGCGCCCGGCGAGGGGCCCGAGGAGAAGACGCCGCTCACCCCCAAGCCGCCGTCCAGGACGAAGCCGCGCCTGGTGACGCTGGGCATCGAGGATGTGGAGCGCGTGGTGGAGAAGAGCCGGGCCCGGATCGCCAGCTGCTTCGAGAAGTACAAGAAGGAGCTGCCCGCGGACACCGGCGTGGTGCGCGTGCAGCTGTCCATCGCCTCCACGGGCCGGGTGAAGGCCACGACGCAGGGGCCGCTGGGCTCGAAGACGGTGGGCGAGTGCCTGGAGGCCCAGGCCGAGCGCCTGCGCTTCCCGGCCCACCGGGACAAGGCCGTCAACGTGGTGCTGCCGTTCGACTACACCGTCAAGCGCTAGCGCGCCTCACAGCTCGCGGCGGGCGCTGAGCGCCTTGGCCAGCGTGGCCTGGTCGGCGTACTCGAGATCGCCCCCCATGGGCAGCCCCTGGGCGATCCGGCTCACGCGCAGGCCCAGCGGCTTGAGCAGGCGCGTGAGGTAGAGCGCGGTGGCTTCGCCCTCCACGTCCGGGTTGGTGGCCAGGATGATCTCCTCCACCTTGCCGTCGTTGAGGCGCTCCAGCAGCTCCTTGATGCGCAGCTGCTCGGGGCCCACGCCCTCCAGCGGAGAGAGCACGCCGTGCAGCACGTGGTAGCGGCCGCGGTACTCGCGCGTGCGCTCCAGGGCCATCAGGTCCGCGAACGTCTCCACCACGCAGAGCACCTTCTCCTCGCGGCGGGCGTCACGGCAGAAGCCGCACAGCTCCGAGTCCGTGAGCGAGTAGCACCGCGCGCACAGGTGCACCTTCTCCTTCACCTCGCGGATGGCCTGGGACAGCTCCACGGCGTACTCCCCGGGGGCCCGCAGGATGTGGAACGCGAGCCGCTGCGCGGTCTTCTCGCCGATGCCTGGCAGCTTCGCGAGCTGGGCGACCAGTCGGTTGAGGGGATCGGGCGTCATCCGGCTTTAAGTAATGCCCGGGATCTTGACGCCGCCGGAGATTTTCGCGAGCTCCTTCTGCTTGTACTCGCGGCTGCTCGCCAGGGCAGCGTTGACCGCGGCGGTGATGAGATCCTCCAGCATCCCGGTGTCGTTCGGATCGATCGCCGACTTGTCGATCTTGATGCTGCGGATCTCCTGGACTCCGTTGGCGACTACCGTCACGCGGCCCTCGCCGGAGCTCGCCTCGACGGTCTCATTGGCCAGCTCCTGCGTGCGCGCTTCGATCTTCTCCGTGAGCTTGTTCGCCTGTCGGATGAAGTAGTTCAGGTCGATACCGGGCATGAATGCTTCCTCTTCGATCTGGGGGCCGAGCGCCCGTGGGCGCCAGAGATGAAGTGAGGCGCAACCTACCGTCGCGCGCGCGCTTTGTCAGGCGCTCTCCTCAGGAGATTCGACCGTAGGGCTGGCCGGTGGGCGCTCGGGCTCCAGGACCTGGATGTGCTCGATTTCACCTCCAAGGAACTTCAGCACGGCGCGGATGGCGGGGTGGGTGCGGACCTTGCCCTCGGTGTTCTGCGCATGGGCGGCGCGGGCTTGGGACTCCTGCTCGGCGATGCTGAGCGTGGAGGAGGCGCCCTCGCCGGTGGCCTCCTCCACCGCCAGCTTCATGGGGCGGCCGAAGTGCTCCGCGAGCATCTTCTCCACCTGGGGCCGGCCGGTGGTGCCCGTCACCATGCCGCGGTGGAAGGCCGCCGTCGGGGCGTAGGCCAGGCCCACCTCGCCCGCGCGCAGCCAGAGCAGCCGCCCGTGGGCGAGCGCGGTGCCATGGCGGGGGCTGGTGCTCCGGACGCTCTCCACCGCCGCGCGCCAGCGCTCTCCGGCGGGCAGGGCGGGGTTGTCCCGGCCATTGCCCACGGGCGAGGGCGCGGCCTCGGGCTCGGGCTGGGTGTCCGGGAGGCACTCGCCGGCGGCGCACCCCTCGGCGGAGCCCTCCTCGGCGAAGAGGCGCTCGTCGACGGGGGCAGCGGCCTCGGGCTCGGGAGGCCGGCGCACGTTGACGAGGCGGACCTCGGGCGCCGGCGCGGTCACCCGCGAGAGCGGCGTGGCCCCGGCGGGAGTGCCAGCCACGGGCGGCCGAGGCCCTTCCGGCGGGCGCGGGGCGGGCGCGGGGGCAGCGCCGCGGGGAGCCTCCCACGGGCGGGGTGAAGGCGAGGCGGGCTCCTGGCTGTATCCGCGCTGGGGGGCGGGCGAGCCGGGCGCCGCCTGCCGGGCAGGGGGGGAGGTGGGGGCAGGGAACTCGGTGGGGCGCTCAGACGCGAAAGTTCGCGGGGCCGGAGCGACCTCCGGGCGCTCCGGGCTGGGATCTCGCGGCACCTTCTCCTGTGCCCAGGCCCTGGGCGAGCCGATCCACCTTGGCGAGGAGCTCCGGGATGCTGCTGGCCGGGGAGAGCTGGATGGCCTTGAGCAGCGCCATCTCCAGGGCGAGCCGCGGCTGGGCGGCGCGGGACACCTCCCACACGCAGCCGTGGACGATGTCGAACAGGCGCGCGATCTGCGCGGAGTCCGCCTCCTGGGCGAGCGCGACGAGCGCCTTCTGCTCGGACTCGGCCAGCTCGGGTGGGGCCTCGCCCAGCGCCTTGGTGATGAAGAGGTGGCGCAGCTGGAGCGCGAGCTCCTCCGCCAGCCGCTTGAGGTCCAGGCCTCGGTTGAAGATCTCCTCCACGCGCGAGAGCACCTTGCGCGCGTCCTTGCGCACCAGCGCCTCGGCGAACTCCTGCACCAGGGTGCGGTCGATGGCGCCCATGGCGTCGGCCACGGCCTCGTCGGTGGGGTTGGGGCCGCACGAGGCGAGGATCTGGTCCAGCAGGCTGAGCGCGTCGCGCATGCCGCCCTCGGACTGGCGCACCACGAGCGACAGCGAGCGGTCGGAGATGCCGGCCCCTTCCGCCTCGGAGATCTGCTGGAGGCGCTGGAGCATGCGGGCGGCGGGGATGCGGCGGAAGTTGTGGCGCTGGCAGCGCGAGAGGATGGTGTCCGGGAGCTTGTGGGCCTCGGTGGTGGCGAAGATGAACTTCACGTGCCCGGGTGGCTCCTCCAGCGTCTTCAGGAGCGCGTTGAACGCGGCCCCCGAGAGCATGTGGACCTCGTCGATGATGTAGATCTTGTGGCGATCTCGCTGCGGCAGGTACTTGGCGTTCTCGCGGATCTCCCGGACGTTCTCGACGCCGTTGTTGGAGGCACCGTCGATCTCGGCCACGTCCACGGAGGTGCCGGCGGCGATCTCGGTGCAGGCCCGGCAGGTGCCGCACGGGGTGGCGGTGGGGCCGTTCTCGCAGTTGAGCGCCTTGGCGAGCAGCCGCGCCGCCGTCGTCTTGCCGACCCCTCGGGGGCCGCAGAACAGGTAGGCGTGCGCTACCCGGTTCATCTTGATGGCGTTCGCGATGGTCCGGACGATGTGCTCCTGTCCGGTCATGTCGTCAAAGGTCTGCGGACGCCATTTGCGTGCGAGGACGAGGTAGCTCATGGGGGCGCCCATCTAAACACGCTGGCGCCGAGGATCCATGCGGAACGCCCCGGGCGGGGAGCCTCCAGGGGCGGTTCTGACCCAACTTGACAGGAGGCGCTTGAAGTTTTCCTTGGTCCCGTGGTAATCAAGGATTCGGGCATATTCCTTGATTTACAGGGGGTCACGGTAATGCGCTCTGTCGCGTTGAAGTCCTTGAGGAACGTCGTTCTGGCGTCGCTGCTGGTCACCGCTTGTGGGGAGCCCATCCCCGTGGACCTGACGAAGGCCACCGAGCCGTGTGAGGAGGGCGCGAAGCTGATGACGGACGGCATGACGATGGTCATGCGGGACGGCCAGCTCACGGTGGTTCCGAAGGAGCGCGAGGTGCAGGCCTTCTACTCCAGCTGGGGCGGCAGCACGGGTGGCACCACGGGTGGCACCACCACTCAGGCCAGCTGCGAGGGTTGCCACTGACGGGCTGAGTGGCCGTCAGGCGTCCGAGCTCTATCGCCCCAGCGCCGCGAGCACGACGCCCGCGGCGTTGTACCCGGCGGCGCCGATGACGCTGCCGGCCGGGTGGCACCCGGCGCTGCAGAAGTAGAGCCCTTGCACGGGCGTCTCGTAGGGCAGCCGCTCATTGAAGCCGCGCTTGTTGTCCACGTGGTGGATGTGGCCGTGGGTGATGCCGAAGTGGGACTCGATGCGCGGCGGCGTGAGCGCGAAGGTCTCCACCACGAGCTCGCTGGTGCCCGGGGCGAAGCGGTCGCAGAGGGAGAGCAGGTGCTGGACGTAGCGCGCCTCCTCCTTGTCCCAGGAAGAGCCCTTGGGCTGGTAGGGCACCCACTGCACGAACAGGGCGGAGTTGTGGTGCCCCTGGTCGTCGCGGAGGCTGGGATCGACGGGCGTGTGGAAGTACCACTCGATCGAGGGGAACTCGGCCAGCTTTCCGGCCTTGGTGTCCGCGTAGGAGCGCGCCAGCGACTCGAGCACGTCCTCCTGGGGGAGCAGGTGGATGGTGGGGCCGAACTGGCCGCGATCCTCGGGCAGGCAGGTGAAGGTGGGCAGGCCCTTGAGGCACAGGTTCACCTTGAGCGTGGTGCCCGGGGTGGCCATGGCGTCCACGCGCTGGCGGTAGTCCGCCGGCACGGCCGAGGGCGCCAGCAGCTTGAGGGTGCGGAACGGATCCGCGTTGGACACCACCACGGAGGCGGAGAGCTCCTCGCCGCCCTCCAGCACCACGCCCTTTGTCACGCCCTGGTCCGTGCGGATGGAGGCCACCTTCGCCCGGGTGCGGATCTCCGCGCCGTGCTTGAGGGCCACCTTCGCCAGGGCCTGGGTGACGGTGCCCATGCCGCCGCCGACGATCATCCACGTGCCGCCGCTGCCGGGCAGCCGGCACATGTTGTGGACGAGCAGGTTCATCCCCGCGCCGGGCGTGTCGTAGCCCGCGTCCAGCCCGGAGAAGGCGTCCGTGACGGCGTACATGGCCTTGAGCAGATCCGACTCGAAGCCGAAGCGGTCCAGGTACTCGTGGGCCGTGCCGCGGCACAGGCGGATGAAGGCGGTGCGCAGGGCGGGGCGGATGTAGCGCTCGGCGGTCTCCTCCAGGGAGAGCGGGGGCTTGAGCCACGCCGGGGCGAGCTCCTCCCGCAGGGCGGCCAGCTCGGCGTTCATCGCCTGGTGGGCCTTCCAGTCCGCCTCGGAGAAGAAGGCGCGGAACTGGCGGCTCATCTCCTTCTCGTCCGAGCCGAACAGCAGGTAGCGCTTCTCCAGGGTGGGCAGGAAGTAGTGCGGATCCCGGCGCTTGAGGGGCAGCTCCAGCTCCAGCTCCTTCAGGAGCTCCGGGGGCATGAGCCCCAGCAGGTAGGCCCCGGTGGAGACGCCCAGCCTGGGGGCAGAGCGGAACGGGTACTCCGTCTTGCACGCCCCGCCTACGGTGTCCTTCTCCTCGAGCACGGTGACCTTGAGGCCCCGGCGCGCGAGCTGCGCCGCGGCAACGAGTCCGTTGTGGCCTGCGCCCACCACGATGACGTCCGGCATGGTTTCCCTCCGCGTTACCCGCTCTTACCTGAGCCTGGGGCAGGCGGACAAACCCCCCATGGCTTGCGCGGGAGCGCCAGGGCGGGGAGAGTCGCGCCCCGCTGATGTCCGCCTCTGCCTCCCAGCCCGCTCCACCCGTCGCGCCCGAGCCCTCCATAACGGCCGTGGCGAGCCCGGCGCCAGCGGCGCGCCCTCTGGGGCGGGGGCTGCCTGCCCTGATGGGGGCCGTGGCGCTGCTGCCCGCCGTCCTCGCCGTGGCGCAGCTCGGCCGCATCCACCCGGACGAGGTGTACCAGGTGCTCGAGCCGGCCTGGCACCGCGTCCACGGCTACGGCGTGCTTGCCTGGGAGTGGCGGGACGGGCTGCGCAACTGGGCGGTGCCCCTGCTCGTCTCGGGGCTGCTGCGCCTGGCGGAGCTGCTGGGCCTCACCCACCCGCTGGCCTACCGGAGCCTCATCGCGGTGCCCCAGGCGGCGCTGCACGGCTGGATGCTGCTCACCGCCTACCGCTTCGCCGAGCGCCGGGTAGGGCGGGCCGGAGGCCTGCTCGCCACGCTGCTCCTGGGCCTCTACGGGCCGGTGCTCGTCTTCGCGGGCCGGACGATGAGCGAGTCCTTCTCCGCGGCCTTCCTCGTGGTGGGCCTGGAGGCGCTCGACAGGAAGGAGCGCCTGGAGCGCGCCGGGCTGCTCGGCGGGCTGGCGCTGGGGCTGGCGGTGGTGGCGCGCTACGGCTCGGCCGTCTTCGTCGCCGCGGCGCTCGTGTGGCTGGTGCTGGCGGCGCGGTGGCGGGTGCTGGCCTTCACCTGCCTGGGCGGCGGGCTCGCGGCGCTGGGCCTGGGCGCGCTCGACTGGGCCACCTGGGGCTCGCCCTTCCACTCCTTCTTCGCCTACGTGCGCTTCAACGTCCTCACGGATGGCGCGGCGCGGCAGTTCGGCGCGCACCCTGGAGGCTTCTACGTGCCGGTGCTCTTCAGCGCGCTGCCCGCGTGGCTCTTGCTGATGGTGCCGCTGGGGTGGGCCGCGCTGCGCCGCCGCCTCGCCATTCCCCTGCCGCTGTTCTGCGCGGGGGGGTACCTGTGGATCCTGAGCACCACGCCGCACAAGGAGGAGCGCTTCCTCTACCCGGCGCTCGTGCTGCTGCTGCTCGCGGCGGCCCCCGTCTTCGTCTCCTGGCTGTGGGAGGTCGCTCGCTCCGCCCGGCTCCGCTGGGGCGGCGCGGTGCTGGCGCTGGCCACCACCGTGGCGCCCGCCGCCTTCTACCCGCCGTTCGATCTCCGGGGGGACCAGTACCGCGCCATCGTCTCCATCACGCGGGATGAGGGCGTCCGGGGCCTGCTGATCGTCAACGAGGGGCTATGGGGCGCGGGGGGCTTCTTCTACATCGGCAAGAACATCCCCTGGCTCACCTGCGACTGGCCCCAGGACTGGGCCTTCCAGCGGGCCATCCAGGATCCTGCCTTCAACCGCGCCGTCACCTTCGAGGGCCGGGCCCTGCCGGAGCTCCAGGCCGCGGGCTTCCGGGTGGTGGGCCAGGTGGGCCGCGAGACGATGCTCGCCCGAGACTGAGGCAGGGCAGGGGGCGTGGGCCTGCTCGCCCGCAAAAGCAAAGAGCCGATACCCAGAGGGCATCGGCTCTTCACAAGAGAAACGGCCGGGACACACGCGAAGGTGCGCTACCGTTGCTTCCTTCCGGACCTGGCGGGGTTCACGTCCCCACGTTGTCCCGACCACAAAGATAACACCTACGGAGAGGGTGGGATTCGAACCCACGATACCCGTTAAGGTATGCACGCGTTCCAGGCGTGTGCCTTCAACCGCTCGGCCACCTCTCCAGGGTACGGCCACATCGAGCGGAGAGCGTAGGATTCGAACCTACGATACCGTTCCCGGTATGCCTGATTTCGAGTCAGGTGCCTTCGACCACTCGGCCAGCTCTC
>JAFGNZ010000072.1 GCA_016926755.1 Myxococcaceae bacterium | reverse complement strand
GACCAGGTGGCCAAGGACAAGGGCATCGAGCGGGGTGTGCTCATCGCGACCCTCGAGGACGCGATGAAGACCGCGGCCAAGAAGCACTTCGGCCAGGACCGCAACCTGGAGGCGAAGTACGACCCGGACAAGGGCGTGGTGGAGCTGTTCCAGGCCATCACCGTGGTGGAGGAGATCACCGATCCGGTGCAGGCGGTGAACCAGATCACCCTGGCCGAGGCCCGCAAGAAGGGCATGGAGGTGGAGCCGGGGGACGAGCTCGTCTTCCAGATCTTCTACCGGGATGAGGACGCCGCCGAGGCCAAGGCCCAGGACGACCAGTACGGCGACATCCTGCGGCTGAAGACGTTCCGCCGCGGCTTCGGCCGCATCGCCGCGCAGACGGCCAAGCAGGTCATCCTGCAGCGCACCCGGGACGCGGAGCGCGAGAACGTCTACAACGAGTACAAGGACCGCAAGAACGAGATCGTCACCGGCATCGCCCGCCGGTTCGAGCGCGGCAACATCATCGTGGACCTGGGCCGCGCCGAGGCGGTGCTGCCGGTGCGCGAGCAGGTGCCCCGTGAAACGTACCGCCCGGGCGACCGCGTCCAGGCCTACGTGCTGGACGTGCTGCGCGAGTCCAAGGGCCCGCAGATCGTCCTCAGCCGCGCCTCGGTGAACCTGCTCACCAAGCTCTTCGAGATGGAGGTGCCCGAGATCGCCGAGGGCATCGTCGTCATCGAGGCGGCGGCCCGTGAGCCGGGCGGCCGGGCGAAGATCGCCGTCAGCAGCCGCGACTCGGACGTGGATCCGGTGGGCGCGTGCGTGGGCATGAAGGGCAGCCGCGTGCAGGCGGTGGTGCAGGAGCTGCGCGGCGAGAAGATCGACATCGTCCCCTACGACGAGGATCCGGCCCGCTTCGTGTGCGCGGCGCTGGCGCCCGCCGAGGTCAGCCGCGTCATCATCGACGAGGCCAACCACGCCATGGAGCTGATCGTCCCGGACGACCAGCTGTCGCTGGCCATCGGGCGGCGCGGGCAGAACGTGCGCCTGGCGGCCCAGCTCACCGGCTGGAAGCTGGACATCAACAGCGAGAGCCGCGTGCGCGAGATGCGCGAGTTCGCCAACCGCTCGCTCGGCGCGCTGCCCGGCGTCAACGAGATGCTCATCGAGACGCTCTACGCCCACGGCTTCCGCCAGGCCAGGGACGTGGCCGAGGCCAGCCCCGAGGTGCTCGCGCAGATCCCGGGCCTGGACCCTGCCCGCATCCCGACGATGCAGGAGGCGGCCCGCAAGCAGATGGTGGACGACGCGGCGGAGCTGTCGCGCATGGACCACGAGCGCGAGCAGGCGCGGATCGCCGAGGCGCGCCGCCACCCGGACGAGCTGTCTCAGGCCGAGCGCATGGCCCGCGTCCGGGGGCTGGGCGAGAAGACGATCGAGGCGCTCATCTCCACCGGCTACAAGACGGTGGAGGACATCGCCAACGAGAAGGATCTGCAGAAGCTCGGCGACGTGCCGGGCGTTGGTATCAAGAAGGCCCGCCAGCTCAAGAGCGCGGCCGAGACCTACCTGGTGGAGGAGGCCAAGCTGCGCGCGGAGCTGAACGCCGAGC
The DNA here is from genome assembly GCA_016926755.1 of Myxococcaceae bacterium. Lineage (GTDB taxonomy): Bacteria > Myxococcota > Myxococcia > Myxococcales > Myxococcaceae > Hyalangium. Next base: position 22,476 of record JAFGNZ010000072.1, on the reverse strand, counting down.
GTGGTGGCATGCCCCCTCCCTCCGCGTCCGGGGGCGCGGAAGTCGCCAAGTCGCCGTAAGCTGAGGGGCCGGAGGCGGGATGCGCTCGAAATCCCATTCCGGCTCGCAGGGCCCGCTCCCCGAGGGGCCCGTTCGCAGCTGTATCGGCTGTGGTGCCCGGCGGGCACAGGCCGAGTTGACCCGGGTCGCTCTGGGCCCGGAGGGGGAGGTGGTGGTGGACAGAGAGAGGAGGCTACCCGGTCGGGGTGCCTACCTCTGCGGCGCCGGATGTGTGACGGCGGCGCTCAAGCGGAAGGCCTTCGGGCGAGCCTTCCGTGGAAAGGCGGGCAAGGTTGACCCGTCGAAGCTCGGGCAGGCGTGGGAGTCTGGCTCGGGGCCTTGAGGGGTGGTGTGGGGGAGTGGGTGTTATGGACCACTCACGGACATTTTTGGATTAGGGTGCTCGCCCTCGAAGTCGGCGGAGCAGAAGGCCAAGCAACGTATGTCGAAGAAGCGCGTTCACGAAATCGCGAAAGAGCTCAAGGGCCACGGCATTGAGCTCGACAACAAAGAGGTCGTCACCGAGCTCGCGGCGCTCGGCTACGACGTCAAGAGCCACTCGTCTTCGCTCGATGACGATCAGGCCACGGCTGCGGTCCAGAAGATCCTGGACAAGCGCAAGCCGAAGCAGGCTGCCGCGCCGGTGACGGCCAAGGGCTTCGTGGTGCGCCGCAAGGTCGGCCCGCCCGCGGGCTCTCCCGCCGACCAGGGGCAGGAGTTCCATGCGACCGAGGCGCCCTCCATGGGGCAGGAGCCTGCCGAGGCGCCCCAGGCCGCCCCGTCCGAGCCCGGCCCCGCCGAGGCTCCGCAGGTTGCCCCGCCCGAGCCCGGCCCCGCCGAGGCTCCGCCGACAGTCGCCGCCCAGCCCGAGCCCAGCCCCGTCGAGGCTCCGAGGGCCGCCCCGCCCGAGCCCGGCCCGGCCGAGGCTCCGAGGGCCGCCCCGCCCGAGCCCGGCCCGGCCGAGGCTCCCAGGGCCGCTCAGCCCGAGCCCGCCGTCGAGGCTCCGCAGGCCGCCGCGCGGCCAGAGGCTGCGGTGGCCCCGCAGGCCCCCCCGCCTTCGGCGGCTGCTCCGTCGCGTCCCCCCTCTCAGGAGAGAACTCACGTGCCCTCCACTCCGCCGCGTACGCCGGTTCCTCCGACGGTACGGACTCCCGGAACGCAGGCGACGGTCATCTCCCGGCCTCAGGGCCCGGGGATGGGCGGCAGGCCTGGCGGGCCCTCCCAGGGTGGGCGTCCCATGGGGCAGGGCGGGCGTCCGGGTGGCCCTGGAGGCCAGGGTGGCCGTCCGGGTGGGCCGATGGGTCGTCCGGGTGGGCCGATGGGCCGTCCGGGTGGACCTGGCTCGGCACCGGTGCGTCCCACCGGGCACGGTGCTTCCGCGGGGGCTCAGGCCTCCGCCAGCCCACATGGGCCGAACGTCACCATGGTCGGTGGCGTGCCGCACGCGCCCTCCGGCCAGGAGCAGCGCCAGATGCGCCCCACGGCGACCCAGGCCGTCGTCATCTCGCGCCCGCTCATCCAGGTGCGGCGGGTGACGCCGACGAGCACCACCCAGAAGCAGTACCCGATGGCGCCGGGCAAGAAGGCCATCGGCGAGGTGCGCGAGTTCAAGGTCGTCCCGGATCACGCCGGGCGGGGCCGTGAGCTCGTCGACGTCTCCAAGAACAAGGACAAGGCCCCGCGCAAGCGTGGCGGCGCCGCGGAGACGTCCATCTCCAAGCAGGAGCTCTCGGATCTCGTCTGGGGCCGCGTCAACATCCCCATCCGGGGCAAGAAGAAGAAGCCCACCAAGAAGGGCGCCAAGACGCAGATCACCCAGATGGCCGAGGAGAAGAAGGTCATCAAGCTCCAGGAGGGCATCTCCGTGTCCGACCTGGGCCAGCGCATGGGTATCCGGACCGCGGAGATCATCAAGAAGCTGATGGGCCTGGGGAAGATGGCCACCGCCAACCAGCAGGTCGACGCGGACACCGCGGAGATGATCGCCAGCGAGTACGGCTGGAAGGTGGACCGGGTCGGCTTCGAGGTGGAGGACTACCTGCCCGAGGTGGCGGCGAACCCCGAGGCCGAGCGTACTCGGCCGCCGGTGGTCACCGTCATGGGCCACGTCGACCACGGCAAGACGAGCCTGCTGGACGCCATCCGCGCGGCCAACGTGGCCTCCGGCGAGGCTGGCGGCATCACCCAGCACATCGGCGCCTACAGCGTCACCACGCCGCGCGGGGACATCACGTTCCTGGACACGCCGGGCCACGAGGCCTTCACGTCCATGCGCGCCCGTGGCGCCAACGTCACGGACGTGGTCATCCTGGTGGTGGCCGCTGACGACGGCGTGATGCCGCAGACGGTGGAGGCCATCAAGCACGCCAAGGCGGCCGAGGTCCCCATCGTCGTCGCCATCAACAAGATGGACGTGCCGGGCGCCAACCCGGACCGCGTGAAGAAGGATCTGTCCAGCCACGAGCTGGTGCCCGAGGAGTGGGGCGGCGACACCATCATGGTGCCCGTCTCCGCCAAGCAGAAGATGGGCTTGGATCTCCTGCTGGAGAACGTCGTCCTCCAGGCGGAGGTGCTCGAGCTGACGTCCAACCCGAGCCGTCCGGCGGTGGGCGCCATCATCGAGGCCAAGCTGGATCGCGGCCGTGGCCCGGTGGCCACCGTGCTGGTGCAGGAGGGCACGCTGCGGCTGGGCGATGCCGTCGTCTCCGGTACGGACTACGGCCGGGTGCGCGCCATGAACAACAGCCGCGGCGAGCAGGTGAAGGAGGTGCTGCCCGGCTACTGCGCGGAGGTCATCGGCCTGTCGGGCGTGCCCACCGCGGGTGACGCCATCAACGTGGTGGCGGACGAGAAGGCGGCCAAGCAGATCGCCGAGCACCGCGCCATGAAGGAGCGCCAGACGGAGCTGGGCAAGGTCAGCCGCGAGACGCTGGATCAGCTCTTCGCCAAGACGAAGGCGGGCGGCGGCCCCAAGGAGCTGCGCGTCGTCATCAAGGCGGACGTGCAGGGCTCGGCCGAGGCCGTCAAGCAGGCCGTGGAGAAGCTGTCCACCCACAAGGTCAAGGTGGAGGTCATCGACACCGGCGTGGGCGCCATCACCGAGTCGGACGTGATGCGCGCGGCGGCCTCCAAGGGCCTGGTGCTGGGCTTCAACGTGAAGCCGGAGTCTGGCGCGGAGGCCGCGGCCAAGGCCCAGGGCGTCACGATGCAGACCTACAGCATCATCTACGAGCTCATCGACGGTGTGCGCACGGCCATGGAGGAGCTCCTGGAGCCCATCCGCACCGAGCGCAAGCTGGGGCGCGCCGAGGTCCGCAACACGTTCAACGTGCCGAAGCTGGGCACCATCGCCGGTGCGGCGGTGCTGGACGGCGTCATCAAGCGCGGCGCCTTCGTCCGCCTCATGCGCGAGAACAAGCAGCTCTTCGCCGGGAAGATGGCGTCGCTCAAGCGCTTCAAGGACGACGTCAAGGAAGTGGCGCAGGGCTTCGAGTGCGGTATCGGCATCGAGAACTACAACGACCTCAAGCCGGGCGACATCATCGAGGCCTACGAGATCGAAGAGACGCGCCAGAGCCTGACGTAAGCCCCTCGTCGCCTTCGGCGTTGTCCACCGTTGGCCCCGGCGGCCGGCCCATGCGCCGCCGCCGGGCAGAGGGTCCCCCATGTTCGTCTGTGTCGCACGCCTCACCCTTCAGATTCCCGAGAGCGGGTCGCTCAAGGCCAAGCGCCAGGTCCTCCGCCGGGTGACGGATCGGCTGAAGGCCCGCTTCAACGTCGCCGTCGCCGAGGTGGATGATCAGGACCTCTGGCAGAAGGCCTCGCTCGCGCTGGCGGTGGTGGGCAACGAGCGCCGCCACGTGGATGAGCAGATGGAGAAGATCATCCACTTCGTGGAGGAGATGTACATCGCCCCGCTCATCTCCCGGGAGACGGAGATCCTCGCCTTCGGGGACAAGCTCTTCTCGCACGAGGTGGCGCCCGCCCGCTCCGGCGCTGAGGAGGAGGAGCTGGACGAGGAGGGTGAGGGCTTGAGCCCGGAGGAGCTGATTGCCAGCTTGAACCGGGCGGAGCGCTCACTGGCCGAGGCAGAGGGGATGGGAGACTGGGAGCGGCGGCACGAGGGGAGGGAGGGCACGGGCAGGCCCGCGCCCTCGGGCGGGGGGCCTTTGACGCTGAATGAAGCCCGGGCGCGCGCGCGCAACCTGCGCAACCCCCGGGACTGGGAGAAGAAATGAGTACGCATTCTCGACCGGAGCGCGTGGGCCAGGAGATCCAGGCCGCCATCGGCCAGATCCTCGCCCGCGGCGAGCTGAGGGATCCGCGCATCGGCTACATCACCATCACGGGCGTCAAGGTCTCCCCGGATCTGCGCGTGGCCCGCGTCTTCTATTCGATGATGGGCACCGAGCAGGAGCGCCAGGAGACGCAGAAGGGCCTGGACGCCGCCAAGGGCTACGTGCGCCGCGAGGTGACGTCCGCGGTGAACCTGCGCGTCTCCCCGGAGATCTTCTTCACCTTCGACGAGTCAGTGGGGGAGGGCGACAAGATCGACCGCCTGCTGCGCGAGGTTCGCCAGAAGGAAGGCTGGTAACCGCGTCTTGCGGCATCCATGATGTAAGGCGTTCATGGACGGCGTCCTGGTCATCGACAAGCCCTCGGGGCCTACTTCCTTCGACGTGGTGCGACAGGTGCGCTCGCTGTTGAAGGTGAAGAAGGCGGGGCACACCGGCACCCTGGACCCCATGGCGACGGGCGTGCTGCCCATCTGCCTGGGGGAGGCCACCAAGGTGGCCGGCTTCATCACGGAGGGCGACAAGGCCTACGAGGCCACGGTGCGCCTGGGCGTGGAGACGGACACCCAGGATGCCCAGGGCAAGGTGTTGGCCGAGGCGCCAGTGCCGCCCTTGACGGCCGCCCTGCTGGAGACGGCCCTCACGCCGTTCCGGGGCACCTTCGAGCAGGTCCCTCCCATGTATTCGGCGGTGAAGGTGGACGGCAAGCGCCTGTACGAGCTGGCCCGGGCGGGCGAGGAGGTGGAGCGGGCGGCCCGCCAGGTGACTGTTCATGAGCTGACGCTGCGCGACTTCTCCTCCAACGAGCTGCGGCTCTCGGTGCGGTGCTCCAAGGGCTTCTTCGTCCGCACGCTGGCCGATGAGCTCGGCCGGGCGCTGGGCTGTGGGGCCCACCTGGCGGCGCTGCGCCGCACCATGAGCGGGCCCTTCACCCTGGCCCAGGCCCTGCCGCTCGCGGAGCTGTCGGCGCTGGCGCAGGACCCGGGGGCGGTGGCCCGCCGACTTCTGCCCATCTCCGAGGCGCTGGCCCAGCTGCCCGCCCTGCGCGTGGGCGCGGCGGACGCCACCCGCGTCTCCCATGGCGTGCCGCTGGAGGCTCCGCCCATGCCGGGCCGCATCCGCGTGCTGGGGCCGGAGGGGGCGCTGCTGGCCGTCGCCGAGGTGGTGAAGGGCCGGCTGCGCTACCTGCGCGTGCTCGCCTGAGAGAGGAGCACGTGGCCCGGGCCTTGGACATCATCGTCGAAGTGGCTCCGCCGCTCCGCAACGCCTTCGAGGGCCGCTCCCAGGTGAGCCTGGGCGTGCCCGCCACGGCCGAGCTGGGGGACGTGATGGAGAGCCTGCTGCGGCTCTACCCGCGCACCCGCGCCTTCCTGGCGGGGGACCACGGCGGCACCAGCGGGCGCTACATGCACGTGGCGCTGGGCGCGCCCCTGGGCTCCGGGCAGGGGCTCGCTAGAGGACACAAGCTCTTCGTCTTCGCCTTGTCCCGTTCTCCAGCGAGCAGGCGGACGCGCCTGGAAGGTTGACCGCTCGCGTCGGCGAAGCTTATAAGCCCCCGGCTCGTTAGTAGGAAAAGGCCCGGTCTGTACCCCTCCGCGGACCGCGGCACCATGGCAGTTCCACCGGAGCGGGGCATCGAGAGAGAAACATGTCGTTGCATCAGGAACGCAAGGCAGAGCTGGTGACGAAGTTCCGGACCCACGAGACGGACACCGGCTCCCCCGAGGTGCAGGTGGCGCTGCTGTCCGAGCGCATCAACATGCTCACCGAGCACTTCAAGACCCACAAGAAGGACCACCACTCCCGGCGCGGCCTGCTGAAGCTGGTCGGTCAGCGTCGCCGGCTGCTGGACTACCTGAAGACGAAGGACACGGTGCGGTACCGCAAGCTCATCGAGGGCCTCGGCATCCGCAAGTAGGCTCGTCGTACCCGGGGCGCTGGTATCCACCAGCGCCCCGCGCGTTTGTTGGCGCAGTGTTGAAAGAGGAGGGGCGAGGAAGGAGCAAGGGGAGAGGTTCTGGCGGAGGTTTTGGTTTCCGTTCGGAGGGGCTGACGGCCGTCGGCCCCCGCGATCAGGGATCAAAATTCCGCAGGATCCCTGCCGGCGCTCCCAGGCGCCCCAATGAGCAGTCAGACCGCGGTTGCCCGACTCCGCCTGTCCAAGGCCAGGCGACCGCTCATCACCCGAGGCCCTCCGGGGCGTGGAACCACCCTCGCGCGGTGCGAGGCGGGACGCGCACGGCAGAGGGCTCTCAGGAAGCAAAGGCAAGGACATGCTGAAGAAGAGCGTCAAGATTGGCGAGAGTGAGCTGAGCATCGAGGTGGGCCGGATGGCCAAGCAGGCCGACGGCGCCGTCGTGGTGCGCTACGGCGACACGATGCTGCTCGTCACGGCGGTGAGCGTGCGAGAGAAGAAGGACATCGACTTCCTCCCGCTGACGGTGGAGTACCAGGAGAAGCTGTACTCGGCGGGCCGCATCCCCGGCAGCTACTTCAAGCGCGAGGGCCGGCTGACGGAGAAGGAGACGCTGGCCAGCCGCCTGGTGGACCGCTCCTGCCGCCCGCTGTTCCCCGAGGGCTACGCGTACGAGACGCAGATCATCGCCAGCGTCATCTCCGCGGACCCGGAGAACGAGGGTGACATCCACGGCATCACCGGCGCCTCCGCGGCGCTGTGGGTCTCGGACATCCCGTTCAACGGCCCCATCGCGGGCGTCCGCGTGGGCCGCGTGGAGGGGAAGTTCGTGGCCAACCCCACGGCGAAGCAGCGCGAGCAGAGCGACATCGACCTGGTGATGGCGGTGAGCCGCGAGGCCATCGTGATGGTGGAGGGCGGCGCCGAGGAGGTGAGCGAGGCGGACATGGTGGCCGCGCTCGAGTTCGGCAAGCAGGCCGTGCAGCCGGCGCTGGACATGCAGGACGAGCTGCGCCGCGAGCTGGGCAAGACGGTGCGCGCCTACGAGAAGCTGGCCGCGGTGGAAGAGGGGCTCAAGGCCAAGGTGCGCGAGCTGGCCTGGGACGCCATCGTCAAGGGCTACACCATCAAGGAGAAGGCCGCGCGCTACGACGCGCTCGGCAAGGCGAAGAAGGACACCATCGCGAAGCTCAAGGAGCAGATGGGTGAGGCCTTCACTCCCACCGTGGAGAAGAACGCCAAGGCGGTGGTGGAGGATCTGAAGTACGAGCACATGCGTCAGCTCACCGTGGACGGGGGCCGCATTGGCGCCCGTGGCCACGCGGAGGTGCGCAACATCACCTGCGAGGTGGGCGTGCTCCCGCGCACCCACGGCAGCGCGCTGTTCACCCGCGGCGAGACGCAGGCGCTGGTGGTCACCACGCTGGGCACCAGCGAGGACGAGCAGCGGCTGGAGCTGCTGGGCGGCATGGCCTTCAAGCGCTTCATGCTGCACTACAACTTCCCGCCGTTCAGCGTGAACGAGGCGAAGTTCCTGCGCGGCCCGGGGCGCCGCGAGATCGGCCACGGCGCGCTCGCCGAGCGGGCCCTGCGCAACATGGCGCCCATGGCGGAGAACTTCCCGTACACCATCCGCATCGTGTCGGACATCCTCGAGTCCAACGGCTCCTCCTCCATGGCCTCGGTGTGCGGCGGCACGCTGGCGCTGATGGATGCGGGCGTGCCCATCAAGGCGCCGGTGGCGGGCATCGCCATGGGCCTGGTGAAGGAGGGCGACAAGGTCGCCATCCTCTCGGACATCCTCGGTGACGAGGACCACCTGGGCGACATGGACTTCAAGGTGTGCGGCACCAGCAAGGGCATCACCTCCATCCAGATGGACATCAAGATCACCGGCCTCACCACGGAGATCATGAGCCGCGCGCTGGAGCAGGCGCGTCAGGGCCGCATCCACATCCTGGGCGAGATGCTCAAGGCGATGCCGGAGGCGCGCAAGGAGATCAGCCAGTACGCCCCGCGCATCACGACCATCCAGATCCGTCCCGAGTACATCAAGAACGTCATCGGGCCGGGCGGCAAGGTCATCAAGGACATCATCGCCCGCACGGGGGCCTCGATTAACATCGAGGACTCGGGCCGCGTGGACATCGCCAGCGCGAACTCGGACGCGGTGAAGGCGGCCATCGCGATGATCCAGGCGCTCACGCGCGAGGCGGAGATCGGGAAGATCTACACGGGCACGGTGCGGAAGATCGCCGAGTTCGGCGCCTTCGTGGAGCTGTTCCCGGGCACCGACGGCCTCATCCACATCTCCGAGCTGTCCGACAAGCGCGTGAAGAGCGTGTCGGACGTGCTGAAGGAGGGCGATGAGGTGCTGGTGAAGGTCGTCAGCATCGACAAGACGGGCAAGATCCGCCTGTCGCGCAAGGAGGCCATGGCCGAGCGCGCCGCCGCTCAGCAGCAGGCCGCCACGCCGCCCGCGGATGGGACGCCCGCGCCCACGCAGCCGGACGCCAAGGCCTGACACGGCCAGGTGGGCCGGAGGGGCAGCACCTGACCTTCCGGCCCTGCCCGGGCCTCACGTGCCAATGGCCAGCCTCAGGCTGTGCCGTAGCCGGGGGCCCATGATGTTGGGGAGGCGCTCCGCGCGCCGCAGCGCCTCCTCCAGCAGCCGTACCGCCTCCTGGCGCTCGCCCCGCCTCAGCCGCGAGAGCGCCATCACCTCCAGCACCTCCAGCGGCTCCTGCTCCACCGAGCACGCCTCCGAGCGCGCCCGCAGCGCCTGCCACTCCTCGGCCAGGGCCGGGCGTGTGGCCAGCTCCACCAGCGACAGGAGGACGGACTCGGCGGGGCTGAACTCCTTCCCCGGGCGCTTCGCCAGCACCTGGTGGATGGCGCGCAGGGCCTCGCGCGCCCCCTCCTCCTTCCCCTCGTAGGCCAGCACCCGCGCGTGCAGCAGCAGCCCCCAGGGCCGGGGGGCGATCTCCGGGTGGGAGCGCTCCAGCTCCAGGGCCCGGGCGATGTGGGGCGCGGCCGCCAGGGTGTCTCCCGCCTGGTAGTAGAGCTCTCCCAGGTTGTGCTCGGCGAAGTACTCCCAGCCCATCATCCCCAGCTCGCGCCCCAGCCGCTTGAAGCGCTCCTGATCCTTGAGCGCCCGCGTCAGCTCGTTGCGCGCCACCCAGAGGTTGCGGCGGTTGTTGATGGCGCTGCCCAGGTGCAGCCTGTCTCCGCGCTCGGTGCAGGCGGCGATGCACTCCTCCAGCACGCGCTGGGCGTCGTCGATGCGGCCCAGGTTGGGGAGGATGAAGCCCAGCAGCAGCAGACAGATGACGAGCGACTCGTACCCTGCATCACCCAGGCTGCGGGCCAGGTCCGCGGCGGCCTCCAGCAGCTCTCGCGCGTGCTCCCACTGGCCCCGGCGCCACTGGGCCCGGCCCATCCCCAACAGCAGGCGCATCTGCAACAGGGGTGACTTTGGCAGGGCAGTGGTGGCCAGGGCCATGGCCTCGAGGACGCGCTCCTCGGAGTGCACGTAGTCATTGGTCCAGTCGAAGGCCGTGGCCTCGTCCAGCAGGACCTCCACCTCCTCGTACGCGTTGCCGAGCTGCTCTGCCATCTGCCGGGCCCGGGCCAGATCGGCCAGCGAGTCCTCGTAGCGGCCCACCCGGTAGCGCATCAGCCCGCGGCCGCGCAGCGCGGTGAGGCAGCGCGGGTCAGCGCTCTGCGGCAGCAGCTCCAGGGCCCGGCTGTAGGTGGCCTCCGCTGTCAGGTAGGCGTGGCGACCGCGGGCCGCCTCGGCCAGATCGATGTAGAGGGCGGCGGCCTCCGTGTGCAGGCCGGCGGCGGCCGCATGAAAGGCGAGCCGGGGCAGGAGGTGCGGCTGTTGGGAGCTGGCCTCCCGGTAGAAGAGCTGGGCGGCGTGATGGAGGCGCCAGCGCTGCGTCTCGGGCAGCGAGCGGGCCACCACCTGGCGCATCAGCTCGTTGCGGAAGCGCAGCCCCTCCTCGGGGTGATTCACCACGAGCCCCAGCTCCACCAGCCGGCGGGTGGCGTGGCGCGCGTCCAGGGGGAAGTCGGCCGCCCCATCCTCGCGCTCCAGCTCGTTCACCACCCCCTCCACCTCGCCGAGGGTGAAGTCCTCGCCGAGCAGGGCACACAGCCGCGCGTGAGCGGTGAGCTCGGCGGGCAAGGTCCCCAGCTCGTGATGAGCCAGCCACTCCACCAGATGGAGCTCTGGCACCCGGTCCAGCTCGTCCGTGGCCAGGTACCAGCTCCCACCCGGGCGCTGGCGCACCATGCCCTGGCGCTTGAGGCCGCGCACCAGCTCGACGATGAAGAGGGGCGTGCGCTGGGCGCGCTCGGCCATCCGCCCCAGGGCCTCTGCGGGCACGCCCTCGGCGGGGCGCAGCCCGGTGCGGCACAGCTCCATGGCGTCGGGCAGGGACAGCGGGCTGAGCCAGAGGGTGGAGCGGCGGGCGGCGCGAACGGCCCAGTGGGGCCGGCTGCGCTCGAAGCCCGGGCGCGCCAGCGTGCACACCCAGAGGGGCAGCGCGGACTCGGCGCGGGTGGCGTACTCGAGCGCATCCAGGGCGATGTCCTCGGCGAAGTGAGCGTCATCCAGCAGCAGCAGCAGGGGGCGCTCTCGGGCGGTGGCGGCCAGCAGCTCGCCGGTGGCTCGCACCGCCAGCGAGCGCAGGGCGCCAGGGGCAGCCGCCAGGCTCCGCAGGCTGTTGGCGGGAGCGCTCCAGCCCAGGTAGGAGGCGACCGCGGGCCACAGCTCATGGGCCAGCGGCACCCCCAGCAGCTCCTCGCACCGCGCGCGGCAGGCGGCCTCGTTCCCCTGCGGCTGGGTGGCGCACTCGCCCAGCACCTCGCGCAGCAGCAGGCGCAGCGTGCCCTCCGGGGCGCCCTGGACGGGCTCCCTGGCGCGCAGTAGCGCCACCCGGGCCGCGGGGACCTGCTCCCGCAGCAACTGGAGGAGGGCGGTGGCCAGGTGGCTCTTGCCCTGGCCTCTGTCTCCCAGCACGCAGGCGAGGGTGGGGGCCAGCTCCTGCGCCGCCAGGCGAGCGCCGCGCACCAGCTCCGCCAGCTCTTCCTGGCGGCCCACGAGCACTCCATGGCCCAGCCACACCACGCTGGTGTCGTCACGGGCTGCCTCGGGCCGGGCTCGGCGGAAGAGGCCCTGGCACTCCGGCACGGGTATGCACTTGAGCGCCGGCAGCCCCTCCATCGCCGTCGACGTGAGCAGCAGGGTCGGCGGATCCCTCTCGGTGGGGTAGCGCTCCAGCTGGGAGAAGAGCGGCGTCAGGTAGCGCGGGGGGCCATGGGCGCGGCGCTGCACCCTCACCATGAGCACGTCCACCAGGGCGTTGGCGGCCATCCCCTCCGCGCACAGGCGCTCGGCGCACTGGTGGGCACGCTCGAGGGGACTGGCCTCGGTCGCCGGGTCGAAGACGGCGGCGAAGCGGGTCCCTTCGCGGAAGGCGAGCTGGCCGCCGCACTGCGCCAGCGCTCGCTGCACGGCGAGGGGGTTGGCGCCAGAGCGCAGGAACACCAGGGCCACCGAGCGGTGCTGGGTGGCGGCGGGGCGAGGCGGCGGGGCCGAGGGCCGAGCGGACGCCTCGGGGAGGGGCTCGAGCGCCTGTCGCAGGGCCACGGACAGGGCGTGGGCGGACGCGTAGCGGCGAGAGGGCTCCTTGGAGAGGCAGCGCAGCACCACCTCCTCGAGGGCGGCGGGCATCGGGGCCAGCTCCGAGGGGCGAGGCGGGCGGCGAGAGCGGTGGGCCTGGTGGACATCCGCGGCAGGGCCGAAGAAGGGAGGCCGGCCCGTGAGCATCTCGTAGAGGATGACGCCCGCGGCGTACACATCCGTGCGCTCGTCCAGCTCCTCCTCCCCCGCGCACTGTTCGGGCGCCATGTACTCGGCGGTGCCGGCGTGGGCGAGCGCTGGGGAGCCTCCCTCGGGAGCGCTGGGGGGCAGGGGGCGCGCCAGACCGAAGTCGAACAGCCCCATCGTCCCGGCTGCCTCGTCGACGAAGATGTTCTCCGGCTTGAGGTCGCAGTGGATGAAGCCGCGGCGGTGGACGGTGTCGAGCGCCTCCGCCAGCGCCAGCGCGTAGCGGCCCGCTTCGGGCATCGGGCCTCGGTGCCGCGTCAGGTGATCCGCGAGCAGCGGGTGGGGGATGAACTGCATCACGATGTAGGGGTGCCCCCTGGCCAGCCAACCCGTCTCGTACACCTCGGGTACGGTGGGGGGGCCGATGGCGCGGAGCGCCTCGACCTCCAAGCCTGGATCGTTCTCGCCGTGCGGGAGGGGGCGGTGGAACACCTTGATGGCGACGCGCAGGCCATCGCTCTGGCGCCGGGCGGCCAGCAGCGTGCCGAAGCCGCCCTGGGCCACCGTGCGCTCCAGCTCATAGCCGGGGAAGAGCAGGGTGGGCGGTGGCGGATGGGGCGAGGCGGGAGGCTCACTGGAGGGAGAGGCGCCCTGCAGGCAGAAGAGGTGCCCTCCCGCCCAGCGCTGCCCGCACGTCAGGCAGCGCGGCATGCGCTTCTCCGTGAGGCCAGAGACAGCCAGCAGACCGCGGGCCGCTGCATACCCACTCACATCCTCATCATTCTGAACCTCCTGGGCCACGTTGGGGCCGCATCAGGGCAGGGCCCGCAGTCCATGCAGTTGTCTGGGCGGAACCGCGTGCCGCAGGACTCGCTGATCTGGCAGACGCCGTCCCCACAGACGTAGACGTCCACGGGCCGGATGCGCGTGGTGATCGCCCGATAGTTCTTCCCGTTGTAGGTGCACGACAGGAAGTAGTTGCCCTGGGCATCGGGGACGCAGATCTGCGCGCAAGGGCTCACGTGCTGGATGGGGGCGCACTGGTTCTGGGCGTTGGACGCAGACGACTCCAGCCCGCAGGCTCGTACGCTGCTCCTCGGGCTGGACCAGACGGCGTCATTGCCCGCATAGACGCCCTCGCCCTGGAAGAGATTGCCGAAGAAGCAGGCCTCCTTCTCGGAGAAGGTGAGGAACTCCTGGGCGTCCACCGGGATCGGAGTGCCCGTCGCATCCAGGCCCTGGAGGGAGAAGGGCACATTCTGACCGTACTTGTTGGTGTGCGCCGCGAGGCAGGCGGTGATGACCTGCTGCTCGACTTCGGTGGGCAGGGCGCCGCTCGCCCAGCCCGGCGTCAGGCCCAGGCTTCCGTTCCAGGTGTATTGAATGTTCGTCGAGGGGTTCGTCCAGACGCGGCTCGAGCCCGCTTCGACAGCACAGGTCACCACGTACTTCATGACCTTGTCCGCCAGCACCGGGTCCTGGTTGAACCAATCGACGAACGAGGGGCTGTTCATGGTGGCGATGCTCAGGCCGCTGGTGCTCAAGCCATTGGTGCCCAGCCCATTGGTGCCCAGCCCATTGCGAGAGAGGCCGTTCAACCCATCCAGCGTGAAGGAGGCGCTCTCCAGCTCCAGGGCGGCCAGCTCCTCCTGAGGGGAGACGCCGCAGCCGCTCACCAGGAGCGCGAGCAGCACTCCTGGGAGTGCGCCCGCATAGGAGCTCAGGTCATGCTGCCAGCGATGCATATGAGAGGGATGTCTTGCCATGTTTCAACTCCGGGGGAGCTCGATTGAGTCGAGGGAGGGCATTGGGGCCCTGGCAAGAACATGAGCACTCATGTTTCAAATGAGAAGTCTTGCACGGGTGATTTGTATTGAAGGGCTGATCAGGGATGGGTGGATGTTCGAGCAGTGAGGGCCTGGCCGAGGCCCCGATCATGAGCTGTCGAATGCCTGTGTCACCTGGGCAGGGCCGTGAAGCCTGCTCACGCGCCGCAGGCGCAGCTGGCATCCGCCGTCATGGCGAAGCCGCTGGCGTCGCGCACGACCCACCCCGCGGTATCCGTCAGCGGCCCTCCGACGATCTCAGTGCCGTCAGGGCCCTGCCGTGTCTCCACCTGGCCCACGTGGACACAGAGCTGGACGCTCGCGCGCGAGCCGCTCACCCGCGCCTGGGCTTGCCGGTGGAGCTCGCGGGCCGTTGCCAGCAGCGCGGGCGGCTCCAGGGGCGGGGAGCCATCGAGCAGCCTCACCGCCAGCAGCGCCGTGCCCATCTGCTCCGCGAGGATGAAGCCCGCGTCGCGCAGCGCCTGCTCCAGCGCGTCGAGCGCCTCGGAGAGGGTGGTGTATGCCTCATCGTCCTCGGTCCCGGCCGCGAGCGCTCCCTCCGCATGGATGACGAAGGCGCGGGTGCTCCCGCCGTCGGAGGTGGACAGCACGGAGGCGGGGGGAGCCACTGCCTCGCGGAGCGCGGCGAGGAGCGCCGGGACGGTGGGGTAGCGCCGGTCCGCTGCCTTCTCCAGGCAGCGCAGCACCACCGCATCCACGGCGGCGGACACGGGCGCGCGGGCGCTCGGCCGGGGAGGGGGGGCCTCCAGGTGCATCTGCTCCACCTCCAGGCGGCTCTTCGACTGGAAGGGGTAGTCGCCCGTCAGCATCCGGTACAGCATCACCCCGAGCGAGTAGATGTCCGTGGCGGGCCCGATGGTGCCCCCGCGGATCTGCTCGGGCGCCATCACGTGGGTGGTCCCCAGGCGCTGGCCGTCCCCCGTCAGGGAAGGCAGCCCGGGATCGGGGTGGATGATCTTGGCGATGCCGAAGTCCAGCAGCTTCACCTGCGGTGGCTCCCCCATGGACAGCACCGCCACGTTGCTGGTCTTCAGATCACGGTGCACCACGCCGGCGCGGTGGGCTGCCCCCAGCGCGTCGCAGACCGGCTCCAGGAACTCCAACGTGCGCTCCGGGGAGAGCCGCCCCTGCTCCAGCAGGATGTGGCTGAGCGTGCGGGGAGGCAGCAGCTCCATCACGTAGTAGGGACTTCCGTTCGGCAGCAGGCCGAAGTCATACACGTCCACGATGTGGGGGTGGCGGATCTGGTTGATCACCTGCGCTTCGCGCACGAAGCGCTGGAGCATCTCCCCCTGATCCATGAGGTGGGAGTGAAGCACCTTCACCGCGACGCGCCGCCTGAGGATGCGGTGCTCCGCCGCGTACACCACGCCGTGTCCCCCTACGCCCACCACCGACTGTAGGATGTACTCCCCCGCGAGCGAGCCAGGGCCGGCCCTCCACGCGGCACGCCGCTCTCTCGACAGAAGAGGGTTTCCACCTGCGGCCTCGAGATGAGTGATGGGCGTTTCTTCCATATTTCTCATTTTACAAGGAGACTGGCAGGCGGACGGGATAGGACCGGAGGGTGGGATGGGTGTTGACCAGTGGGCGCCCTCCAAGGCCTTGCAGTCAGCGCGGACACCCCGCTCCCTCGGAGAGGAGTCATCTGGCACCCGGAGGCGGGGCAGGGAAAGATCGTCAGGCCGGCTCGTGCGTTGAAGGTGCGAGCCCGTCTCTGGAGCCTCCGTGTCTCTGCGCCCGCCGCCACCGCCCGCCAGGAAGTCCAACCCTCTCTCGGGGCTCTCGCGGTTCGTGGGTGGCTTCCGCTGGGCCTTCATGCCCATGGGGCTGCTGGCCCTCATCGCCGTGGGCGTCCACGCCGCGGCGGACACGCTCGATGACCGGCTCCTGTCCCTGGTGGACCTGGTGGATGCCGCCTTCGACCGGCTCGTGGGCTCCTGGACTGTCACCGAGGGGCTGGTGGAGCTCATCTCGCTCGAGGGGCGCACCCGCATTGCCAGGGCGCTGGCCCTGGCGTGGGAGCTGTCCGTGGATCTGGTGCTGGCCCTGCCGGCGCTCGGCTACCGCGAGTCCAGGGCCGCGGAGGAAGAGCCCTGGCGCAAGTACCTCCAGCAGGACACGCGCCCCACCTGGCGTCAGCTCTTCCAGCGCTCGCTGCGCAAGCCCACCACGATGCGCTGGACGCGCCCGCTGGCTACCACCGCCGTGGTGCTCGCCGGGGCGTGCGCGGTGGCCCGGCTCGTCCAGGGCACGGTGTACCTCTCCTGGCGCGAGCTGCTGGGGGAGGGCGCGGCGGACGCGGCGGCGCGGGGCCTGGCGCTCGGGGCGCTGGCGGGGATCCTCGTGACGCTCGGGTGGCGCGCGGTGCTGCGCAACCTCCAGCACGCGGACACCGTCTCGGAGCTCTATGCTCGCAATCGGCTGCAGGCGCTCTCCCTCGGGCTGGCCGGCTCGGCGCTGGCGGTGCCCCTGGCGCTGGCCGCGGCGCTGGACGCCTCTCCCGTCCTCTCCTTCCTACGCTGAGGTGGCCCTGTGTTCTCGCGCAACGCACGCGGCCTGCTCGACTTCCTGATGGCCGCCCTGTGCCTCTGGACGGCCTGGCACCACACGCCCGCGGGCGCGCTGGTGCGGCGGGGCGGGGCCTGGCTCTTCAACTCGCGGAGCACCGCCCGCCCGCTGCTGGCCTACTACGGCGGGGTGAGCAGCTCGGGGGTGAGCACCTCCGCGCTGGTGCCGAGCGCGCCCCTGGTGCGCCCCCTGTCCGATGCCGAGGCGCTGGCCTATGGGACGCACCTGGCGCTCAAGGGCCTCCAGCAGAAGGCGCGGCAGCCCACGCTGGCGCTCGCCGCCGAGCTGGGCGTGTCCTCCGAGGCGCTGCTGGATGAGACGCAGGGGCCTGTCGCCGCGCGCAGGCTCCTGGACGGCCTCGCGGCGGACTTCCCGAATGAGGAGGCCCGCCTCACCGCGGTCTTCGCGGGCCGCATCCCCGCGCGCTACGCCCTGGAGCGGGTGTCCGCGGAGGGGGGCGCGCCGACGCTGGAGCTGCTCTCGAAGCAGCTCCCGCCCGGCTTCGAGGACGCCAGCGTCGCCGCGGCCCAGGCGCTCGCGCTCACCACGGCCTTCGGGCTCGCGTGGCCGGTGCCGGACTCCACCCGCATCTCCAGCCCCTTCGGCTACCGCCTCCACCCCACGCTGGGCAGGCGCAAGCTGCACACAGGCGTGGACCTCAGCGTCCCCGTGGGCACCGCGGTCCATGGCGTGGAGGAGGGGATCGTCCGCCGCGCGAGCGAGGACGCGGTGAACGGCAGGGTGCTCATCATCGACCACGGCGGGGGAGTGACGACGGCCTACTGTCACAACTCGGAGCTGCTGGTGAGGGTGGGCCAGCGCGTGCAGCGGGGGGAGCTCATCGCCCGCTCCGGCAACACGGGCCGCTCCACCGGCCCCCACCTCCACTACCAGCTCGAGCTGTCCGCGCAGCCGGTGGATCCGCTGCGCTTCCGCGCCCGGCCCCGCCCCGTGGCCACCGAACCCCTCCCCTGAGGGCGCCGCGGTCGCACGCGCCGCGGGTGACGGCCGCCAGCGCCCATGCTACTCCCGGTGGCCATGTCCTCCCGGGTAACCCTCCTGGTTCGCCGTGTGCGGCCCGACCAGCCGGATCCGCTGCCCCTGCCCAGGTACGAGACGGCGCTCGCCGCCGGGATGGATCTCCGCGCGGATATCGAAGGCGAGCGGACGCTCGCGCCCCTGGAGCGCCTGGCCGTGCCCACCGGGCTCGCCCTCGCGCTGCCCCCCGGCTACGAGGGCCAGGTGCGCCCCCGCTCGGGGCTCGCGCTCAAGCACGGCGTCACCCTGCTCAACGCCCCGGGCACCATCGACGCGGACTACCGGGGCGAGGTGCACGTCATCCTGGTGAACCTCTCCCAGCAGCCCTTCACCCTGCGTCGGGGCGACCGGGTGGCGCAGCTGGTGGTGGCGCCCGTCACCGCGGTGGAGCTCCAAGAAGTCGCTTCCTTGGAGGCCACCCCACGGGGCGAGGGCGGATTCGGCTCCACGGGGCGATGAAACAGGCTCGTTCCTTGCTGGCCTGGAGGGGGGCAGGATAAGAGGGAAGGTTGGGGCCGTTGAATGGAAGGCCCGTGAAGGACTTGGAACCCATCCCCCGTGCTTTGCTACCGCTGCGGCAGCCACGTCCCTGACACGAGCGATACCTGCCCGACCTGCGGCATGAAGTATGACGCGGGGGCCAGGCAGGCGGCCGGTGCGTCCACGCGCAGGCGGGGCAGCATGGAGGGCGCCCCCTACAGGCCTGGGGATGTCATCGCCGGGCGCTACTCCGTCCGGGAGCTGATCGGCGCCGGGCCCGTGGGCTACGTCTTCCGCGTCCTCGATCAGACGCACGAGATCGACGTCGCCCTCAAGATCATCAACCCCCGGCTGCTCCAGGAGCCCGAGGAGCGGACCCAGTTCTCGCTGGTGCTGAAGGTCGGCAAGAAGCTCGGCCACCCGTACCTGCTGCGCGTGTACGAGGAGGGGATGGACCGGGAACGGCCCTTCTTCACCACGCAGGTGGTGGAGGGGATGACGCTGCGGCGCATGATGGAGATGCGCGTGGCCAAGGGGCAGCCCTTCACCCTCAAGGAGGTGGAGCCGCTGCTGAGCCAGCTGGCGGACGCGCTGGACGCCGCGCACCGGTACGGGCCCCACTCGGACCTCAAGCCGGAGAACGTCATCGTCCTGCCGGATGTGCTCAAGGTGACCGACTACGGGCTCGCCCTGAGCATCCCCCGCCGGCCGTTCGTCCAGGCCCAGAAGGGCTACCGCGCGGAGGGCTACATCGCCCCCGAGTACACCTCCGGCGGCGAGATCGACGCGCGCATGGACATCTACTCGCTCGCGGTCGTCGTGGGCGAGATGCTCACGGGGCTCGTGCCGGACGCCGACGGCATCCCCGAGATCCTCCAGAAGCACCCGGACCTCCCGCCCGCCTTCGAGGCGCTGTACCGGCGCGCGCTCAACGCCAACCCGCTGGCCCGGCCGAAGACGGCCGGCGAGTTCGCCTCCGAGTTCTCCGCCATCGTGGCCAAGGGCCCGGGCGGAGGCAGCCGCGCGGCCCGGCAGGCGCCCCCCGTGGCGAGCTCGGCGCTCGCCGCCACGGCGCGTGCCTCCGAGAAGCCGCCGCCGCCGGTGCCCACCGATCAGCTCCCCCTCGCCAGCGTCTCGCCGGGGGTGGGGGCCCGTCCTGCCGCGCAGGCGGAGGAGCCCCCGGCCGATGCCACCCAGCCGCTGAGCGCGGAGATGCTGGCGGCGATGCACCCTCCGGAGAAGTCGGAGGCGCCCCCGGCCGATGCCACCCAGCCGATGGACGCGGAGATGCTGGCCGCCATCATGGCCGCTCCGGCCTCGACCGTGCTGAAGCCAGGAGGCCTCCACAAGGTGGCCGAGGCCCGCCGCTCCGCGGCGGAGGCGCGCTCGGGCAAGCCCGCGTCCGGGGAGTCCTCCACCCCTGCTCCTCCGGCGCGGAAGGCGAGCCAGCCGCAGGCTGCCGAGCCGCGTGCCGCGAAGGCCGTGGCGGCCCCTCGCCCCAGGCAGCGCGAGGAGAAGCGCCCTCTGGCGTCCCTGTGGCTGGTGCTGCTGACGCTCGCCGGGCTGATGATGGGCTCGGGGGCCGCCTACCTCTGGTTGAAGCAGCAGAGCGCGGGGCAGACAGGAGGCCAGACACCTTCGGGGACGGACCCGGGTGGGCGCCCGGTCCCGCCCACGGGCTCCTCGGGGACGGCGGGTGATCCGATGGCGCCCGCGGGGAGCTGTCCCGCGGGCATGCGGCTGGTGAGCGGCGGGACCTTCAAGATGGGGGCGCCCGCGAACGACAAGGACAGGGGCTTCGACGAGCACCTGCTGGTCAGCGTGCAGGTGCCCTCGTTCTGCATCGACGAGTACGAGCACCCCAACCAGCCGGGCGCGGTGCCGACCGTCAACGTGACCTGGGGCGAAGCGCAGGAGGCCTGTGAGAAGGCGGGCAAGCGGCTATGCACGGAGGAGGAGTGGGAGAAGGCATGCAAGGGCCCAGGCAATGCGCGCTTCCCCTATGGGAACACCTTCGCGTCGACCGTCTGCAACACCGACGACGCCGAGGGCCGGGAGCCGGCGCTGGCCGAGTCCGGCCGCTTCCCGCGGTGTCGCTCGGCCTACAACGTCGCGGACCTCTCCGGGAACGTGGCGGAGTGGACGTCCGCCCAGTTCGCCAGCAGCGGCCTGAACAAGGCGCAGAAGGGGGGAGCCTTCAACCGCTCCTCCAAGACGGCCCGCTGCTCGGCCCGCAAGAGCGGGATGCCCGCGGAGCGGGATGCGACCGTGGGCTTCCGTTGTTGCGCGGGGGTCCAGCCATGAGGAGCACCTGGGCCGCCCTCCTGCTCACGCTGCTGCCGGTGGTGGCCGCCGCTCAGGGGCGCCCCAAGGTGGTGGCGGTGAAGTCCTCCGCGCTCGCGCCGTACGCCTCGGTGATCGCGGGCTTCCGCGCGGAGGCGAACGCCGAGGTGCAGGAGCTCCTGCTGGACGAGAGCCCCTCCGCGGCCGGGCGCTTCTTCAAGCGGCTGGCGAAGCAGAAGCCTGCCCTGGTGCTGGCGATCGGCCCCCTGGCGGCCAACGCCGCGCGGCGCTCGCTGGGCGAGGACATCCCCGTCCTCTTCGTCATGGTGCCCTACTTCGAGAAGTACAGCCTGGAGGCGCCCAACGTCACCGGCATCGCCCTGACGAGCGACTACACCCCGGAGCTGGGGGCGCTCAAGGCGGCGGCGCCCAAGGCGAAGCGGGTGGGCATCCTCCATGATCCGCGCTTCTCGGCCAGGCAGGTGCAGGCGGCGCAGGAGGCCGCCACCGCCGTGGGGCTGACCATCGTCCCGCTGGAGATGGACGCGCAGGCGAAGGTGGAGAAGGTGCTCGGGGGCGCGGCGGGGAAGGTGGATGCGCTGCTGATGGTGGCGGACAAGACGGTGGCCAACACCGCCGTCGTCCAGGCCCTCATCGCCTTCGCCACCGCGCAGCAGATCCCCCTGGTGGCGCTCACGCCCAGCCAGGTGAAGGAGGGCGCCACGCTCTCGCTGGCGCCCAGCCCCACTTCGGTCGGCCAGCAGGCGGGCCGACTGGCCAACCGCATCATCCACGAGAAGGTGGATCCCGGCGCGCTGGCGGTGGCACAGCCGGAGGGCATGGATCTGGCCATCAACCTCACCGTGGCCCGGAAGCTGGGCCCCTCCTGTGATGTCGCGATGGAGCTGCTCCGCTACGCGGCCGCGCGGGACTTTCCCGTCAAGGTGTACGAGTGATTCCGCGATACAGCCGCCAGGAGATGGCTGCCCTCTGGTCCGACGTGGCCCGCCTGCGCCGCTGGCGCGACGTGGAGCTCGCCGCGCTGGAGGGCATGGTGGAGGCGGGGCTGGCGCCTCGCGAAGCGCTGGAGGACTGCCGGGCGCGCGCCGGGGACTTCGCGCCGGAGGACGCCGCCCGCATCGAGGAGATCGAGCGCACCACCAAGCATGACGTGATCGCCTTCCTCACCTTCATGGAGGAGCGGGTGGGGCCCAGCGCGCGCTGGCTGCACCTGGGGATGACGTCCTCGGACGTGCTGGACACCTCGTTGGGGCTCACGCTGCGCGACGCGCTGGATCTGATCCTCAAGGGCCTGCAGCGGGTGATGGCGGCGGTGGAGAAGCGCGCCTTCGAGCACAAGCGCACGGTGATGATGGGCCGCAGCCACGGCATCCACGCCGAGCCCATCACCTTCGGGCACAAGCTGGCCATCTGGTACGACGAGCTGAGCCGCGGCCGGGCCCGGCTGGAGCGCGCGCGGGAGACCATCGCGGTGGGGAAGATCTCCGGCGCGGTGGGCACGTTCGCGCACCTGCCGCCCGCGGTGGAGGAGCACGTGTGCCGCAAGCTGGGCCTGCACCCGGCGCCGGCCTCCAGCCAGATCGTCCAGCGGGACAGGCACGCGGAGTACTTCTCGGCGCTGGCCCTGCTGGGCGCCAGCCTGGAGAAGTTCGCGGTGGAGCTCCGCCACCTGCAGCGCACGGAGGTGCGCGAGGCGGAGGAGCCCTTCACGGCGGGCCAGAAGGGCTCCAGCGCCATGCCGCACAAGCGCAACCCCATCCTGTCGGAGAACCTGACGGGGCTGGCGCGGCTGCTGCGCGGCTACGCGGTGAGCGCCCTGGAGGACGTGGCGCTCTGGCACGAGCGCGACATCTCGCACTCCTCGGTGGAGCGGGTGATTGGGCCCGACGCCACCATCGCGCTGGATTTCGCCCTGGCGCGGCTGGCCGGGATCATCAAGGACCTCGTGGTCTACCCCGAGCGGATGCGACAAAATCTCGACCGTCTCGGCGGCCTGATCCATTCCCAGCGGGTGCTGCTCGCGCTGACCGAGGCGGGCCTCCCCCGGCAGGAGGCGTACGAGATCGTCCAGCGCTCAGCCCTGGACGCCTGGCGGCGGGGCGAGCCGCTCCTGGATCGTCTGCGCGCCGAGCCGGAGATCACCTCTCGGCT
>JAFGNZ010000071.1 GCA_016926755.1 Myxococcaceae bacterium | reverse complement strand
GCCCGCCACCCCCATGCGGCGCTCGCCCCTGCTGCGGCTGACCTGAACCCCCGCCCCCATGCGGCGCTCGCCCCTGCTGCGGCTGACCTGAACCCCCGCCCCCATGCGGCGCTCGCCCCTGCCGCGGCTGATCTGAACCTCCACCCCCATGCGGCGCTCGCCCCTGCTGCGGCTGACCCTGCCCCTTTCCTCCAGGATGGGGGCGCTCTCCGTGCAGCCTGGGCTGCCCCCCGCCGCCCCCGTGATGAGCCTGTCCACCGCGCGGCGGCCCGTGCCGCCCACCTCCACCCGAGCGCCCGGGAGGCCCGCCACTGCGTGGCCCTCCCCGGTGATGACGGTCCCTGCCGTTCCCCGCCCGCGCGATCTGGGCCACCTTGGGCCGCTCGCCGCCGCCCTGGCGCAGCAGCGCGAACTCGTCCTCCTCCTCGGGAGCAGCGGCCGCGCGGGCCTCGGAGACTGGCGCGTGAGCGTCCTCGCGTGGAGGAAACGGCCTCCCACCCTCGGACCTGCCCCCGTGGCGAGCGCCACCCCTCGGGCCTCGCGCGTCCGGCACGCCGCGGCCACTCGGCTCGAAGTCCGGCGTCAGCTCGCGCCGCACGTAGGCCCGCCAGATCTCCGACGAGTCCCCCGCGCGCCCCATCAGGCTGGGCTCGTAGCCGGCGAAGAAGAGGCGGAGGTTGTCCAGGTCGCGCTTGAAGAAGAACTCCGCCCGGCTGTTGGCCGCCGCGGCGACGGTCTGCGGAAAGTCGATGATGGTGGGCCCCTGGGCCCCCAGCAGGATGTTGTAGGCGCTCAGGTCCCCGTGGATGAGATCGCAGCAGAGGATCTTCACTGCCTGCTGCCGCAGATCCCGGTAGAACTCCGCCGCCAGCTCCGGGGTGAGCAGCGCGTCCACCAGCCGCGGCGCGGGCTGCCCCTCCACGTCCACCACCAGCTCCATCAACAGCACGCCCTCGTAGAACATCACCGGGGCGGGCACCCGCACGCCCGCGGTGTGCAGCTTGGAGAGCGTCTCCGCCTCGGCCGTCTTCCACGCCTCCTCGGAGGCCTCCTGCCCGAAGCGGCTGCCCTTCTCCATGGCCCGCCGGGTGCGGCTGTTGCGGACGAGGCGACCTTCCTTGTAGCCGGCGTTGTTCTTGAAGTTGCGCTGGGTGCGCTCCTTGTAGATCTTCGCCGCGACGTACTGGCCACCGTGGGTGACGATGTAGACGTCCGCCTCCTTGCCGCTCTTGAGGCGGGCGTTCACCTCATCAATCACGCCATCGGCCAGGAGGACTTCGAGCGCTTCGTGCATGAGTCCCCCGTCTATCATGCCTCGGCTGCTCAGGCGCTTTTCCCTTACATCTTGGCAGGCCCCCGCTGGCGGCATGGCGGGCCGCAGAGGGAGGCCCCCCTCGCCCGCCTCCCCATCCAGCGGAAGCAGGGCCGTTGCCTCCCCGCTGTGTGCCTCTGGAAAGGTAGGTAAGGTGCGAGCCGTGACGACTGCCTCCGCCCTCTATCGCGACTGCGCCCGCCTCTTCATGGTGGGCTTCCCCGGTCCTCGCATCGACAAGGACTTCGCCGCGCTCATGGACGACGGCATCTTCGGAGCCATCCTCTTCAAGAGGAACGTCGGCTCCGCCCCGGAGAGCGCCGCCCTGTGCCGCGACATCAAGGCGCGCGCGGGCCGGCCGTTCATCCTCTCCGTGGACCAGGAGGGCGGCCGCGTGGCCCGCCTGCGCGGCGCGCCCTTTACCGCCCTGCCCCCCATGCGCGAGCTGGGACAGCGCGGGGATGCCGGGGTCGCCGAGCGCGTGGGGCGGCTGCTCGCGCACGAGCTGCGCGCGGTGGGCTTCGACTGGGACTTCGCGCCCGTGCTCGATGTGGACACCAACCCCGCCAACCCGGTGATCGGCGATCGCAGCTTCAGCCGGGACGCGGAGGCCGTGGGGCGGCTGGGCGTGGCGCTCGCGCGAGGGCTGGAGGCCGGCGGCGTCGCCTCGTGCGGCAAGCACTTCCCCGGGCACGGAGACACCACCACGGACAGCCACCTCACGCTGCCACGGCTGCCCCATGAGTTGGAGCGCCTGCGGCGCGTGGAGCTGGTGCCCTTCCGCGCCTTCGCGCAGGCCGGGCTCGCCTCGCTGATGACGGCGCACGTGCTCTTCGACGCCATCGCGCCCGACGTACCCGCCACCATGAGCCACAAGGCCCTCCACGGCCTGCTGCGCCAGGAGCTGGGCTTCGACGGCGTGCTCGTCAGCGACGATCTGGAGATGAAGGCGATCGCGGACCACTACTCCGTGGAGGAGGCCGCCGTGGAGGGCACCCGGGCCGGAGTGGACCTGTTCCTCGTGTGCCACCACGCGGACGTGCAGCGGCGGGCCATCGAGGCGCTGGTGAAGGCCGTGGAGAGCGGTCGCGTCCCGCGCGAGCGCATCACCGAGGCCCACCGCCGGCTCGCCCGGCTCGAGGCCCGCTTCGCCCATCCCCCCGAGGAGCGGCTGGCCACGCTCGGGGATGCCGAGCACCGCGCGCTCGCCACCGGCCTGGCCAGCACCTTCGCCGGGAAGGACCCGACCGAGGTGCTGGCCTGAGGGCGGCTCAGCGCCTGTCGTCCGGGCTGCCCACCCCGGGCGTCCTCGACTCGCCCGGCATGTCGGCCCCGCCCGGCTCTTCCTTGCCGGGAGCAGGCTCGCTGTAGAACTGATCGCTCGGCGCGGGCTCGCGCGGCGTCGAGTACCCCGGCGCGCCGATGCCCCCCTGGAACCCCTGAACGCCCATGACGGCGGAGGGATCCTCCCCCTGGGCCCGTCCAGAGCCTCCCGTCGCGGGCTGCTGCTCCTGCCGCTCGTCGATGAAGCTGCTCAGGTCCTGCGCGTCGTTGGCCACGCCCTCGTACCCTGCCCCTCGCGCCCTTGGCAGCTCCTTCGTCTCGCATGCCGGAGTCAGCAGCGCGGCCGAGGCCAGCGCTCCCAGCAGGGCCCACCGTCGGATGCCTCTGTCGTCCATGTCCGCTCCCTGAAGAAGAAGTCGCCTGGCCGCTCCGCTATGGCCGCGGATCATAGGATCCGTGGGCGGGAGCCGCCTCCGGGTGGCCCCGGCGCCCCCGCCAGCCCATGTCGCTCGTACCGGAGCCCTGGCCCATCTGCCCGCTGCCGCCAATGCCCAGGCTCGTCGGAGCCCGCTCCCCGCTCAGCTCGGTCGCCTCGCGCCCCATGTACCCGGTGATGTCCTGTTGCAGGGAGCGCCCCAGCGTCCCCTGCGTCTCAGGGGTGCGCGGGTCGATGCTCGAGCCGAGCTCCGAGATGGTGCCGTTGAAGCCCCGGTCCGCTCGGAGCTGGTACGGGGCGACGTTCTCTGGCGTGGCATGGCCTACCGGCCCCCCGAAGAAGTCCTTGGGCGGATCCCCCTGGCGCCGCCCGCCCGTCTCCGGAAGCCACCCGCATCCCACGCTCAGCAGGGCCGCCGCGGCCAGCCCGCCCAGCACTCCCCATCCTCGAAAGCGCCTGTGCCTCATGCTCACCCTCCGGGAGGCACACGAGCCCCCCTCTGCCTCAAGGGATGAGCACCCTCCCGCGACTCAGCCACCCACCGGACGAGCGGACCACCTCATGTCAGCCCGCCCCGGGAGCCAGCAGGCGAGCGTCAATGAGGCAGCTCCGGCTTGAGGGGCAGCTCCACCCGGAAGCGCGTCTCCCCGGGCTTCGAGTCCACGCGGATGCGCCCCCCATGTCGGCGCTCGATGATGCGCAGGGCGATGTCCAGCCCCAGCCCCGTGCCCTGCCCCTGGGCCTTCGTGGTGAAGAACGGCTCCCAGATGCGCGCCTGGAGCTCCTCGGGGATCCCCGGCCCATCGTCGGTGATCTCCACGAGCACCTCGTCTCCTCGCCGGCTGGTGCTCACCTGCAAGCTGCCGCGGTCCTTCATCGCGTCCAGGGCGTTCTCGATGAGGTTGGTCCACACCTGGGTGAGCTCGCCGCCGTGCGCCCACACCTTGGGCAGGCGGGTGTCATAGTCGCGCGTCACCGTCACCCCGCCGCGCAGGCGGTGGGCGAACATGGCCAGCGTTGCCTCGAGGCCGGCGTGCACGTCCACCTCCTGCAGCGCGCCCTGATCCATGTACGTGTACTGCCTCACCGCGGAGGTGAGCGCGGTGATGCGGCCCGCGCTCGTGGTCAGGACGTCCGTGAGCTGCGTGAGCGACAGCGTGCTCTCGAGCCAGCCCAGCCCCACGTCCAGGGCAGGGCCCTCGAGCGCGGCCCCGAGCAGCTCCAGGTGCGGCTGGTCCACCCCCGCGTTGGCGAAGATCGTCGCGCGAGAGAAGGCCTGCCGCATCCCCTGATCCCCCAGCCACTCGAGGAGGGCGTCCTCCAGTTGACTCCGCGCCACCGCATCCAGCACCTGGGGCGGCGTGGCGCGCAGGGCCTGCATCAGCTCCAGGAGCGCCTGGCGCTGTGGCTCCGTCAGCCGGCTGTCGTGGGCTAGCGCGCGGTACTGGGCGGCCAGGCACTCCTCCTGGAGCTGCTCGGCTGCCCGCCTTGCCGCTGCCGCCGGGTTGTTCAGCTCGTGCGCCAGGCCGGCCGCCATGCGCCCCAGCGCGGCCAGCTTCTCCTGCTGGCGGATCCGCGCCTCGCAGTCGAGGCGGTTTGCCGCCAGGGCCTGCAGGGCAAACTTCGCCAGGGGCGTGCACTCGGCCACCATGCGGCGGAAGGTCTCCGCCTTCCATTCCAACACTCGCACCGGGCCCACGGCGCGCCCGGTGGCGAGGGCGGGCCCACCGGCGAGCAGGGAGATCTCCCCGGTGAACTCTCCCGGCCGGCGCAGGGCCAGCACCTGCTCCTCGCTCTCCTGCCTCCGGGTGATGCGGACCTCGCCCGAGAGAAGGAAGAAGAAGTCATGCTCCTGCTGGCCCTCGGTGAAGAGGGCCTCGCCCGGCTGGAAGACGCGGAGCCGCCCCTTGCGCCGCATCTCCTCGAGGACGTCCGGCGGGAAGGTGGGGAACAGCGTGGCATCGATGGCGTCGTGCAGCATGGTGGCCCCCGGCAAGCAGCTCTCTCACGCACTCGTGCACCCTCATGGTGGTGACGTTGCGCGGCCTCCACAGGTGAGGGCGAGCAGGGCGACAGGCCCGCGGCGAGGTGGCTCGCCCTACCCCTGGAGGCAGGTGGAGCGGGCCCGCTCCGGGGCGAGGCGGGCTTCGAAGGGCGCTCAGCGGTTGAACACCACCCAGGTGGAGAACGCGAGGATGCCGTACGTCAGGAGTTGGAGGGCCAGCGGGGCAGCGCGATCTTGAGCATCCTGACGAGCCCCCCGTGGCGTGGCGGGAGAGTATCGGAGTAGTGGGCCAAGGGCATAGGGTACCCGAGCCATGAGGACTCTCGCCCTACTCGTCACCCTGCTGCTGGCAGTACCTGCCTCAGCCAACTCCATCGAGAAAGCTCTCTGCCGGGCGGCTTCCATCTCCGTCGAACAGATGGAGGCCCCCGAGAAGCTCTGCCGATCCTTTACGCGTGCGCTGTCTCAGTTGCCGGCGGCCACAGCAAGAGAGGCGAGCGCTCTGCTTTCTCCCGAGAATCTCGCCCTCATGACGACCATGATGGTCGCCTGGATGGGAACGCAGGGCATTCCCATCGTGGGCCAGGCCGTTGATGCCGCCTTGCTTTCTCTGGGCGTCGTCTTGATCGCCATCCAATCGGCTGAGCTCGCTCAAGCGCTCTGGAGATACGCCAACGAGACCCTCAGTGCACGCAGCCACGAGAACCTGGATACGGCCGCGGGCCATCTCGCACGAGCCATCGCAATCGGTGGCGTGAATGTCGTTGCCTTCATCCTCACCAAGCGCATCGTGCGCAGTGTTCATTCTGGCCCCTCGGGGCCCCCTCTGAGCCCAGCAACGGCCCACGGGCCTGCGGCCCCCCCCTCCACGGGAGGAGCTGCGCGCTCAACGACCGCGACAATGATGTCGAGCGGCCCCCCACCGCCCCGTTCCCTGCCGGGCGGAGTGCTCAAGAGCGTCAACCTGGAGGCCTTCGCGAGATGGGTTCGGCGCGCGCAGCGGAGACCCGCACACAGCTCGCCTGAGGCCTACCGCTATCAGCAGAAGCACGCTGGCCCTGAGGAGATACTGATCGAGGGAGGAGGCCAGAAGATCTGGGCTGATGGGATACGGCTCGACACAGCTCGCCTCGTCGAGGTCAAGTTCATCGCGGCCCCAGAAAAGAGCCCCTTTATTCCGGACTCACGATGCAATGCCCGCGTTCGGGCCATCATCGTGGAGGAAGTCACCGCTGAGTTTCGGCGGTACGCCGCGATCCTCGCGGATGCGCGCACACCGGCCGTAGCGCTCGAGGTGATCACCAACGATGCGCGCGCGCTCCCGTTCTTCCGATCGTTGCTACACACCCTGGGGATTCCGGGAGAGGTCCTCGTCCGCCCCCAGAGGGGCGCGCCATGAACTACTTCTTCATCCCGCAAAGGGAAGGGCTCCTGCCCACCTCCCAGCTTCTCCAACTCCTGCGCACACACTGGCCAGACGCTCAGGTAGAGGAAGCTCTCAGCCCAGATGACAACCACGCGCTGGAGTTCAGCATCCCCATGAAGCATTCGCGGGTCTACGGCTCGCTCAAGCGTGGGGGCGACGCTGTTGTCTTCATCGGCGACCTTCGGGACTGCGCGGAGTTTGCCCTGTGTTGTCAGCGAATCCTCCCCTCTGGCGAGCGCGCCACACTGTGTGACGAGAGCATGAGTGGCAGCATCGACCTGGATGCCACCACAACCCTTGCCGACATCTTGCGGGCCTTCTCTTCCTAAGGGGCCGTGCCAGGAGCACCCGCGTCACCCGGTCCCATGCTCGCGCTGCGTTGGCTGTGGGAGATCGCGCCGCTCGTGCTCGATCCAGAGCATGGCAGCAAGGCCCCCTGAAGCAGCTCAGCGGCGCCGCGGCGCGGTCTTCTTGGCCGTGGCCTTCTTCGCGGGCGCCTTCTTGGCCGCGGCCTTCTTGGCAGGGGCGGGCGCCTTGGCGGGCTTCGTGGCCGGGGCGCCCCCCGTCAGCACCGAGAGCACCTCGTTCACGTGCCCCGTCACCTTCACCTTGGGCCACACGTGCTTCACCCTCCCCTGCGGATCGATGAGGAACGTGGCGCGCGTGATGCCCAGGAACTTGCGTCCATAGAGCGACTTCTCGCCCCACACGCCGTACGCGTCCGCCACCTTGTGCTCCGTGTCCGCCAGCAGCGGGAACGGCAGGCTGAATTTGGTGGCGAACTTCTGGTGGCTCTTCGTGTTGTCCGGCGACACCCCCAACACCACCGCCCCCGCCTTCTCCAGCGCCGAGTGCTCGTCGCGGAAGTTGCACGCCTCCACCGTGCAGCCCGGGGTGTCGTCCTTCGGGTAGAAGTAGAGGACGACGTTCTTCCCCGCGAGCTGGGAGAGCGACACCGTGTTACCGGAGTGGTCTGGGAGCTGGAAGTCGGGCGCCTGAGCACCTACTTGAGGGATGGGCATGGCGCCTCTGCTAACGCCCTCTATTCAGGCACGCAAGCACTACTTTGCAGGTCACCTCTGGCACCTCCCACCCGGTTCAGCGCCCCGCATCCCCCCCGTGCTCCTCGCCCCCCTCCCCGTGGGGGTGCGAGGCCGCCTCCAGCCGCGTCAGCTTCTCCCGACACGCCGCGAGCTCCCGCCGCACCGCCTGCGCCCGCGCCTCCTGCGCCAGCCCCAGCTCCTTCGCCAGCCGCTCGCACTCGGCGCGCTGCGCATCCACCACGTCCGTGCCTGGCCCCGTCGCTCCCGGAGTCGCCAGCGGCCGGGGCGGCAGGTTCCCTCGCAGCGCCCTCAGCGCCTCCAGCCGGCGATCCGCCTCCGCGCGGGCCTTCGAGTCCTTCGGGATGGCCTCGAAGGCGGCGATCACCCCGTCCCAGGCCGGATCCCTCGGAGGGACCCCGCGCTGGATGAGGTCCGCATAGCGGGCCTCCGCCTGGGCCAGCTGCTTCGGGCCCTCGTCACAGCCCGGAAACACGAGCACCCCCAGCAGCCAAAGGACGACGGCCAGACAGTTGCGGGATGAAGTGAAGGACACGGTTTCTCCTGTGCTGGCCATGCGCCCCTCTCGCAGGTAGGGTGCGCCGCAGTGTCTCCCATCTTCTTCGCATTCGTCGTCGGTCTCGGCCAGGGCCTGCTCCATGCGGTGGGGCCGGACCACTGCGCCGCCATGGCCACGCTCGGCACCCTGGGAGATGGCCGGCGCCGGGCCGCGCTGCTCACCGCGCTGCGCTTCGCCTGTGGACACGCCGCCGTGCTGGGCGGTGTCGCCGCCTTCTGCCTGCTGGCCGGCGTGGGCCTGTCCGAGGCCTTCGAGCGCTGGGCCGAGGTGTTCGGCGGCGGCGTGCTCCTGGCCCTGGCCGTCACCGCGCTCCTCTTCCCCAACAGCCTGCGCCACGGCCACCCGCACCTGCCCGGCCACGCCAAGGAGCCCCACCGTCACGCCCACCAGCACGTGAGCACCGCCGCCGGCGCCCTCATGGCCGTCAGCGGCGTGCGCTCGCTGCTGCTGGCGCTCCCCCCGCTGCTCATGGGCGGCAGCATGAGCCTGGCCGCGTGGACCTACCTGCCCGGCTTCGCGCTCGGCATCCTCCTGGGCATGGGCGCCGTGGGCCTGCTCTTCGCCGAGGGCTTCTCGCGCATGAGCAGCCGGCTCGCCGAGTGGGTGCACCGCGCCGTCGCCCTGTCCTCCGGCGCCCTGGGCGTCTTCTGGATCGGCTCGCGGCTCTGAGCCTCGCGGCGCGCTGATCCCTCGCGGGCCAGGCAGGCATCCCGCCTTGTAGTCCCCCCGGCAGTTCCGGGAGACTCTGGCGCGATGGGAACCCTCCAGCCTTCCGCGGATCCGCGCTCCTCCCGCTTCCTCTCCCCCTACCTCCATGGCCTCGCGTTCCTCGGCGGCTTCAGCGTGATGCTGCTGGAGATGTGCGCGTTCCGCGTGCTCGCCACCGAGTTCGGCTCCTCCATCTACGTGACGGGCGTGCTCCTGGCGCTGGTGATGATCGCCCTGTCCGCCGGCTACTACTTCGGCGGGCGCGCCTCCCAGCACCGCTCCATCGGCTACCTGCTGCGGGTGGTGCTGGGCGCGGTGGTGTACGTGGCCCTCACCGGCATCTTCCTCTCCGAGCCGCTGCTGAATGCGTGCTTCGCCCTGCGTGAGGCCTTCCAGGGCTCGCTGGCCATCCACGCGGCGCCCCCCGCGGCAGCCACCGTCCTGCTGTACGCCGCGCCCATGGTGGCCCTCAGCCACGTGTCCCCCTTCCTCATCAAGACGCTGGCGGCCCAGGCGGCCCAGGGCGGACCGGCGGCGCGCGGCGTGGGCTCGACCGCGGGCAACCTCATGGCGGTGTCCAACGTGGGCAGCATCGCCGGCACCCTGCTGCCCTCCTTCGTCTTCATCCCCCTGCTGGGCGTGCCCACCACGCTGTGGATCTTCATCGGCCTGATGAGCGCCGCGCTGGTGGCCGGCTTCGCGCTCTTCAGCCAGCGCACCGCCGCCGCGGTGACGACCGCCCTGCTGCTGGTGGGCGCGGGGCTGGGGGCCGTGCGCGCCCAGGGCCCCGCCGCGCCGTCCAGGTTCGGCGAGCTCCTGTTCTCCGCCGAGTCGCTCTACGGGAACGTGAAGATCTTCAGCGCCAGGGATGATGAGGGGAACACGTCGCTCCAGTACATGCCCTCGCGGGGCTACGTCCACTCCATCGTCTACCCGGGCGAGCCGCTGAAGGACCAGTTCACCACCTCCTACGTGAACATGGGGCTGGCGCGAGAGGCGAAGCGCTACCTCATCCTCGGCAGCGCGCTGGGCGGCGCGGTGGCCGCCATCCTGGAGGCGGATCCCAAGGCCGAGGTGACGGCGGTGGAGATCGACGGGCTCGTCACGGAGCTGTCGCGGCGCTACGTGCCCTTCATCGATCAGCCCCGGGTGCGCTTCGTGGTGGAGGACGCGCGCCTGTTCCTGCGCGAGGACCGCGGCGCGTACGACTACATCGTGGTGGACGTCTTCGCCGGCGAGCAGATCCCCGCCCACTGCGCCACCCAGGAGTTCTTCGCGCTGGCGCACGCCCGGCTCGCGCCCGGCGGGGTGCTGCAGATGAACACCAACCTGTGGGACTTCCAGGTGCTCAGCGGGCTGGAGTCCTCGCCCCCCATGGTGCCGGTGCACCACCTCCACTCGGCGCTGCTGCGCGTCGGCTTCGCCTCTCTCTTCCAGAGCGACTACTTCGAGAACGGCCACCTCTACGCCTTCCGCGAGCCCGCCACCCTGGAGGAGGTGCGGGGCACGCTGGCGCGGCAGGCGCGCAACGAGGCGCTGCCGGTGGATCTGCGGGCCTCCCTGGCCGCCGCGGCGCTCAACCTGCTGCCCGTGCCGGACTCGCGGCGGGAGCTGCGCCCGCTGAGCGACACCTGGGTGCCGGAGCACGTGCTGCACCTCAAGGACAACTTCGATGGCTACCTCGAGGCGCTGGCCCAGGCCCGCCAGCGGCCCGAGTGGAGGCAGCAGGTGCAGGAGGCGGGCACCGCGCAGCTGCGCCTGATCAGCGCGCGGCACTACGCGGAGGCGGCCACCCTCCACACGCCCACCTACGACGGGTACGAGGCCTATATGAAGGGTGAGGGCGGCACCCGCTTCTGCGCGGAGGTGGCGGGATGGGTCTCACGCGCGCCCCCGGACATGTACTCGCAGCTGGCGCGCTACCTCCACTCGCGCGTGGTGCGCGACTGCAGCGAGCACTTCTCCCAGCAGGCCTCGCGGCCAGAATCATCCCCGGCGGAGCGCGCCTTCAGCCAGTACGCCCGCGCCGCCCAGCTCATGGAGAGCAACCAGGGCGCCGCGGCCCTCCCCCTGCTGCTGGAGGCGCTCGCCCACGCCTCGTGAGGCCGGCGCCCCGGCTCAGGTGATGGCCACCTGCAGCGCCTGGCGAGGCTCCAGCAGGCCCGTGCGGGTGGTGCCGCCGCAGTACTGCCGCACCTTGCTGGCGATGAGCTCCACCAGCGCCACCAGCTCCTCCGTCTTCACCGCCGCGAAGGGGGCCTCGACGAACAGGGCGATGTCCCTGGAGCCCGCCTCCACCTTGGCCTGATCACAGTCCCGGAAGTTCCACCGGCGCGTGAGCACCTTGGCGTCATCCGCGTAGACGACCTCGCCCGCCTCCGTCTGCTCGTCCTGGGCGGCCCCGATGGCGCGGAACGGCTCGCCCCCCGCCGACAGCCGCAGGTGCACGTCCCCCTGCACCCCCCGCAAGTCGTACCCGCCCACCGGCAGCGGATACGTCAGCTCCGAGAGCAGGTAAGCGTTGACCGCCTTGCTGATCCACGGCACGGGGTCCCCCTTCACCACCCGGCGCAGCAGCGCCTCGGCGCTCGGGCGGAACTTGTTCGGGTTCACCTTGAAGCTCTGGTAGGCCTCGCGCCAGGCGATGATTCGTGGATCAGCCCCCAGGGCGTTGAGGTCCGCGTACCGCTCGCGGAACCGGGCCTCGGCCGCCCGAAGCTCCGCCTCCAGCTCCTCACTCCTCCCCTGGTTGTCCATCCCGTGGACGGTCAGGAAGCTGATGCGCAGATCCGGGTAGCGCGCCGCCATCTCCTCGGAAACTCTCAGGTTCATTCGTCCCTCTCAGGCTTTCCCACCAGCTACCACCATCCCCAGCCCCCCTCCACCTCGATGCGACCTGGCAGATTCTGTAAGCCAGGAAAAGTTGGGGTACATTGCAACCAGCCGGAAGCCTCGGCAGCCTGATCAAATCAGGTATTTCCTGTAATCATCCGCGTCTGGTAATCGCTCTCCTGGTGCTCCGTAGGTGCCCGTCGTGACTGCCCCGATCGAGTCCACGCCCAGCCGAGAAGCCGTCCCCGCTCGGGAGGTGCCCGACGCCAAGCGGCTGCGCGCGTACCTCGGCGAGCCGGAGCGGGCCCCGCTGTTCCAGGCGCTGCAGGCCACCCTGCCGGGCGTGGCGCTGTGGCAGACGCTGGAGGCCTGGGCGCTGATCGTGGGGAGCTGGGCGCTGTGCTTCTACGTGTCGCCCCTGTGGCTGCCGGTGGCGCTGGTGTTGATCGGCTCGCGGCAGCGCGCGCTGGGCAACAAGCTGCACGACGCTTCGCACGGGAACACCTTCGTCACGGCGCGGGCGAACCGGGTGGGGGGCGCGCTGCTGTACGCGCTGCCCATGTTCGAGGACTTCGAGCTGTACCGCGTGCAGCACATGAAGCACCACGCCTACCTGGGCCAGCCGGAGAATGATCCGGACTACCTGGAGGTGCCGGCCTCGTGCCGCGGCGGGCCGGGCGCCAGCTGGCGCATGTTCCTGCACTTCGCGCTCCAGCCCGGCCTGTGGAGGGACTCGGTGCTGGGGACGCTGCACCGGCAGACGTGGCGCCAGCGGCTGAACGCGCTGGCCTGGTGGGTAGGAGCGCTGGGGCTGCTCGGCCTGCTGGCGAGCCCCACCGCCGCCGCCTCCTTCTTCGGGCTGTGGATGCTGGCCCGGGCGACCAGCTACCACGTGATCAAGATCTTCGCCGAGGTGTCGGACCACATCGGCTTGGAGCCCGGGAGCGTCCTTCGCTACACTCGCAACCTGCCGAATACGGCGCTCTCCTTCTTCCTCCACCCGCATCACGACAACTGGCACCTCGCCCACCACCTGTTCCCCCGCATTCCCCAAGCCCAGCTCGGGCGGCTGCACACGCTCCTGATGGAGGTGCCGCTCTACGCACAGGGGCACCACTGCACGGCGTACTTCTCGGGAGAGGCCTCCGTGGTCCGAAGCTGGATCCAGGCGCGCCCCCTGCCCGAGCAGCCGAAGGGGGGGCTCGAGTTCCACTGACGCCATGCTGAAGACCGCCGACCTGCTCTCCTCCCGCGCCCTGGCCCCGCTGTGGCAGGGGCTCCAGGCCTCCAGCCCGTACCAGCCGACGCAGGCGTGGCTGCTGGACAGCCCGTACCGGCGCCCGACGGATCTGAGCACGCTGCCCGTGGAGGCGCTGAGCGAGCCGGTGCGGCTGGGGCAGCTGTTCACCCAGCGCTCGCTGGTGCTCAACCGGCTGCTCTTCAACATCTACGAGCAGAACAACCTGTACCTGCCCCAGGCGCGCTTCTCCGAGGCGGACACGGAGGCCTTCCACCGCTTCTACGCGCCGGACTTCATGGCGGCCAACGCCTTCGTGCGCCCGGCGGTGGAGCGCGCCTGCTTCCAGCTGCTGGACGACGAGCTGACGGTGGACGGGCCGTGGACGATGGAGCACCTGGAGGCGTACTGCCAGAAGCTGCTGACGGACTTCGAGGCGACGCCCAGCGAGGTGTGCCGGCGGGTGGACCAGGCGGCGTTCCCGAAGCAGGCGGCGAGGATGTTCCTGATCCAGGTGGCGCCGGACTTCCTGTCCGAGGCCTCGCAGATGGCGCGGGCGCTGCCGGGCAACTTCGGGCCAGTGCACTCGGAGCTGACGAAGATCTTCATCGACGAGTTCGGCTACGGCGTGTTCCAGCACAAGCACTCCACGCTCTTCGAGCGGACGCTGGAGTCGGTGGGGCTGAACAGCCGGGTGCACGCGTACTACTACTGGTACCTGCCCAGCTCGCTGCTGATGACCAGCTACTTCCACTGGATCACCAGCAACAAGCCGCGCTGGTTCGAGTACGTGGGGGCGCTGTACTGGATCGAAGCGGTGGTGCCGCACTTCAACCGGCAGTTCAGCAAGCTGCTCAAGGCGCAGTTCGGCCAGGACACGGACACGGAGTACTTCGACGAGCACGTGGGCATCGATCTGCACCACCGGCGGATGGCCCTCGACAAGCTGATCCGGCCGACGGTGCAGCTCTACGGCGACAGCGTCATCCCCGCCATGGTGCGCGGCATCGAGGCGAGCCGGCTGCTGGGCGATCTGGCCGAGCGGGACTTCTTCGCGCAGATGGACTTCTGCGAGGCGCTGCACGGCGGCAAGGCGGCGCCGGAGGGCCCGGTGGACCTGGCGGGCGCCGCCGAGCACCCGAAGGGCTGGTTCCTGGAGCCGCGGGTGTGTGACGTGGAGACGGTGCTGGCGGTGGCGGCGGGCGAGGTGGAGGTGGACGGCGGCTACCTGACGCCCCGCGTGCTGCGCACGGGCGAGGCCGTGGCCATCCCCGCGGGCCGGATGGTGGGCGCGCGCGTGGCGAGCGAAGGCGCCCGGCTGCTCTTCCGGCCGCGAGGCGAGGCGGCGGCGCGCGGATGAGGGTGGTGGAGCTGCCGGCCAGGCACTGGGCCCAGGTCCGCACGGGTGACGAGCGCTACCTCTGCGTCCGCCAGGGCGGCGTGCTCACGGTGATCCTGGATCGGTGCAAGCACCGCGGCGGTCCGCTGAGCAAGGGCACCTGGGACGAGAAGACGGAGAGCATCACCTGCCCCTGGCACGAGCTGATCAACTCACCGAGGGACCTGTGCCGGCGCAAGGTGCCCTCCGTGCGCGTGGGCAACGTCCTGCGCATCGTCATCCCTGACGAGGGCTAGCCAGAGGGGGGCCATGGATCGCTCTCGGACTCCCGGACCGCGCTCCCGTGCCCTCCTCGCGGTGCTGGTGCTGGGGCCGTGGCTGCTGCCCGCGGTGAGCTCCGCCGAAGAGCCGAGCGCCGCGGGGGCCTCCTCCGTCGTGGAGGCTGCCCAGGAGTCCTTCCAGGCCGTGCGCACCTCGCGGCCTCCGAAGCTCGACGGCCGCCTGGAGGAGGACGCGTGGGCCCGGGCGCCCGTCTTCGACACCTTCGCCCGCACCTTCCCGGATCCCTCGAAGCCTCCCAGCGAGCGGACCGAGGTGCGCGTCCTCTACGACGACAAGAACCTCTACGTGGGCATCACGTGCCTGGACGGAGCTCCGGCCTCCATCATCGCGCGGCTGGGGCGCAGGGATCGCATCCCCTCCTCGGACGAGGTGCGCGTGATGGTGGAGAGCACCGGGGATCGGCGCACCGGCTACCTCTTCGCCATCAACGCGGGCGGCACCCAGGAGGATGCGCTCATCACCCAGGACAACCAGCTCACGCCGGAGTGGGACGCGCTGTGGGACGGGGCGACGGTGCTCGACGAGCGCGGGTGGACGGCGGAGCTGCGCCTGCCGCTGCGCATCTTCCGCTTCCCCGAGGCGGACGAGCAGCGCTGGGGCCTCCACGTGCGCCGGGTGCTGGGCCGCACCCGCGAGCAGTTCGACTCGGTGCTCATCCCTCGTGAGGACAATGCGCTCGTCTCGCGCTTCCGGGAGCTGCGGGGGCTGCGCGCGCTCCGCCCCAAGCGGCAGTGGACGTTGACGCCCTACCTGGCCACGCGGCTGGGCTCGTCGCCGCTGGCCTCCGCGCCCTCGGGCCGCATCCTCACGCCCTCGCTGGATGTGGGCGTGGATCTGCAGGCCAAGCTCGCGAGCGATCTGTCGCTGGCGGCCACCCTCAACCCGGACTACGGGCAGGTGGAGGCGGACGAGCTGCTGGTGAACCTCACCACGATGGAGGCCTACTTCCCGGAGAAGCGGCCCTTCTTCCTCGATGGGCTCGAGCTGTTCCAGCCGGTGGGCCCCGCCAGCAGCGCGTACTCCCAGTCGCTCTTCTACTCGCGGCGCATCGGCCTGGACGTGCCGCTGCTGGGGGCGGTGAAGCTGACGGGGACGGCGGCGCCCGGCGTCCAGGTGGGGCTCCTGGACGCGGTGGTGGCCGGGGCCGTGGATCCCACGCGCGCCCAGGCGCTGGAGGACGGCGAGGATCCCGACGCGCTCCCCCCGGACGAGCGCTACCGCTTCCACCCGCTGCGCCCGCTGCACCTGGCGCCCAACCACTCGCTGCCCGCCGAGCTCGCCCCGCCCACCAACTACCTGGCCACCGTGGTGCGGGTGGAGCCGACCGAGGGCATCTCCGTGGGCGCCACCACCGCGCTCGCCACGCCGCTGACGTCGCGCTGCACCGGGCCTGGGCGCGACGAGCCCGACTGCGAGCCCCGAGGCGGGCAGGCGGCGGCGCTGAGCACCACGCTGAGCAGCCCGAGCGGGGACTACGTGCTGCAAGCACAGGCGAGCGCCTCGCGCGTCACCGGCGGCCTGGTGGACGGAGCGCTGCTGCTGGATGGGACGCGGCTGCGCCGGGGGGATACGGGGTTCGGCGCCTACGTGCACGGCGGCAAGCTGGGCGGCGAGCCCTGGCGCCTGGAGCTGACGTACGCCTATGCCTCGCCCCGGTTGGAGTTGAACACCGTCGGCTTCCAGCCGCTGCAGAACGTCCAGTATGCCCGGGCCCACCTGAAGCTGGTCCGCACCTCCTCCGGCGTGCTGCAAGAGGGCACCCTGGGGCTCAGCGGCGATGCGCGCTGGTCCGCTGATGGCCGCGGGCTGAGCCTGGCCCGCGACGTGTCGCTCACCGGCAGCGCGGTGTTCGCCGACAACACCACGCTCGAGTGTGATGTCGGCTTCGATTGGGGGCGGGCGGATCTTCGCGAGGTGCGGGAGAGCGGCGTCGCCGTGGAGCGCCCTCCGTTCGCCCTCCTGGGCTGCTTCCTCGCCACCGATCCGAGCCTGCCGTTCGCGGTGGAGGTCTCCGGCTACGGCGACACGTTCGTGGGCGTCCCGGTCGCCATGAAGCGCTCGGGCCTGTCGCTCGAGCTCAATGGCATCTGGCGCCCGCAGCCCCGGCTGGAGACACGGCTCGAGGTGGAGTACTCGTCCACGACGGACGGGGTGCGCTGGCTCTCGACGGAGGAGGATGGCCGGCTCCTCTTCGCCGAGCTGGAGGCTCCCTTCGTGTCGGTGACGCTGCGCCAGCTCCTGGTGCTCACCCGGAGCCTCACGCTCCAGGGCTACGCGCAGCTGCTGACCGGTTATGGAGCATACGGGCCCTTCTACGCCGGTGTGCTGGAGCCGGGAGAGACATACCTGCCCACCTCGCGGCTCACGCGCACCGAGGCCCTGGAGGATCCCAGCTTCCGCTTCTCCGCGCTCAACCTCAGCCTCGTGCTGCGGTGGGAGTATGCCCTCGGCTCGACGCTCTTCTTCGTTTACTCCCGCGCCCAGGAAGAGGCACCCTCGCCGGAGGGCGTCGCCCCGGAGCTGAGCCTCGTGCCACGCTCGCTGCTGTCCGGCCCCCGGACGGATACCGTGCTTCTCAAGGTGAGCCACTCATGGTGACGGAGAATGGGCCCTCGGCCTCCACCCTCGCGCGGCGCATGGCCGTGGCCGTCGTCACCGTGGCGGGTGTGTTCGCGCTGGTCTCCTGGACGCGTCTCCCGCCGGCGCCCGTGCCCGCCGAGGCTCCACCCACCGTGTTCTCCGAGGCGCGCGCGCTGCCCCTCTTGCAGCACCTGGCCGGAGAGATCGGCAGCCGGCCCCTCGGGAGCCTGGAGAACGATCGGGCGGCGGAGTTCCTCGCGCAGCGCCTGAAGGAGATCCCCGGCCTGGAGGTAGAGCTCCAGGAGACTCGGGGAGCGCTCGTCGACACGGAGTACGCGTTCCCCTACCGCGTGCGAAACGTGCTGGCGCGGCTGCCCGGCCAGGAGCCCGGGGCCGCGGTGCTGGTCTCCGCCCACTACGACAGCACCCCCGATGGCGCGGGCGCTGGAGACAACGGGGTGGCCGTAGCCGCCGCGGTGGAGGTGGCGCGGGCGCTCGCGGCGGGCCCTCGGCCCCGCCACTCCGTGCTCTTCAACTTCAACGGCGGCGAGGAGCATGGGCTGCTCGGCGCCGACGGCTTCCTGCAGCACCCCTGGGCCCGCGAAGTCCAGGCCGTGATCAACCTGGATGCCGCCGGCCCCGCGGGCAAGGCGCTCCTCTTCCGCGCGACACCGGACGCCTTCGGGCTGCTGGAGACCTACGCGAGCGCCGCGCCCTACCCCTTCGGCTCCGTGGTGGGCGAGGACCTGTTCCGCGCGGGGCTCGTTCCGTCGGACACCGACTTCCGCGTCTACGGTGAGCGCGGGCTGCGCGTCCTCGACATGGCCTTCATCGAGGATGGCTACGCGTACCACACGCCCCTCGATACCACCGCGCGCGTGACGCCCGGCAGCCTCCAGCACGTGGGAGGGAACACCCTGGCGCTCGTGCGCGCACTGGCGGACGAGCTGCCTCCTCGTTCGAGCCAGGGCGCAGCGCCCTCCATCTTCTACGACGTGCTGGGGGTGAT
The DNA here is from genome assembly GCA_016926755.1 of Myxococcaceae bacterium. Taxonomy (GTDB): domain Bacteria; phylum Myxococcota; class Myxococcia; order Myxococcales; family Myxococcaceae; genus Hyalangium. The sequence goes on along the minus strand of JAFGNZ010000071.1, from coordinate 33,155 downwards.
GTTCTCCTACTCCGCTTCGAGCGCTCGCCTGCTCGCGGTGCTCTCCCTGCTGGGCGCGCTGGGGGCGCTGATCGTCGCGTGGCGGCGCGGCGGCGTGACACCCGCGCTGGTGGGGCGTGGCGCCGCGATCTCCCTGGCGGGGCTCCTCACGGGGTGGATCCTGCCGGTGGTCGCCGCGCTGGGAGTGTCGCTCGGAGTGGGCCGACCGCATGGCTGGTACGCGACGCCCGCGCTGGCGTGGCTTGCCTTCGGCGGGCTCGCGCTGGCGGGCTCGGCGGCCGTTCAGGTGGCGTGGGCGCGGCGGGCAGAGCGACGGGGCGTCTCGGGTGAGGCTCGAGCCCTGGCGCTCTGGGCGGGTGGGCTGGCGGTGTGGATGCTGCTCCAGGCCCTGTTGGTGCTGGTGGACGCGTTCATCGCGTATCTGGCGAGCTGGTGGCTCCTGCCGGGAGCCCTGGGGCTGGCCGCCGCGAGCCTGTGGCCTCGCTGGAGGGCGGTGCTGGCGTGGGCGGCCTTCGTGCCTGGGGCGCTCATCACCGTGCAGAGCGGGGTGCTGCTGCTGGAGCTCTTCATCCCTGTCGCGGGCCGCTCCGGGCCTGACATTCCCTTTGATCCCGTCATCGCGCTCCTGGTGGCGCTCATCGTCACCACCGCGGCCGTGACGGGCCTGCCGGCGCTGCAGCCCATGCGCTGGATGGGGCGGGCCGCGCTCGTGCTGCTCGGTGTTGGCGGGGTCGCCACCGGGGCGCTCGCGCTGAGCGCGCCGTACACGCCCGAGCGCCCCAAACGCGTGCTGCTCACCCACGCGGATGAAGAGGGCCAGTCGCAGCTGCGCGTGGAGGGCGAGGACTTCCTCGACCTGGAGGGCCTGCTGCCGAGCCTGAGCGCTCAGACCGAGCATGGCTCAGCGCAGGAGCACTGGCTGCCCGAGCAGGCCTCAGGTCGCCTGGAGGCCACGCTCGAGGTGATTCCAGGAGGCACGGCTCCGGACGGGACACGGGCCGTCACGCTGCGGTGGCGCGGCGAGCCGGGGGAGCGCCTGACCTTGTATGTGCCGCGAAGGGCGCTCGCGGGCTGGTCGCTCATGCCGGACCTGCCGAGGCTGCCTGAGGATGATCGCTCCTACGTCATCCACGCGATGATGATGCCGGAGACCTCCTGGGAGGTGACGCTGCGGCTGCGCGGCGCGGAGCCGGTGAAGGTCCAGGTTCGCGAGCTGGACGAGGGAGCCCTGACTCCGCCGCTGGAAGCTGCCCGTGCGGCGCTGCCTCCCTGGGCGGCCGGCGTCACGCGGACCCTCTCCCTGCGCACGCTGTCTCTGTGAGGAGAGGAACCGTCTCCCGAGCGACGCTGCACAAGCAGCCATGGCGGACGTGTTAATTTCGGTAGTAGGTGCGCAGCGCGCGGAGGAACTGATGGCAGCTCGGGACTTGGAACTCATCGAGAAGGGTCGTCAGCAGGGCAGGCAGGAGGGATGGGCTCAGGGACGAGATGAGGGATGGGCCCAGGGGCGAGCCCAGGAACGAGCCGAAGGTGTGTTGCGAGTCCTCGCTGCGCGCGGCGTGCAGGTGGATGACAAGACCCGGCAGCGCATCCTGTCGTGCACGGACCTGGTGATGCTCGACCGGTGGTTTGATCGGGCGCTGACTGCAACCCGCCTCGCGGAGGTCCTGGAGAACCCGACCTCCTGAGCCAGCGCTCAGCGCTCGGCGACTCCCGGGCCCGGCCATGGCCTGCGGGCGGCGCGCATCACGTGGAGCACCTCGTAGCCCAGCCCCCTGTACAGCCGCACCGCGGCCTCGTTCTCTGCCCGGACCACGAGGTGCGTCACCTTCACCTCGTCCCACGAGAACATCCACCGCAGCGCCGCCGCCACCAGCCTCCTCCCGAGCCCCCGGCCACGCACCCGCTCCGGTACCGCGACGTGCTCGATGAAGCCCTCGCCGAACTCCGGCTGCACCTTCGCGAAGACGTACCCGAGCAGCTCCGGCCCCTCCGTGAGCACCAACAGCCGGTGGTGCTCGTCCTGCTTCGCCAGCAGCTGCTCGCCCGTCATCCATGAGACAGGCCACAGCTCGTGGTGCAGCGCCTTCAGCGCCTCGTGGTGGGCCGGCGTGAGCTCCTCCGCCGTCTCCCGCGGCACTCCCGCCATCCTGCTCCGCTCGAAGCGGAGGATGTAGGAATCCCCCGCCGAGCCGAAGCCCCAGCGCACTCCCGCCTCGTGGCAGCGGGTGTTGCGGACGTCGTAGTACAGCTCCAGCTCCCGCACGTGCTCGGGCAGCAGCGGGCGCACGGCGGCGAAGAGCGCGTCCGCCACCGCCTCCCACGCCTCGTGCTCCACCTGCGGCCCGAAGAGCCACGCCCTGCCCATCCGCGCGTCCGTCTCGAAGCCGAAGGCCCCCACCAGCCGCCCACCCTCGAACGCCAGGCGAAACGTGTCCTCCGGCGCCGGGCTCAGCCGCCCCAGCGTGTCCACCATCATCTCCGGCGTGTCGTCGCAGTAGCCGATGTGCCGCTCGGGCTCGCGGTTGAGCCGCGCCAGGAATGGCGCGAGCACCGTCGCCACCTCTTCCCGCGCCACCGGGCGCAGCGTGAATCCCTCGAGCAGGCGGGACATCGCGGGACTCAAAGCGCGGCCACTTCCCGGATGAGCCGGGCCGTTGCCAGCGCGGTGAGCTTCACCGGATCGTACTCGGGGATGAACTCCGAGATGTCCATCCCGACAATCTCGTAGCGGCGAGAGAGCCCCCTCAGCAACACGAGCAGCTCCCTCAGCGTGGGCCCACCCGGGTACGGCGCCTCCACCGCGGGCACCTCGTGCGGCGCCAGCCCGTCCAGGTCCACCGAGAGGAACACCCGCCGCACCGGCCCGAGCTGCGCGCAGAGCGTGTCCAGCACCCCCGGCACCCCGCGCTCGCAGAAGTCGAGGGCATGGATGATGCCCGGCTTCCAGTGGCGCAGCCCTTCGCGCTCACGCGCCGACACCTGCCGCAACGCCAGCAGGCTCGTCCGGTCCGGCCTCACCCGCGGCAGCTTCCACGCGTGGTGCAGGATCGAGCCGAAGTACAGCTTCTCGTCCAGCGCGCAGTCCGGGTGCGCGTCGAAGTAGATGACGCCGCAGTCCTCGAAAGCATCACTCACCGCCGCCAGCGCCGCGTACTTGATGTGATGATCCCCGCCCACCCCGATGGCCCGGCGCCCCGCCCGGAACAGCTCCAGGAAGCGGGCGCGCACGGCGGCCACCTGCGCCTCCACGCCCAGCCCCGCGAGCGGCAGATTGCCCGAGTCGAACAGCGCGGCACCGTCCTCCAGGTGCTCGGTGAGCGAAGGGGACTCATTGTCCGCCTCGCGCACGAAGTCCGCGGTGAACCCCTCCCGCGGCTTCCCATCCTTGCCGCGAGCGCTGTCGGAGAAGCCCGCGCCCTGGGTGTTGGCCCCGAAGAGCACGGAGCGCGCCTCGGATTCCCGGGCGCAGGTGGCATACGAGAGGAGAGCGGCCATGCGTGCCAGGACGACACCAGGGAGCCTCGCGCCGCGCAAGCCCATCGTCGTACCTGCTCGGCAGGTCCCCGAGCCAGCGCGTGCCCGCTCACCCCTGCCGCGCTGCCTCCCGGAACCCCCGGAGCGACGAGCTCAACAGGAGCCCTGCGGGAATGAAGGCCGCCACCCCCAGGCCCACCAACGTCGGGACGACTCCCACCGCTTCGCCGAGCGCTCCCCCCAGCACGGCGCCGAAGGGTGTCGCGCCAAAGCTGATGAAGCGAAAGGTGGCGCCCACCCGCTCCCACAGGGGCTCGGGCGCGAGCTCCCGGCGGATGGCTCCCTGCTCCGTGTTGTAGAAGACGATGGCGCAGCCGCGCAGCAGCTCCTCAACCCCCAGCACCGCCAGGCCCCACCCCGGCCAGAGGATGGCCGCGGGGATGAGCAGCGCGCAGAGGCCCTCCAGCACCGCCGCGCTCACCAGCAGGGGGCCTCTCCCCATCCGGCGCGAGAGCAGCGGCTCCACCAGGGTGGCCACCACCAGGCCCACGCCTCCCAGCGCGAGCACCCCGCCCAGCGCCAGCGGGGAGAGCCCCACCTCGCGCACGGCGAGGAAGAAGAACAGCACCACGCGCGCGTGGAACAAGCCGTTGTGGACGAAGTTCATCACCGCCATGCGCCGCAGCAGCGGGTGCCCACGCACGGCTTCCCACCCCCGCCGAACCTCCGCCCAGACGGCTCCCGAAGCAGCCGGCTCCCGAGCGCCCGGAGGTAGCACTGCCCACATCACCGCGCCCGCCGCCAGCACGAGCCCACCCCACCCGAGCGCCACGGGGCCCGAGAGCCGCTCCACGAGCCACCCTGTCAGCAGCGGCCCCAGCAACCACGCCAGTCCGGAGCCCGCGTCGAGCCAGCGCCAGGCCGAGGACGCCTGACTGGGTGGGAACAGCTCCTCGAGCCTCAGCGACTGCGCCCGATCCGACACGAGCGCGAGCGCCCCGGACACGAGCGCCGCGACGAGGAGCATCCCTGTCTCCAGCGCGTGCCACAGCGCCAACACGGCAACGGAGGCCCACACCAGCGCGCGCCCCGCCTCCAACCCCGGCAGCACCCAGCGCCCGCGCCCCAGCACCCACGCGCTCACGGGCAGGCCCACGAGGAGCCCTGGGAGCTGATCCAGCGCGCTCAGCCACCCCAGCGTCAGAGGCGTGGCGTCCAGCGCGAGGAGGGCCGTCAGTGGCACCCCCCATAGGAGCACCTGCCCGCCGAGTTGCCCGAGCGTGGCGCCCAGCCATGCAGGACCGAGGACGGTCGGCCGCGTACCAAGGGAGGAGGACATCTCTCGCGAAGGCTCCATGAGATACACCCGGTTGCTGGAGAAGCACCCACCTCATCACGGTGGTGGGCATGGCGGGCAACGCCTCTCACCCGGCACGCGTTCTCCTCACCTTGTCGATTTCAACATCCCACCCGAGAATCCAATCCGCGTTCACCTGTCCCGCCAAGCCTGACACACCATGGCCATCCACATCCCCGAGCTCCTTTCACCCGAGACCGCCGAGAAGGTGCAGTCCGTCCTCTCCGACTGCATCGCGAAGCATGGAGAGGCGAAGCTCCAGCGCGTCATCGAGGGCCTTCAGATCGCCTTGGGACAGAGGGAGGCGCAGTACCCGCACCCGCTCCAGCGCCCCGAGCTACTCTACATCCCCGGCCTGCCCGTCAAGCCGTGGTACTCGCCGGACGAGTACCCGTCCCTCCAGCTCGTGACTCGAAGGCTGGAGGCGATCTCCTCCGCCATGCGCGAGGAGTACCTGCGCGCCAGCGCCGAGCAGAGCCGCATGGCCACCTACATGCCGGGCAGGAACGCGAAGTTCCACACCCTCGAGGATGAGATGCAGTGGATGGCCCTGTTCCTGCGGAAGGAGGGCAAGCTCCACGCGCGCAACATGCAGGCGTGCCCGGAGACGGCCCGCGTCATCGACGAGGTGGCGCCGCTCCTCATGGCCGATGGAGAGGCCTTCTTCTCCGTCCTCAAGCCCGGCACGGTGCTGCCGCCCCACCATGACGCGGCCAACTGCAAGCTCACCCTCCACATGGCCGTCATCGTCCCGCCCGACTGCGGCATCCGCGTGGGCGGCGAGGAGCGCCCGTGGAGCGAGGGCCGCTGCATCGTCTTCGATGACACGTTCCTCCATGAGGCGTGGAACAAGAGCGCGCAGACCCGCGTCTGCTTCATCCTGGACGTGTGGCACCCGGCGCTCACCGAGGAGGAGGTAGACACCTTGCGGGCGCTCGTCGCCGCCGTCCCGCGCAAGGGAGCGCAGGCCACCGCGGCCTGAGCCGGGCGGCGGCCACCGGAGCCACGCCACCGCTCAGCGCTTCACGCGCCGGGTGCTGCGATCCGCGCGGGTGATCTTCTTCTCATCGGTCGGGGCGGAGGCGGCCGACTGCCGCTCCAGCGCCCGGCACAGGTCTCCCAGGCGGGGGTGCTCGAAGATGGTGCGCAGGGCCAGCTCCCGCCCCAGCTCCGCGCGCACGCGCGAGGCGAGCTGCGTGGCCAGCAGCGAGTGGCCCCCCAGCTCGAAGAAGTCGTCCTCCACGCCGAGCCCCTCCGTGCGCAGCAGCGCCTCCCAGAGCGCGGCCATGCGGCGCTCCAGCTCCGTGGAGGGCGGCGCCGAGCGGACCTCCGACTCGCGCGGCGGCGGCGGGAGCGCGCCCCGGTCCACCTTCCCTCCCGGCGCGATGGGCATGGCCGGCAGCACGACGAAGGCCGAGGGCACCATGTACTCGGGCAGCCGAGACTGGAGGAAGGCGCGCAGCTCCGCCCGGGTGGGCGCCTCCCCGCGCGGCACCAGGTAGCCCACCAGCCGCTGCAGGCCCGGCGTGTCCTCACGCAGCAGCACCACCGCGTCGGTGACGCTCGGGTGCTGGCCCACCACGGCCTCGATCTCGGCCAGCTCCACGCGGTAGCCGCGGAACTTCACCTGGTGGTCGATGCGCCCCAGGTACTCCAGCATCCCGCTCTCGCGGTAGCGGGCCAGGTCTCCCGTGCGGTACAGCCGGGCGCCGGGCACTCGCGAGTAGGGGTGCGGCACGTAGCGCTCGGCCGTCAGCTCCGGCCTCCGCAGGTAGCCGCGCCCGAGGTTCTCTCCGCCGATGTACAGCTCGCCGGGCACGCCCAGCGGGCAGAGCTGGAGCTCGGAGTCCAGCACGTAGAGCTGCGCGTTCGTCACCGCGCTGCCCAGCGGCACACCGCCCGCGTGCAGCTCCTGCTCGGTGACGGTGGCCAGCTCGCACGCCGCGGACACCACCGTCGTCTCCGTGGGGCCGTACTCGTTGGTGAGCGTCACGCGCGGGCTCACGGTGCGCTTCCAGGCCAGCACTCGCGCGGGCGGCATCTTCTCGCCGCCGGAGCCCACCACGCGGACGCACTCGGGCAGGCGCACCTCGCCCCGCTCCAGCTCCGCGGCCAGCTCCACCCAGTACGCCGTCGGCAGGCACAGGAAGGTGAGCCGCCACTCCTCGCACTTCTGGAGGAAGGTGCGCACCGAGTCGAGCATCCCCTCCGTGCGCAGCACCAGCGCGCCGCCTCGCAGCAGGCAGGGGTAGATCTCCTCCACGCTGCTGTCGAAGCTGATGGTGGAGAACTGGAGCACCCGATCCCCAGGCCCCACGCCGTACGCCTGGGCCGTTCCCACCGCGTAGCTCAGCAGCGCCCGGTGGGGGATCATCACCGCCTTGGGCAGGCCCGTGGAGCCGGACGTGTAGATGAGGTACGCGAGCGCCTCGGGAGGAACGGCCCACGTCGGATCCCGCTCCGGAGCGCTCGACAGCGCCCCGTCCGGCGCCTCCACGCGCAGCACCCGCACCTCCGAGCCGGGCTCCACCCGCTCCAGGTACTCGCCCCGGGAGATCAGGAAGCAGGCGCCGGAGTCCTTCAGCATGTAGCGCAGGCGATCCGCCGGGTAGCCCGGATCCATGGGGATGTAGGCGCCGCCCGCCTTCAGCACCCCCAGGAAGGCGACGAAGGTGTCGAGGCAGCGCTCCAGGCAGATGCCCACCAGCGTCTCGGGCCCGACGCCGAGGCTCCGCAGGTGGTGCGCCAGCCGGTTGGCGCGGCGGTTCAGCTCCGCGTAGGTGAGCCGCTCGCCCTCGTGCTCCAGGGCCACCGCGTCCGGTGTCGCCGCGGCCTGCGCCTGGAAGGCCTCGTGCACGGGGCGATCCAGCGGGTAGCTCCCCGGCGACTCCGCCAGCCGCAGCAGCGCGGTCTGCTCGCCCGCATTCAGCAGCGGCAGCTCGCCCACGGCGCGGCCGGGCGCCTCCACCACGCCCCGCAGCAGCCGCTCGAGGTGCCCCGCCATCCGCTCGAGGGTGGAGCGCTGGAAGAGGTCGGTGTTGTACTCGAACGCCAGCTGCATCCCGTCCGGCCGGTCCAGCACCCCGAGCGTCAGGTCGAACTTGGCCGTGCCAGTGTCCACCTCCACCGGCGTCAGCTCCAGCTCCTTCAGCCGCAGCGCGTCCTCCGGCGCCTCGTCCAGGGCGAACATCACCTGGAAGATGGGCGAGCGGCCCAGGTTTCTCGCCGGCTGGAGCCGCTCCACCAGCCGCTCGAAGCCACAGCCCTGGTGCGCCTGCGCTCCCAGCGCGGCCTCGCGCACGTGGCGCAGCAAGGCCTCGAAGGGCATCCGCGCCGTCACGTCCGAGCGCAGGGCGATGGTGTTGACGAAGCAGCCCACCACCGCCTCCGTCTCCAGCCGCTGCCGGTTCGCCACCGGCGAGCCGACGATGAGGGTGCGCTGACCGCTGTAGCGGAAGAGCAGCGCCTGGAACGCCGCCAGCAGCGTCATGTACAGCGTCGCGTCACTGCGGCGCGCGAGCTCCCGGATGGACGCGGACAGCTCGGCCGGCAGGCGCGCGGAGAAGGTGGTGCCGCGGGAGGACTGGAGCGCGGGCCGCGGGAAGTCCGTGGGCAGCGCCAGCGGCGGTGGGTTCTCGCCCAGGTGCCGAGCCCAGAAGTCCAGGGAGGGCGCCAGTGCGGCGTCGGTGAGGTGGGCGCGCTCCCACGCCGCGTAATCCACGTACTGGACCGCCAGCGGTGGCAGCGACGCGGACTCGCCGCGGCGGCCCGCCTCGTAGAGCGCGGCGAACTCGCGGGTGAGCAGCGTGAGCGCCCAGCCGTCCGCGATGATGTGATGCAGCACCAGCACCAGCAGGTGCTCCTCCGCCCCCAGCCGGACGAGCGTCACGCGGAAGAGCGGACCCGTCCGGAGATCGAACGCGTGCTGCCCTTCGCGGGCGAGCACCTTCTCCAGCGGCTCGGAGGCCGAGGGCGCCACGCGATGGAGGGTGAACGGCGGCGGAGGCAGGACGACCGCCGCCGGGCCGGTGCCGTCATCCAGGAAGACAGTCCGGAGCGACTCGTGGCGCTCCACCAGCGCGCGGAAGGCCTCCTCCACGGCGGTGGCCTCCAGCGGGCCCTTCACCCGGACCGCGCCAGCGATGTTGTAGAGGGGGCTGCCCGGCTCGAGCTGATCCAGCAGCCACAGCCGCTGCTGCGAGGCCGACAGGGGCAGCCTGCCCTCTCGCGGCACGCTCGTGACAGGCGGGAGCACCGGGGCGGCCTTCTCCCGCATGGCCTGCTCCACCCGCCGCGCCAGATCCGCCAGCGTGGGCTCCTCGAAGAGGGCGCGCAGCGGCAGCTCCACCTGGAACACCTCGCGGATGCGCGCGGCGACGCGGGTGACCAGCAGCGACTGTCCTCCCAGAGAGAAGAAGCTGTCCTGCGGACCCACGCTCGGCACGCCGAGGCATTCGATCCAGATGTCCGCCAGCCGCCGCTCCACGGGCGTCAGCTCGGCGGTGGCCGCCTCCGGAGCAGGCGAGAGCGCCGCGGCCTGGGCGAGCAGCGCCTTGCGATCCACCTTCCCGCTGATCGTCAGCGGCAGCGCCTCCAGCGCGACGAAGGCGGAGGGGACCATGTACGGAGGCAGCCGGCTGGCGAGCGCGGCCCTCAGCGTGTCCGACTGGAGCGCGTGGCCCTCTCGCGGCACCACGAAGGCGACGAGCTGCTTGCCCGCGCGGGGCTCCTCGCGCACCTCCACCACGGCCTGCGCCACCCCGTCCTGCTGAGCCAGGACCGTCTCCACCTCTCCCGTCTCCACGCGGTAGCCGCGGATCTTCACCTGGTGATCCACGCGGCCCACGAAGTCGAGCTGCCCGTCCGGCAGCCAGCGCCCCACGTCGCCGGTGCGGTACATCCGCTCCCCGTGGCTGAACGGATCGGGCACGAACTTCTCCGCCGTCAGCTCCGGCTGCCCCAGGTAGCCCCGCGCCACGCTCGGGCCACCGACGCAGAGCTCCCCCGCGTAGCCCGGGGGCACCAGCCGCAGCTCCTCGTCGAGGATGTAGATGCGGTAGTTGTCGCAAGGCCTCCCAATGGGGACTCGCGTGAGCTGGGACCAGTCCTCCGTCATCAGCGCCGCGGCGTTGAGGCACGTCTCGGTAGGCCCGTAGTAGTTGACGAGCGAGCGGATGTCCGCGCTCTTCTCGATGAGCCGGACCACGTCCACGCTCAGCACGTCTCCGCCGAAGCAGAGGTACTCCACGTCCAGGCGCCCCTCGGAGGCGGGCCGCTCCAGCAGCCCCTTGAGCAGCGCGGGCACCGAGTCCACCACGTCGATGTGATGCCGCCGCACGTACGCGTCCAGCGCCTCCGGCGAGATGACCGTCTCGTAGGTGGGCAGGTAGAGGCAGTCCCCGCGCATGAGCGGCAGGAAGATCTGATGGACGGACACGTCCACCGCGGGCGACACCAGGAACATGTGCCGCAGCGACCGGGCCTTCTGGAAGAAGCGCCGCAGCCAGTGCACCTGGTTGCAGAGCTGCCGGTGCTCCATCGCCACGCCCTTGGGCGTGCCCGTGGTGCCCGAGGTGTAGATGACGTAGGCGAGGTGCTCCGGCCCCGCCACGCGCGGCAGGTCCGACGCATCCGAGGCGTAGGTGGCCTCGTCGTCGAACCGCAGCACGCTCCCCTCCCAGGCGAGCCCGCGCTCGGGGCCGGACTCCCACAGCAGGTGGCGCACGGCGCTGTCCCGCAGCAGCAGCTCGAGGCGCGCCGCCGGGTGCCCCGGGTCCATCGGCACGTAGGCGCCGCCCGCCTTGAGCACGCCCAACACCCCCACCACCATCTCCAGCGTCGGGCGCGCGAGGAGCCCCACGCGCACCTCCGGCCCCACTCCCCGCGCCCGCAACGTGCGCGCCAGGTGGTTGGCCCGCGAGTTCAGCTCCGCGTAGGTGAGCCCCTTGCCCTCGTGCCACAACGCGGGCACGTCCGGCGTCCGGGCCACCTGCTCCTCGAAGAGCTCCACCACGGTGCGATGCAGCGGGTGGGGCTGCGCCGTGGCATTGAACTCCTCCAGCAGCAGGCGCCGCTCATCGTCCGGCAGGAACTCCAGCGCACGCAGCGAGCGCCGCGGCGCGGCCAGCAGCTCCTCCATCAGCCGCATCATCCGGCGACTCAGCGCCGTCACCTCGGCGCGCTCCAGGTGTCCGGCGCGCCAGGTCCACTGCAGCGACAGCTCCCCCGGCGCGCGGCCGAGGACCGCCGTGAGGGTCAGATCGAACTTCGCGGCGGGGATGAGGTAGTCCAGCTTCGAGACGCGCAGCCCGGCCGGCGCCGGCAGCGATCGACTCGCGTCCTGGAGCACGAAGAGGAAGTCGAACGGCGCGCCCAGGCCTCGCGCGCGCAGCTCTTCGACGACGCGCTCGAAGGGGTAGGCCTGGTGCTCCAGCGCCTCGCGAGACTGCCGCGCCACCTCGGACAGGTAGTCCTCCGCCGTGAGGTGCGGCTCGGGGCGCAGCCGCAGCGCCACGGTGTTGATGAACAAGCCCACGACGCCCGCCAGCTCCGGGTGCGGACGCCCCAGCACCGGAGAGGCGATGGCGATGTCCCGGGCGCCTCCATGCCGCGCCAGCAGCAGCGCATAGGCCCCGAGCAGCACACCGTACGGTGTCCCGCCGTGTTCCCGGGCGTACTCATGCAGGCGCACGGCCAGCTCGGCGGGGAACGGCTCCTCGTACGTCTCGCCCCGGTTGGACGGCTGCGCCTGCGGCGCGTGCCCCGGGAAGGGCGCCACGGACTCCGGCGGCTCGCGGAAGGTCTCCCTCCAGTGCCGCGCCAGGCGCTCTCCCACGGGCGAGGCGAGGAACTGCCGCTGCCACGCGGCGAAGTCCCTCGGCTGGAAGCGAGGCGGCTCCAGCGCCCGGCCGTCGTACAGCGCCAGCAGCTCCTCCAACATCGTCTCCACGGAGGCCGCGTCGGAGATGATGTGGTGCATGTCCACCAGCAGCACCGCGCGCTCCGGCCCCTCGGGCACCCACGCCGCGCGCAGCAGCGGCGCGTGCTCCAGGGAGAACGGCCGGACGAAGCGCTGGATGACGGCCTCCAGCGGCTCCTCTCCCCGCCGCTCCAGCCGCTCCAGGGCAAAGGGCACTTCCTCGTGGACGCGCTGGACGACCTCCTCGCCCACCAGGGCGAACGAGGTACGCAGCGCCTCGTGACGGCGGACGAGCTGGCGCAGCGCCTCCTCCCACCGAGCCGGCTCCAACGTGCCCTCCAGCCGCAGGCCGCCCGTCATGTGGTAGCTGGTGTCCGCCCCACCCGCTCGCGCGTGCTGGATGAAGAGCTGCCGCTGGCCCACGGTGGTGGGGTGGTGCGCCGCGGCCGTCGTCGGGATGAGCGGTGGCCAGGCATCCGCCGCTCCCTCCAGCAGGCTCGCCAGCTCCCGCACGGTGGGCGCCGCGAGGAAGCGGGCCAGCGGGACACGCTTGCCCAGCCGCTCCGCGACGAGGTTCGCGAGCGTGATGGCGCCCAGCGAGTGGCCGCCCAGCTCGAAGAAGGAGTCGGTGACGCCGAAGCCCTCCACCCCGAGCACCTGCCGCCACAGCGCCAGCAGCTGCTCCTCCGTGGGGTTCGACGGCGGTTCGATCTCCCGCGCCGTGGCAGCCGCCGTCACGGCCGGCAGCGCGTTGCGGTCCACCTTGCCGCTGGCCAGCACCGGCAGCGCCTCGAGCGGCACGAGGTAGGTGGGCACCATGTAGTCCGGCAGCACCCGCGACAAGTGGGCGCGCAACCCCGAGGCCTCTCCCTTCGGCACGAAGAAGGCCGCCAGGAAGGCGTTGCCCCCCGCGTCCTCGCGCCGCACCACCGCCGCGCCCGAGGCCATCCCCGAGGCGAGGATCTGCGACTCGATCTCCCCCAGCTCCACCCGGTAGCCGCGCACCTTCACCTGGTGATCCACGCGGCCACGGTGCTCCAGCGTGCCGTCGGCCAGCCACCGTCCCCGATCTCCCGTCCGATACAGGCGCCCCGTCCCCCAGGCTGGCGCCTCGATGAACCGCTCGCGCGTCAGCTCCGGGCGATTCAGGTAGCCACGCGCCACGCCATCACCGCCGATGAGGAGCTCCCCCACCGCGCCGGGCGGCAGCAGATCTCCCATCGCCCCGACGACGTACACCTGCGTGTTGAGCAGCGGCCGGCCCACGTGTACGTGGAGGGCCTGCGTCAACTCGGCCGCGGTGGACCAGACGGTGGTCTCCGTGGGGCCATAGAGGTTGAAGATGCGCGCGGAGGTGCGGTCCTGCAGCGTGCGCAGCACCTGGGGTGGCAGGGCCTCGCCGCCCACGAGGACGGCCTTCACGGAGCGCAGCGCGGCCTGTCCCGCCGGGTGCGCCAGCAGGAGCTGGAGCCGCGAGGGCGTGAGCTGCACCACGTCGCACCGGTCCGCCAGCACGCGCGCGGCCAGCAGGTCCGGCAGGCGCTGCTCCTCCTCGGAGGCGAGCACCACCTCCAGCCCGCGCGTGAGCGGCAGCAGCGTCTCCAGGACGAAGATGTCGAACGAGGGCGTCGTGGTGCACAGGACGCGCGTCCCCTCTTCCAGGGGCAGCACCCGCACCATGGCCTCCATGAAGTTCACGACGCCGCGGTGCTCCAGCATCACGCCCTTGGGCTTGCCGAGCGAGCCCGACGTAAAGATGACGTAGGCCAGCTCCGTGGCCGACGCCGCCCGGCGCTCCCCTCCCAAAGAGGCTCCCGCCGCGGGTGCTCCGGCGTCCACGAGCTCCACGCCCAGCGCCCCCGCGGCCTCCCGCGTGCGCGCGTCCACCACCAGCAGCCGCGCCCGCGCATCCTCCAGCATGTACCGCACGCGCTCGACGGGGAACGCCGGGTCGATGGGCAGGTACGCCGCCCCCGCCTTCAGCACGCCGAGCTGCCCCACCAGCAGCTCCGCCGAGCGCGAGGTCATCAACCCCACCGTGTCTCCCGACCCCACGCCATGCGCCACGAGCGCGTCGGCCAGCCGCTCCCCGCGCGCGTCCAGCTCTCCATACGTGAGCACCGCGCCGCCGGCTCGCAGCGCGGGGCGCTCGGGGTGCCGAGCCACGCGCTCGGCGAAGAGCCCGTGCACCGTCTGCTCCCGGGCGTAGTCCCCCGCCGGGCCATGGAGGCGGGAGAGCCGCTCCCGCTGCCCCGGCGAGACGAGCGACAGCGTGGACATCGCCCGCCGGGCGGCTCCGCTCGCGAGCGCCTCGCGCAGCAGGTGGCCGAAGCTCTCCGCCAGCTCCGCCGGCTGCTCCTCCGGGAACGCGGCCCGCCGGAAGTCCAGATCCACCCGGAGCTGCCCCCGCTGCGTCCGGTCACTCACCTGCACGACGAGCGAGTGCACCTCATGGCCGTTGAAGAGCCACTCGATGTCCACCGGGCTGCCGGCCAGCGTGGCGCCATGAGGGTGGCTCTGGTGCGACACCACCACGTCGAACAGGCCCGTCCGCCGCGAGCCTCCACCGAGCCGCTCCAGCAGCACGTCGTACGGGTAGCGCGAGAGCTTGAGGAAGCGGTGGAGCCGGGCCCCCACCTCGGGCAGCACCTCCGCCAGAGGCCGAGCCGGATCCACGGTGAGGCGCTGGGGGACGGTGCTGACGAACATCCCGTAGGTGCGCAGATCCTCTCGCGTGGGGCGGTTGTGGACGAAGCCTCCCAGGCACACGTCCGAGCGGCCCGTGAGCCGAGCCACGAAGAGCGCGGTGAGCGCGGTGAAGAAGCGGTTGACCGTCGTCTGCTGCTCGCGGATGAGCGCGGTGAGCGCGGCGGTCTCCTCCGGCGCCAGCTCGATCGAGTGTCGCACCGCCTCCGTGCGCCCGAAGCCCGCCGCCGGATCCCCCAGCAGCGACGGCTCCTCCAGGCCCTGGAAGAGCTCTCGCCACGAGGCCAGGTCCTCCGCCGCCTCGGGAGAGGCCAGGTACGCCTGCTCACCCGCGGCGAAGCGCCGGTAGTCGCCCGCCGCCTTCGTCGAGCCCGCCTCCTCCTTGCCCTCGAGCATCCGCTCGTAGAGGCGCGACACCCCGCGGGTGAAGAGCGCCATGGAGGACGCGTCACAGATCAGGTGGTGGACGCGAGCGAAGAGCACGGTGTAGCTCGCGCCCGCGCGCAGCACGGCGAAGTCGTACAGCGGCGAGCCCACCAGCATGAATGGACGGCGGCACCGCTCCTCGGCCCACGCGTGCAGGGCGGCGCGCGGCTCGTCGGCCCCCGAGAAGTCGACCACGGGCACGCTCACCGGCCCGCGCTCCACCACATGCTGCCGGGGCTCGCCCTCCTGGAGGAACAGCTCCGTGCGCAGCGACGGCGTGTCCGCCACGAAGCGCTCCACCGCGCGCGCCAGCAACGCCGCGTCGCACGGCCCGCTCACGTGCATCAGTCCCGAGATGTTGCCGAGGGGCGTCCCCGGCTCGAGCTGCTCCGCCCACCAGATGCGGCGCTGCGGGTGGGTGAGCGCAAGGGCGGCCTCCCCGGCCGGGAGGCGGTTCTCGATGGGCATGGCTCGCGTGGGTCCGGGGCGCTCAGAAGTACGACTGGAGGGTTCCACGCCGGCGGACGTCCGCCGTCGCGCAGTGGAACGAGCCACCAAACGAGTTGAAGTTCCGGAAGTTGCACAGCAGCGGCTTGAAGCCCCACCGCTTGAACGCGGCGATCATCGGCTCGTCGCTCTTCTCCACCACCACCCGCTGCTCATCCAGCATGAGGATGTTCATGTTGATCCACTTGCTGGTCATGTAGAGCGGCGGCTCCTCCGGGAAGATCGGCTTGGGCGCGTGCAACACGTCCCAGCCCTTGAAGATCGCCGGCACCTCCGGTACGCGCTCCGGGTTGATCAGGAGCTTGCCCGGCGCCAGCGGCATCAGCGTGGCGTCGATGTGCATGGGGTGGGTGTCCGCGAACTCGAAGATGTGGAGGCGGTACTCGCTGCCCAGGTGGCGCCGCAGCCACTCGATGCCGAAGTCGTTCGTGACGTTGCTCTTCTGGCCGAAGATGTCCCGCCCGCAGCGCACGAAGTCCGCCGCGTCGAACGTCGGCTCGAACTCGGTGATGGCGTAGCGCATCGGCTCGCCTGGCTTCGGATCGACGAAGTCCCGATCGTACAGCGCGTCCGCCATCCGCGGCTTGGGCGCCGCCGTCCACCGCGCCCCCTTCTTGAAGTACTCTTTGATCAGCGAGCGGTACGCCATGGGCTCGAAGTACCGCGAGCGCCACGCCATGGGCGCCTCGATGATCTCCTCGCCGATGACGAGCAGCACGTCGCGCGGCATGGCCGCGTACAGGCCGTTGCTCGCCCGGAAGTCCGGCGTGGCGATGGGCTGGCTGAAGTCCATCACGTCCGGGCGGCGCACGGTGACGCCCTCGGCCTCCAGCAGGTGGACCAGCTCTTCCAGGTCCTTCTTCGCCGCCTCGATCCGCGCTGGCGGGAAGGGCCTGCCGGCGTTCTTCCGGAAGAACTCATACATGTTGTCCGGCAGCGTCGCCCGCAGCGCCACGTCATAGTCAGGCACCGTGGCGTGATCGACCACGCCGACGATGACCTCCTCCAGGGGATCCCATTCGTTGTAGGCGCAGACCGTGGGGCGTGGGGCTTCCGAGGAACTCATCGCGGTACGGCTCCAGACACTGAGGTTCGAGGTGACACGGCGGACAAGGTGGGCTCAGTCAGCGATCGCATCCCGCAGGATGCCGCAGCCCTCCAGGAGCTGCTCCAGGGGCGTGGTGAGCGGGGGCAGCAGCTTGACGACGACGTCATCCCGGCCGCACTGCTCGACGATGAGGCCGCGCTCGAAGCAGCGGCGCTGCACCTGGGAGGCCCGCTCCGGCCCTCCCGCGCCCGAGAAGTCCACGCCGTGGGCCAGGCCGATGCCGCGCACCGCCAGGCCGCTGTGCTTCGCGGTGAGCTCCTGGCGGAGGAAGTCCGCCACGGCGCGCTCCTTCCGCGCCAGCTCCTCCGTGAAGCGCTCATCCTTCCAGAAGTCCAGCGCCGCGCTGCCCGCCACGAAGGCGAGCTGGTTGCCGCGGAAGGTGCCGGTGTGCTCGCCCGGCCGCCAGCGATCCAGCTCCGGCCGCATCAGCAGCAGGGACATGGGCAGGCCGTAGCCGCCGATCGCCTTGGACAGCGTCACCAGATCCGGGGTGATGCCGGCCCGCTCGAAGGAGAAGAAGCGCCCGGTGCGGCCACAGCCGGCCTGGATGTCATCCACGATGAGCAGGATGCCGTGCCGCTGCGTGAAGGCGCGCAGCGCCTGGAGCCACTCGGGCGGCGCGATGTAGATGCCGCCATCCATCTGCACCGTCTCGAGGATGACGGCCGCGGGCAGATCCACGCCCGAGCAGTTGTCCGCGAGCATGCGCTCCATGTACGGCAGCGCGTCGTAGGCCCCGCCCGGCCCGTCCGGGTACGGGAAGAAGGTGGTGTGGCCCAGGGGGATGCCCGTGGAGGCGCGCACGCTCCGGCTCCCCGTCACCGAGCTGCTGCCCTGGGACATGCCGTGGTACGAGCCGGAGAAGGCGAACATGCCCATGCGCCCCGTCACCTTGCGCGCCAGCTTCAGCGCCGCCTCCACCGCGTTGGTGCCCGTGGGCCCGCAGAACTGCACCCGGTGGTCCATGCCTCGCGGGGCGAGGATGAGGGCCTGGAAGCGCTCCAGGAGCTCGCGCTTGGCGGTGGTGTACGCATCCAGCGCGTGGATGATGCCGTCCTGCGCCAGGTACTCCAGCAGCGGCTTCTTCAGCGCCTCCGGGTTGTGCCCATAGTTGAGCGTCCCGGCGCCGGCGAAGAAGTCCAGGTAGCGCCGCCCCGAGGCATCGAAGATCTCCGAGCCCTTCGCGCGCTGGAAGACGGTGGGGAACGCCCGGCTGTAGCTGCGAACATTGGACTCCCGCTGCTCGAAGATGGAGGTGTCGTCGGGGCGCATGGGGGCGATCAAACAGGATTTCCCTGGGAATCGAAATGACCTGACAGGGCCTGCACAAGGGAATCGACGTAGGGCGCACGCAGGAGCGTCTCGTGCCTTCCGGCGAGCAGGAGGTGCTCGACGCCGCCGCGTGACAGGCCACGCCAGGTGTCCACCAGCGGCAGGGGCAGCGGGCCCGCCTCCCGGGCCTCGATCAGCAGCAGGGCGCCGTCGCGAGGCTCGGGCCGGTAGCGGTGCAGCGCCCGCGCGTTGTGGCGGAAGAGCTGGAAGGCCGCCCGCACCGCATCCGCCGGCCCCGGCTGCTCCATCCCCGCCGCCGCGAGCGCCTCGAAGTCCCCGTCGAGCACCTGCTCGGCGTGCTCGGCGGGCAGGCCCAGCTCCTCGCAGAAGGCCTGGGCGATGAGCGCCTCCTCCTCGGCGGGCTCCACCTCCAGCGGCATGCCGTCGATCACCGCGAGCCGCTCCACCTGCTGGCCCGCCTGCTCGAGCTGCCGCGCCATCTCGAAGGCGATCACGCCGCCCAACGACCAGCCGGCCAGCGCGTATGGGCCCTCGGGCTGCACCTCTCGCACCCGCGCCACGTAGTCGGCGGCCATCCGCTCGAGCGAAGGAGCCTCGCCCTCCTCCGCCTGCACCGAGCGCAGCCCGTAGTAGCTCCGGTCCCCGGGCAGCCGGGCCACCAGCTCCCGGTAGCAGAGGACGTTGCCGCCCACGGGGTGGACGAGGAAGAGCGGCGGGCGGCGGCCCGTGCCCTCGCGCAGGAGCACCCGCGGAGAGAGCGGACCGGACGCGCGCTGCGCCCGAACGAGCGCGGCCAGGGACTCCAGCGTGGACGCCTGGAAGAGGCTGTCCAGCCGCAGCTTCACCTTCAGCGCACGCTCCACCCGGCTGAGCAGCCGCAGCGCCAGCAGCGAGTGGCCGCCCAGCGTGAAGAAGTCATCGGTGGCTCCCACTCGCTCCACGGAGAGCAGCTCCGCCCAGATCGCGGCCAGCGCTCGCTCCTCCTCGTCGCGCGGCGCCACGTAGCTCCCCGTGTCCCCGCCGCCCGAGTCCGGCGCGGGCAGGGCCTTGCGGTCCACCTTGCCGTTCGCGTTGAGCGGCAGCTGCTCCAGCGGCACCAGGTGCGCGGGCACCATGTACGGCGGCAGGGCGGCGCCGAGGCGGGAGCGCAGCTCCTCGGCCACCTCGCGTCCGCGCTCGGGCGACCACTCGCCGCGCAGGGTGAGGTAGGCCACCAGGCGCGTGTCATTGGCGCCAAACGCTCGCGCCACCACCACGGCCATCTTCACGCGCTCGTCCCGGAGGAGCTGGGCCTCGATCTCGCCCAGCTCGATGCGGAAGCCGCGCACCTTCACCTGGAAGTCCGTGCGCCCGATGAACTCCAGCGTGCCGTCCGGCAGGTAGCGCACGAGATCGCCCGAGCGGTACATGCGCGCGCCCGCCTCCGCGGAGAAGGGATCCGGCAGGTAGCGCTCGGCCGTGCGCGCCGGGTCGTTCAGGTAGCCACGCCCCACGCCCAGCCCGCCGATGAACAGCTCTCCCGGAGCGTCCACGGGCACGGGCTCCAGCGCCGCGTCCAGCACATAGACACGCAGGTTGGGCACGGGCCGGCCGATGGGCACCAGGGACGACCGTGGCGCCTCGCGCAGCACGTGCAGGGTGACGTCATCCGAGCACTCGGCGGGGCCGTAGGCGTTGAGCAGGGGGATGCGCGGGTACGTGCGGAACCAGTCGCGCGCCACGTCCGGCGGCAGGGCCTCGCCCGTGGGGATGAACCAGCGCAGCCGGTGCAGCGTCGGCCGTGATGCCTCCCGCTCCGAGACGGTGTCCAGCAGGGCGCGCTGCAGCGACGGCACGGCCTGCACCACGGTGACGCCTTGCGCCTCCAGCTCCGCGAGCAGCCGCGCGGGCTCCTGCATCACCTCGTCACGGAGGATGTGCACCCGCCCACCGAAGGCGATGGCGTTGAGGAACTGCCAGACGGAGATGTCGAAGCACTGCGGCGCCGTCTGCGCGAGCACCTCGCCCGGCCCCAAGCCGAGCACCTGCGCCATCAGGTGCAGGTGGTTCACCATCCCGCCGTGCTCCACCATCACGCCCTTGGGCACGCCGGTGGAGCCGGAGGTGAAGAGCACATAGGCCAGCCGACGAGGATCCTCCGGACATGGCGGCGGCGCGGGCGCCTCGTCCGAGCCCCACGGCGAATCCAGCGCGAGGAGCCGCGGCCGGCGCTCCGGTGGGAGCGACTCGAGCGACTCGGTGAGGGCGGCTCGCCAGCGCTGCTCCACCAGCACGGCGCGCACCGAGCCCGCCCCCAGGAGCTGGGCCCAGCGCGCAGGCGGGTGGCCCGGATCCAGCGGGAGGTAGGCCGCGCCCACCCGGAAGGCCGCGAGGATGCCTCCCAGGAAGCGCGGGCTCCGCTCCGCCAGCAGGCCCACGATGCTCTCGGGCCCCACGCCCGTCGCGGCGAGCACTCCGGCCAGGGCGAGGGCTCGGCGATGCAGCTCCGCGTAGGTGAGCGACTCTGCCTCGCACGTCACCGCCACGGCCTCTGGCGTCCGGCGCACGTGCGCCTCGAACAGCTCCAGGAAGCCGCCGGCCGGGTACGGCGTCGCGGTGGCATTCCACGTCTCGAGCTGTGCCCGGAGCTGGTCCGCTGGCAGCACGCGCACGGTGCCCAGGCGCCGCGCCGGGCTCTCCGTCAGCGCGTCGAGCGTGGCGGTGAGCTGCGCGAGCAGTGCGTCCATCCGCGCGGCGTCGAAGCGCTCCGGGTCGTACGTCAGCTCCACGCCCACGTCGTCATCCGGCAGCACGCCCACGTGCAGTGGGTAGCCGGCCCGAGGCGCCGCGGCGGCCAGTGGGCGGAAGAGCCCGCCCGCCGCATCACTCACCGCCCGTACGCCCGGATCGAAGACGAGGAGGCTCTCGAAGAGCAGCTCCCCCGAGGGCGCCCCGCTCCAGCGGTGGACGTGCTCCAGCGGCGTGGACTCGAACTCCCGCATGCGCAGCAGCTCCCCCTGGAGGCGCCGCAGCCACTCCAGCGCGGGCAGCTCGGGTGACAGCTCTGTCACCAGGGGAAGCAGGTTGATCATCATCCCCACCGCGCTGGCGATGCCGTCCAGCGGCGCGCCGCGGCCCGAGGTGAGGGTGCCGTACTGCACGCGCGCGCTGCCCGTGTACCGCGAGAGCAGCAGCGCCCAGGCCCCCTGGAACAGCGTGTTCAGCGTGAGGCCGTGGCGGGCCGCGAAGGCGCGCAGCCGCTCCGAGCGCGTGGCCCCGAGCCGGCCGGCCCGCTGCTCATAGCGCGCGTCATCCAGCCGCATCCGCAGCGGAACGGTGGAGCCCAGCAGCCGCGAGGGGGAGGAGCCCTCCTGGAAGCGCTCGCGCCAGTACGCCTCCGCGGGCCCCTCCTCCCGCGCCGCCAGCCACGCGACGAACTCCCGGAACGCCAGCTCCTTCGGGCGCGCGGGTGACTGCCCACGACCGAGCGCCGCGTACGCCTCTGCCACGTGCTGGAGCACGAGCCCGGCGCTCCACCCATCCAGCATCAGGTGGTGGAACGTCCACACCAGCGTCAGGCCCCGCGAGCTCCGAGCCGCTGCCAGACGGAACAAGGCCGGCCGCGTCAGCTCGAAGCCCGCTCGCCGCTCGCGCTCCGCCAGCCGGGCCAGCTCCGCCGCGTGCTCCGCCTCGGAGCGCTCCCCGTGCGCGTGGATGACCCAGGGCAGCTCCGCCTTCAGGTGGATGGCCTGCACGGGCTCGTCCGCGCCCAGCCAACGCACCGCGCTGCGCAGCGCCGCGTGCCGGTCCATCACCGAGCTCCAGGCCTCCCGCAGCCGCTCCAGGTCCACGTCCCTCGGGAGCGCCAGGACGAGCTGCTCGGCGTACTCCTCTCGCGACGCGGACAGCAGCGCGTGGACGAGCATCCCCCGCTGCATCGGCGTGAGCGGATGGAGCGCCTCCAGCCCCTGCGCGGCGAGGGCCGCGGGATCCGCCAGGGTGACGCTCGCGGCCTCGGGAGCGGGGGCCACCTGCACCGGCGTCACGGACTGGGCGAGCTGCGCGATGGTGGGGCCCGCCAGCAGTGCGTGCGGTGAGAAGGCCAGCCCTCGGGCTCTTGCTCGCGCGCTCAGCCTCATGGCGGAGATGGAGTCGCCACCGAGCTCGAAGAAGCTGTCGTGGACGCCGATCCGCGGCCGGCCCAGCACCTGCCGCCAGAGCTCTTGGAGCGCCGCCTCGGTGGCGTCTCGGGGCGGTGCGTAGGGCTCCTCGCGCGCCTCGGCGACTTCGGAGGGCTCGGGCAGCGCCGTCCGATCGATCTTCCCGTTGAGCGTCATCGGGAAGGCCGCCACGGCCACGAAGGCCGCGGGCAACATATAAGGAGGCAGCCGCTCCGACAGGTGCTCACGCAGTGTGGCCGAGGTGAGCTCCGTGCCCTCCGCGGCGAGGCAGTAGGCAGCGAGCCGGTGCCCACCCGCTCCATCCGGCCGGGCCACCACCACGGCCTCCCGAACACCCGGCGCGGTGCGCAGCGCGCTCTCGATGTCGCCCAGCTCGATGCGGAAGCCGCGCACCTTCACCTGGAAGTCGCCGCGGCCCAGCCACTCGATGGTGCCGTCCGCACGGTAGCGGGCGATGTCGCCCGTCCGGTACATGCGCGCCCCAGGCGCGGCGCGGAACGGATCCGGCAGGAAGCGCTCCGCCGTGAGCTCCGGCCTCCCGTGGTAGCCGTGCGCGAGCCCCTCTCCCCCGAGGAAGAGATCGCCCGCCACGCCCCGCGGCACCGGGCGCAGGGCCCCATCCAGCAGGTACACCGTCGTGTTGTCCAGCGGCCGGCCGATGGTGACGGGCTCGGCGGCGGAGAGCCGCTGGCAGGTGGACCAGATCGTCGTCTCCGTGGGGCCGTAGAAGTTCCACAGCGCGCGGCAGCGAGGGACCAGGGCCCGAGCGAGCGGCTCCGGCAGCGCCTCGCCCCCCGCCAGCGCCTGGAGCCCCCCGCGCCCGGCCCAGCCGGACTCCACCAGCATGCGCCACGTGGTGGGCGTGGCCTGCATCACCGTGGCGCGCTGCTCCTCCAGCGTGGCGGCCAGCGCCAGCGCGTCCGTGGTGACTTCGCGGTCCAGCAGCACCACGCGCGCGCCCACCAGCAGCGGCAGGAAGAGCTCCGCGGCGGCGATGTCGAAGGAGATGGTGGTGACGGCGGCCCAGGAGTCCTCGGCCGTCAGCTCCAGGCGCCGCCCCATGGCCTGGAGCAGGTTGACGACGGCGCCATGCGGGATGACGACGCCCTTGGGGCGGCCCGTGGAGCCAGAGGTGTAGATGACGTACGCCACATCCTCGCCACGGACGTCCACCCCGAGCGGTGGCGCGGGCGCCCCGAAGATGCGCGGCCCGTCCGTGCCCAGCTCCACCCGAGCGCCACAGCCCTCCAGCGCGGGGATGCCCGGCGCCGTCGTGGTGACGAGCGCGGCGAGCCGGGCGTCGGACACCATGTAGTCCAGCCGCTCGCGGGGGAAGTCCGGGTCCAGCGGGACGTAGGCGGCTCCCGTCTCGAGGATGCCCAGCAGCGCCACCACGAGCTCCACTCCGCGCGGCAGGCACACGCCCACGCGATCCCCTCGGCGAACGCCCTGGCCGGCCAGGTGATGGGCCAGTGCATGGGCGCGGGCCATCAGCTCGCCGTAGGTGAGCGAGGCCCCCCTGGCGGAGACGGCAATCGCGTCCGGAGCCCGTGCGGCCCGCGCCGCGATGAGGGCGTGGACGGGCTCGCGCGGATACGGAATCCACGTGTCATTCCACTCCACGAGCAGCCGCTGGCGCTCGCCCTCCCCGAGCACCGGGAGATCCCCCAGCCGCGTGTCGGGCGCGGCCAGCGCGGCGTCGAGGATCCGCTCGAAGGACTCCAGCACGCGAGCCACCGTGCCCGCGTCGAACAGCTCCGCGCTGTACTCGGCGTGGAGCGTGAGCCCCTCCGGGTGCTCAACGGTGATGAGCGTCAGGTCCAGCGCCGACGCCTCCACCTCGACCTCCACCGGCGTGGCCTTCGTCGCCCCGAAGGCGCGCGTCGCCGCGCCGCCCTCGTTGTGGGAGAGCATCACCTGGAAGAGCGGGTGGTGACTGGTGGAGCGCTCGGGCTGGAGCAGCTCCACCAGCCGCTCGAACGGGAGCTCCTGGTGCGCGTACGCCTCCAAGCACACCTGCTTCACCTGCGCGAGCAGCTCGCGGAAGGACTGCCGGGGCGCCGCGCCCACGCGCAGCACCAGCGTGTTGACGAAGCAGCCCAGCATCCCCTCCGCCTCGCGCACGGTGCGGCCGGAGATGGGAGCGCCCACGAGCAGATCGCCCTGCCCGGACAGCCTCAGCAGCAGCGCGTCGAAGGCGGCCAGCAGGGCCATGAAGGAGGTGACGCCCTCCTCCCGGCCGAAGTCGCGCAGGCGGCGGGCCAGCTCCCCGGAGAGCCGGCGGCTCACCGCCCCCCCGCGAGAGCCGAGCCGGGCCGGGCGCGGACGATCATGCGGGAGCTGGAGGACAGGCAGCGCGCCCTTCAGCCGCTCCACCCAGTACGCGCGTTGGGGCTCCAGGGCCTCGCCTTCGAGCCACTCGCGCTGCCACAGCGCGAAGTCCGCGTACTGGAGCGGCAGGGGCGCCAGCGCGGGAGCACGCCCTTCGAGGCGAGCGGCGTACAGCTCGCCCAGCTCGGACACCATCAGCCGGAGGGACCACGCATCCGAGATGATGTGGTGCATGGAGAGCGCCAGCAGGTGCGTGCTCGGCTCCATCCGCACCAGCAGGGCTCGCAGCGGTGGGCGCTCGGCCAGCTCGAAGGGCCGGTTGACCAGGGCCCGTACCCGCCGCAGCGCCTCCGCCTCGCGCTGCTCCGCCGGAGTGGCCCCCACGTCCGCGCGCTCCAGCCGCAGGTCCGGCTCGGGGAGCACCTCCTGGCGCGGCTCTCCTTCCTCGGCGGGGAAGCGGGTGCGCAGCACCTCGTGGCGCCGGACCAGCTCGCGCAGCGCCTCCTCCAGCGCCCCCGGATCGAGCGCTCCCTCCAACCGCACCGCCAGATAGACATTGTAGAAGGCGCTGCCCGCCTCCAGCCGATCCAGGAACCACAGCCGCTGCTGGGAGAACGACAGCGGGAGCGGACGCGCGCGGTCGGCCCGCTTCAGCGGCACGGACGGGCGGCGCTGCTCCCGCGCCCTCAGCTCGCCCAGGTGGGCCGCCAGCGCGCCGAGCGTGGTGTGCTCGAAGAGGGCCCGCAGCGGGAGTGAGACGCCGAAGCGCTCCTGGATGCGGGACACCAGCCGCGTGGCCAGCAGCGAGTGTCCGCCCAGCGCGAAGAAGTCATCCTCCAGCCCGGGGCGCTCCACCCCGAGCACCTGCATCCACAGCGCCGCCAGGTTCCGCTCGTCCTGCGTGCTGGGCGGCCGGTACACGGCGCGAGCGCCCTCGGTGGCCTCGTCTTCCAGCGCGAGCAGCCGCGCGCGATCCACCTTCCCGTTGGGCCCCAGCGGCAGGGCCTGAACGAGCGTGAACTGAGCGGGCACCATGTACGCCGGCAACCGGCTCGCCAGCGCGGCCCGGAGCGCGTCCGGCGAGGGCGTGCTCCCTGGCGCCGGAGCGACGAAGGCCGACAGCCGCTTGCCGGCGGGCCCGTCCTGGCGCACGAGCGCGGAGGCGTCCCGCACCTCCGGCAGGCTCCGCAGCACCTCCTCGATCTCCCCCAGCTCGATGCGGAAGCCGCGCACCTTCACCTGCCCGTCCATGCGCCCGAGGAACTCGACGGTGCCGTCCGGCAGGAAGCGCGCGAGATCTCCGGTGCGGTACAGCCGCGCACCGGGCACGGAGGAGGTGGGGTGCGGCACGAAGCGCTCGGCGGTCAGCTCGGGCCGATCCAGGTAGCCGCGCGCCAGCCCTGCCCCACCGATATAGAGCTCCCCCGGGATGCCGGGCGGCACGGATCGCAGCCGCGCATCGAGGATGAGCACCTCGGTGTGCGGAATGGGGCGGCCCACGGGCAGCAGGGCGCGCACGGCCTGGCCCGCGGACACCCGGTGGCAGCAGGTGAAGGTGGTGCTCTCGGTGGGGCCGTAGCCGTTGATGACGGTGCAGTCCGGGAAGCGCT
Organism: Myxococcaceae bacterium; assembly: GCA_016926755.1. Classification (GTDB taxonomy): domain Bacteria; phylum Myxococcota; class Myxococcia; order Myxococcales; family Myxococcaceae; genus Hyalangium. The sequence continues at coordinate 7,261 of JAFGNZ010000071.1, read as the reverse complement.
GGAGGACGGCGCGCACGTGCGTGGGGGAGACGACGTCCCCCCCAGCCAGGAGCTGCTTCACCGAGGCGAGCCCCTCCAGCCGCTCCTCCACCATCTGATGGAACAAGCCCGCGGTGAGCCAGAGCGTGGTCACGCCATGGCGGCCGAGCACCCGCCCCAGCTCCTCCAACGAGAGCGCTCCGGGCGGAGCCACCACCACCGCTCCGCCGTTGAGCAGCGGCCCCCACACCTCCAGCGTCGACGCATCGAAGGAGATGGGGGCGAACTGGAGCACGCGCTCCCCGGCGCCCAGCCGCGCGTAGTTCGCCTCGGTGACGAGCCGGCAGATGCCTCGGTGCGTGACGGCCACGCCCTTGGGGCGGCCCGTGGAGCCCGAGGTGTACATCACATAGGCGAGGTGCTCGGGCGCGAGCGGCACCGAGCGCGTGGCGGAGGACTCGCGAGCCACCTCCGCGGCGATCTCCTCCAACAGGAGGCGCTTCTCCCCTCGCGAGGGAATCCGGTCGGCCAGGTGCGCCTGTGCCAGCAGGAAGGAGACGCGGCCGTCCTCCAGCATGAAGGCCAGCCGCTCGCGAGGGTAGTCCGGCTCCAGCGGCAGGTAGGCCCCGCCCGCCTTGAGCACGGCGAGCAAGCCCACCACCAGCTCCACCGAGCGCTCCACGCAGAGGCCCACGCGGACCTCGGGGCCCACGCCGTGGCGGCCGAGCAGGTGCGCCAGCCGGTTGGCCCGCGCGTCCAGCTCCGCATAGGTGAGCCGCTCCTCGCCGAAGAGGAGCGCCGTCGCCTCGGGGGTGCGGCGGGCCTGAGCCTCGAAGCGCTGCGCCACCACCGCCGAGCCGAGCTCCGGCGTCGGGCCTCGCCCCCACGCCTCCAGCCGCCCGCGCTCGTCCGCGTCCAGCAGCGGCAGGTCCAGGATGCCCACGTCCGGCGTGTCCACGCCCTCCAGCAGCCGCCTGAAGCGCGCCACCAGCCGCCGCATCGTCTCTTCCTCGAAGAGATCGGTGCTGTACTCCAGGTGGCCGGAGAGGCCGCCGTTCGACTCCCACAGCGACAGCGTCAGATCGAACTTCGCCGTGCGCGTGCGCAGCGTCATCGGCGCCACGGTGAGCCCGGGCAGCTGGAGCGGCTCCTGCGGCGCGTTCTCCAGGACGAACATCACCTGGAACACCGGCGAGTGGCTGGGGTGGCGCGGCACCTGGAGCAGCTCCACCACCTTCTCGAAGGGCAGCTCCTGGTGCGCGAAGGCCCCCAGCGTCACCTCCTTCACCCGCCGCGCCAGCGTGGCCAGCGAGGGGTTGCCCGCCAAGGACGTGCGCAGCGCCAGCGTATGGGTGAAGAAGCCGATCAGCCCCTCGGTCTCCACCCGCGTGCGGTTGGCCACGGGCGTGCCCACCACCAGCTCCTCCGCGCCGGTGTAGCGGTGGAGCAGCGCCTGGAAGCCCGCCAGCAGCGCCATGAAGGGGGTGACGCCCTGGCGCTGACAGAACGTGCTCAGCCGCGCCGTCAGCGCCCGGCCCAGCGAGAAGTCCCGCGTGGCCCCCTCGTGGGAGGGCGCCGCCGGCCGAGCGCGATCTCCCGGCAGCTCCAGCACCGGCAGCGGCGGCGCGAGCTGCTCCTTCCAGTACTCCGCCTCCCGGGCCGGCCCCTCGCCCTGCATCCACTCGCGCTGCCACTCGCTGTAGTCCACGTACTGCAGCTCCAGCTCCGGCAGCGGCGAGGGCCGGCCCGCCTGGAACGCCGCGTAGAGCTGGACCAGCTCCCGCGCGAACACGCCCATGGACCAGCCATCCGACACGATGTGGTGCAGCACCAGCAGCAGCACGTGCTCGCGCTCCTCCACCGTGAAGAGCGTGGCCCGCACCAGCACGTCCTTCGTCAGCTCGAACGGCGTCCCGGCCGCCTCGACGCACAGCGCCTCCACCCGCGCCCGCCGCTCCGGCTCCGGCACCGCGCGCACGTCCACCCGCACCAGGGGCAGCGCCGCCGGCGGGTAGATCAGCTGCACCACCTCTCCCTCCTGCTCCTCGAAGCGCGTGCGCAGCGCCTCGTGGCGCCGGTAGATCTCCGAGAGGCTGCGCTCCAGCGCGCCTGCCTCCAGCGCCCCCGTCAGCCGCAGCGCGAACGGCATGTTGTACGCGGCGCTGGCCGGATCCAGCCGATCCAGGAACCACAGGCGCGACTGCGCGAACGAGGCCGGGAAGCAGAACACGTCCTGCTCGCCAGCCAGCTCCTCGGGGCTCTTCTCGGCGGGTTCGGACATGGGTAGCGCGGGAAGGACGGTCGCGAGGGCGCCGCACCCTAACGAAGGTCCACCGAGGCCTTCAATGACCTGCGCGGTCGGATCGCCCTCTCGCTCGTCTGGCAGGCCAGTGCCACGCCCTGCCACATCGTCCGCTGTCGCCATCCGTCGAGGGCCCGTGCTCTACTGCCCCGGTGTCTCGCGCCAGCCCTGGCCGGCGCGCCCCCCCGCCAGCACAAGGTGGCCGTATGAAGTGTGTCCTCCTCGCCCTGCCCTGGTCCGTCTACGAGCGCCCCTCCGCCGCGCTCGGCTCGCTCTCCGCCTACCTCCAGCAGCACGCGCCGGACTTCCAGACGGAGTGCCGGTACGACTACGTGGACGTCGCGCTGCAGCTCGGCTTCCCGCTGTACGACGGCATCTCCCTGGAGGCGTACGACATCGGCGAGCTGCTCTACACGCCGTTCCTGTACCCGGAGCGGCGCGCCGCGGTGCGGGACTACTTCGTGAGCTCGGTGACGAAGCGGGGCGGCGCCTGGCGCCTGGACAACGCCGAGCGCTTCCCCGAGGACACCTTCGGCGAGGCGCCCACCCACGAGGGCATCTTCGAGCGCATCCAGTCCATCCTCGGCGCCCACCTGGACAAGGTGGTGGCGGAGGTGGCCGCCGCGGCCCCGGACGTGGTGGGCCTCACCACGTGCTTCGGCCAGCTCTTCGCCAACCTCTCCCTGGCGCGCCGGCTGAAGGAGGCCTCGCCCCGGACGAAGGTGGTGATGGGCGGCTCCACCGTCTCCAGCAAGGTGGGCCCCTCGCTGCTGCGGGAGTACCCCTTCCTGGACTACGTCATCCAGGGCGAGGGCGAGCAGCCCCTCCTGGCCCTGCTGCGCGAGCTGGAGGCGGGCGCCACGGACATGCTCAACGTCCAGGGCGTGCTGTCGGCCAGCGTGGCCCCGCACATGGACAACGGCGTGGCGCTCTGGGAGACGCGCGGCATGGATGAGCTGCCGCTGCCGGACTACGACGCCTACGCCGCCAAGGCCGAGCAGCACGGCTTCCTCTGGGTGCTCCCGGTGGAGGGCTCGCGCGGCTGCTGGTGGGACCGGACGCGGCGCACGGGCAACCCGAAGCAGACGTGCCACTTCTGCAACCTCAACGTGCAGTGGAACGGCTACCGGGAGAAGACGACGCCGCGGCTGGTGTCGGAGATGGTGGCGCTGAGCGAGCGCTACGGCAACAGCGCCATCTTCTTCCTGGACAACATCATCCGCGCCAAGGGCATCGAGGAGTTCGCCCGCGGCATCCTCGACAGCGGCAAGGACTTCGCCCTCTTCTACGAGATGCGCGCCCACGTGAGCCCGTGGGAGATCCTCCAGCTGTGGGAGGCGGGGGTGCGCTTCGTGCAGTTCGGCATCGAGGGCCTGTCCGCCTCGTTCCTCAAGCGCATCGGCAAGGGCACCTCCGTCATCACCAACCTCCAGGCGATGAAGACGTGCCACGAGCTGGAGATCTCCAACAACGCCAACCTGCTCACGCGCTACCCGGGCTCGCTGCCGGAGGAGGTGGCCGAGACGGTGGAGAACATCCTCACGTACGCGCTGCAGTACGAGCCGCTGTCGGCCAACGGCTTCTGGCTGGGGCGCGGCTCCACCATCGACGTGCTGCGCGAGCAGTTCCCCGTCTCCCATCTGCGCAACGCGGACTTCTACAAGGCGGGGCTGCCGGAGGAGGTGTACCAGCGGCTGGCGCTGTTCGACTTGTCCTTCGACGTGGCGGGCGAGCCGGCGGACTGGGCCCCCGTGCACGAGGCCTGCGAGCTGTGGACGCACGTGTACAGCCAGGCCCGGCAGGGGCCCTACAAGCACCTGATGGCGTACCTGGACGGCGGCTCCTTCATCCGCATCCTGGATGGGCGCTCGGGGCAGGCGCGGACGATCCTCCTGCGCGGGCGGGACCGGGACGTCTACGTGTACTGCATGGAGGTGCGGCGCTTCGAGGAGCTCGCCGCCGAGTTTCCCGAGCTGGGCGAGCCCACGCTGCGCGGGCTGCTGGAGGACTGGTCCGGGCGCGCGCTGATGTTCCGCGAGGGGGACCGGTACCTCTCGCTGGCGCCGGCCTTCACCCCGGAGCAGGCCGCGCGCCGCATCCGCAACCTCCACGAGCGCGAGCTGCGCGGGCGCCAGCACGCGCCCCCCGCGCAGTCGCGGCCGGCCCGCTAGGTGCGGCGATCCAGGATCCCCAGCGACATCATCGCCACCAGGAAGCCATAGACGACCTGCTCGGGCCGGTTGGCGTAGGCCAGCAGCTCCGCGACGGTGCGGTTGCCATCCACCTTCGGCAGCAGCTCCGCCTCCCAGCGCTCCAGCTCCACCTCGTTGAGCTGGTAGGCCGGCGCCACCGCGGGGATGAGGCGATCCTCCGGCCGCAGCAGCCGGCGCAGGCGCTCGGGCTTGTAGAGCTTCTTCACCCCGCGGACGATCAGGTTGGCCGGGTGGAGATCCAGCTTGATGGACTCGGCGACGGCCTTCTCCTTGAAGCTCATCATGTAGGTGCCGTCATCCCACGAGAAGAGCGAGTAGATGATGGCCTTCACCTGCTGGCCCACGTAGTAGAGCCGCTCGGTGTCCTTGAGCAGGCCGCGCTCCACCAGCACGTCTCCCGTGCGGCGCTGCGTCTGCGTGGCCACCGTCGTCGCGTCCTGGAGCTGCTCGGGCCGGATCTTCCCCACCCGCACCAGGAACTGGCCGAACCTGTCCGACAGCAGGTTGGACAGGGCGAACACCGGGGTGCCCTGCTCGAAGTACACCACCTTCTTCACCTTGCCGCGCTGCACGCCCAGCTCGCCCGTCTCGCGCGCCAGGTAGAAGGCCGTGATGAGCGAGGGCAGGTTGTCCTTCAGCTCGCCCCGGCGCATGCCCGGCGCCCCGCCTCCCGCGGGCACCGGCTCCGGCGGCCGCCCCGGCTGCGGCGGGCGCACCACCGTCACCGGCCCCTTCTGCATCGGGTTGGCGGTGAGGTTGGCGCCGCGGATCTCCGCCGACAGGTTGCCGCCCCCCGTCACTTTGATCCGGCCGGTGAGCTCCATCGCGTCCTGCGGCCCCTCCTCCTCCACGTCGATGTCCAGCTCCACCTCGAAGGCGTCCTTGAGCGAGGAGGCCGGGGGCGCCTTCTTCTCCGGGGGCACCAGCTTCGCCACCGCCTCCAGCAGCTTCTGCGCCTCGAAGGGCTTCTCGAAGTAGCCCGCGGCCGCGTACTTCTGCCGGGCCTCGAGGGCGTGCTTGCCTCCTTTGAATACCCCGGTGATGAAGAGCAGCGGCAGCTGCGGCTGCTCCTTACGCAGCGTGTCAGCGAGGTGGTAGCCCATCATGTCGGGCAGCAGGATGTCGATCACCGCGGCGGCGGGAGACTGGGCTCGCGCCAGCTCCACGGCCTGCCTGCCGCGGCTGGCCCCGCTCACCTCATAACCCGCATCCTCGAAGAGCTGCGTGAGAAGGGAGAGGAGCTCCGGGTTGTCGTCGACGACGAGGATTCGAGGGGCCATCAGTGGGCGTAACCTAGCAAAACCCCGAGGCAGGATCAGGAAACTGTTTGCGCTCCCAGAGGTGCATCTCGGCCGCTGGGCAGCTAGGTTCGTGCCCCCCATGGCCTCCCCCGCTCCGCGCACCTGCCTGCTCACCCTGCTGCTGGGCCTGGGGCTCGGCGTGCCCTGCACCCCGTGGGCGCAGGTGGGTGACGGCGAGGACGGAGGGGTCCCCTCCTCCACGCCCGATGCCTCGGTGGGCGAGGGAGGCGCCGATCGCGACAACCCGGAGGGGGAGGACGGCACGGGCCGCGTCGTCGTGGACTGCCGGAGCAGCAACGACTGCTCGCCCCGCTTCAGCTGCAAGCAGGGCAAGTGCCGCTACACGGGTGTCCGCGAGGCGGAGCGGGTGGGGTGCCTGCTGGGCCCCGAGGCCGCCCTGGTGCTGGTGGGCGTGGGGCTGGCGGCGCGCTGGCGGAGGAGGCGCTGATGCGGCTCGGCTTCCGGGCGGACACCCTGCTGGAGCGCGTGGCGGAGTGGCTCAACCTCGCGCCCATGCCCATGGTGCACGTCTTCTTCGGGATGATGGCCTCCCGGACGATGATGGCCGGGGTGAGGCTGGGGGTGTACGCGGCGCTGGCGGAGGGCCCCACCACGGTGGAGGCCCTGGCCGAGCGGCTGAAGCTCTCCCCCGAGGGCACGCGCGCGCTGCTGGAGGCCCTGGTTTCGTGCGAGGTGGTGAAGCGCAAGCGGGGCCGCTACTCGCTGGAGGAGCGGGCGCGGCGGTGGCTGGATCCGCGCTCGCCCCAGTACATCGGCGGCTTCATCGAGTTCAACTACGCCCAGTGGGAGTGGTGGAGCCAGCTCGAGGAGATGGTGCGCACCGGGCAGCCGGTGGGCATCCACGACCTCGCCCCGGAGGATCCCCGCTGGCGGGACTACATCCACGCCATGCACCAGCTGGCGCGGCTGGCGGCCCCGGAGGTGGCCTCGTCCATCCCCCTGCCCCGAGGCGCCAGGCACGTGCTGGATCTCGGCGGCGCCCACGGCTGGTTCTCCGCGGAGCTGTGCCAGCGCCACAAGGGGCTGCGGGCCACCGTGCTGGATCTGGAGGGCAGCGCGCGCGTGGGGCGGGAGATCATCGCCTCGGCCGGGCTGTCTCACCTGGTGACGCACCGCGAGGGCAACATCCTCACCTCGGAGCTGGGCGGCCCGTATGACGCGGTGCTGCTCTTCCAGGTGATGCATCACCTGCCCCCCGCGCAGAACGTGGCGCTGCTGCGCCGGGTGCGCACCGCGCTGGCGCCCAAGGGGACGCTCGCCGTCCTGGAGTACCTGCGCGAGGAGGTGGAGTCGGAGCCGAGCGCCGCGTCCCTCATCGGCCTGCACTACTTCCTCACCTCGAAGGCGGCGGCGTACACGCCAGCGGAGGTGGAAGGCTTCCTGGGCGACGCGGGCTTCCTCATCGAGAGCGCCCGGCCGGTGCGCCACCTGCCGCTGCAGACGCT
>JAFGNZ010000070.1 GCA_016926755.1 Myxococcaceae bacterium | reverse complement strand
TCAAGGTGCTGCGCAAGAAGGACGCGGAGACGGGCAAGCCCCTGGTGGACCTGGTGCTGGACAAGGCGGGCCAGAAGGGCACCGGCAAGTGGACGGTGCAGGTGTCCCTGGACCTGGGCGTCCCCGTGCCCTCCATCGCCTCGGCGCTGGACGCGCGCAACCTCTCCGCCATGAAGGAGGAGCGCGTGGCGGCCAGTGCGAAGCTCCACGGCCCTCTGGTGGCGCTCACGGCCGAGGAGCAGGCGAGCCTGGTCTCCTGGGCGCATGACGCGCTCTACGCGGCGCGCGTCGTCACGTACGCGCAGGGCATGCGGCTCATCCAGGCGGCGTCGAAGGAGTACCAGTGGAACGTCTCCCTGGCGGAGATGGCGCGCATCTGGCGCGGCGGCTGCATCATCCGCGCGAAGCTGCTCACCCCGCTGCGCGAGGCCTTCACGAAGCAGCCGGACCTGCCCAACCTCGTCGTCTCGGACGCCTTCGCCCCGGTGCTGACGCAGATGGCGCCCGCGTGGCGGCACCTGGTGGGCACGGCGGTGCGGCTGGGCATCCCCGTGCCGGTGTTCTCCACCAGCCTCGCCTACCTGGACAGCTACCGCAGCGCCGAGCTGCCGCAGAACCTCACCCAGGCTCAGCGCGACGCCTTCGGCGCCCACACGTACCAGCGCCGCGACAAGCCCGAGGCTGGCTTCGTCCACTCCGACTGGAGCTGAGGGGGCAGCGGGCTCGGCCTTGCGCCCCCGGAGCGCAATGACGGACACTCGCCTTCAATGGCGCTCGAAGCACCCGTCTCGCCTTCCCCGGATGACGAGGACGTCATCAAGGCGGGCAGCCTGGTGGAGGGTTTCCGCGTCCTGAGGCCTGTCGCCGAAGGGGCGATGGGCGAGGTGTTCCTGGCGCAGGATCTCGTGCTGGGCCGACGGGTGGCGCTGAAGTTCCTCAAGGTGGAGCTGCTCGGAGCCGAGAACACGGAGCGGCTCCTCGAGGAGGCGCGGACCACCGCGCGCTTCAGCCACCCGCACATCGTCACGGTGCACGCGGTGGGCAGGCACCAGGGCCGACCCTACCTGGCGCTCGAGTACATTGACGGCGAATCCCTGCGGCAGCGGCTCACCGGCGAGCGCCCCAGCATCAACGAGGCGCTGCGCATCTGCCGGGCGATCGCCGAGGCCGTCGCGGAGGCGCACCGGCACGAGATCATCCACGCCGATCTCAAGCCGGAGAACGTCCTGCTCCCGAGGGATGGGCGCGTGCGGGTGGTGGACTTCGGGCTGGCGCGCCACGCCGGGGCCGAGCAGGCCGCCGCCTCCGGAACTCCGGCCTATATGGCCCCCGAGCGCTGGAGGAATGCTCCGCCCTCCCCCGCGATCGATCTGTGGTCCCTGGGGATCATCGCCTACGAGCTCCTCGAGGGGCGGCGGCCGCTCGACGACATGCAGCTCGCGAGGTGGGCGTTCGCGCCCAAGCCTCTCCCTCCCTCGCCGCGGCTGCGAGAGGTCCCGGCCGCTCAGGTGCTGCAGGCCTGCCTGGCGCTGGAGCCCGGGGAGCGCCCTAGCGCGCAGGATGTCGCCCAGGCCCTGGGTGAAGCGCTCAGCTCTGGAGCCTCTGCCCGTACCGGGGACCGCGTGCCCTTCCGAGGGCTGCGCGCGTTCACCGAGGCGGACGCGGAGGACTTCGCTGGCCGGGAGGCGGAGATAGACGCCTTCATCGAGCGCCTGCGTCACGAGCCCTTGGTGCCCCTGGTGGGCCCTTCGGGGATTGGCAAGAGCTCCTTCCTCCATGCCGGCGTGTTCGCGCGGCTGCGGCAGATGGAGCGCTGGACCGTCCTCCACGCGCGCCCAGGCCCGAGGCCGCTGGAGCGCCTGGCCTCCGTGCTGCTCGCGGGCCTCTCGGGCGAGGGCACCCCGGAGGTGCTCGCGGAGGTGCTCGCGAAGCGCCCCGGGGAGATCGTCCGCCTGCTGCGGCAGCGCTGCACGTCGACGGACGGCCGGGTGCTCCTGGCGCTCGATGCGTTCGAGGAAGTCTTCACCCTCTCCTCGCCGGAGGAGGCACACCGGATCTCCGCGTGCCTGGCGGCCGCCGCCTCCGCGGATGATCGCTGGCGCGTCGTCATCGTCCTCCGGGATGACTACCTGGGCCAGTACAGCCGGCTCGAGCCGCTGCGCCCGCACCTGGGCGCGACCTTCGTCCTTCCCCGGCTGACGGCGGCGGCGCTCCAGGAGGCGATCACCGGTCCGCTGCGGCGGGTGGGCTACTCGGTCGATGAGCCCTCGCTGGTGACGCGGCTGGTGGCCGACGTCCAGGCGCAGCCCGCGGGGCTCCCGCTGCTGCAGTTCGCGTGCATGGCGCTCTGGGAGCGCAGGGACGTGGAGACGCGGAGGCTGCTCACGTCCGTCTACGACGAGCTGGGGGGCGTGGGAGGGGCGCTCGCCTCCCATGCGCAGCAACTGCTGATGCACCTGCCCGCCGAGGAGGTCCGGGTCGCCCGCTCGATGCTGCTGCGGCTGGTCACCCCGAGCGGGACGCGCCAGCCGAGATCGCAGGCCGCGCTCCTGGAGGACCTTGGGGCAGCGGGGCCGAGCATCCTGGAGAAGCTCCTGAGCAACCGGCTGGTCGTCGTCACCCGCGATCCACAGACGGACGAGGCGTTCGTGGAGCTCGCCCACGAGTCCCTCGCGGCCTCCTGGCCCGACCTGGCCCGGTGGCTGGACGAGACGCGCGAGGAGCGGACGCTGGTCCAGCAGCTCGAGCAGGCCACGCAGCTCTGGGAGCAGCGTGGGCGCCAGGATGAGGAGACGTGGTCGGACGAGGCGCTCCGCCAGGCCCTCCGCAAGGTCGAGGAGTGGAACGTCACGCTGCCCACTCGCACCCGGGCATTCCTGGAAGCGGGGCGCGAGCGTGCGCGGCGGCTCACGCTCCGCCGCCGGTGGGTGCTGGGAGGCTCCATCAGCGGACTGGCCGTGATCGCCCTGGTCGCCGTGCTCGCCGCGTTGGCCTTCCGGGAGAAGCAGCTCGAGGCCATCCGCCAGCAGGACCTCATCCGCCTGGCCTCGGCCGACATCGGCGAGTTCGAGCTCGTCCTGGAGGCCTACGACTTCGACCCGACGAAGCAGCAATGGACGAAGGCATCCCAGGGCCCCACGCTGGAGTGGTCGCTGCTCCCCGCGCAGGGCTCCACACCGCCCGAGGAGCTGAGCCCGTACGGAGAGCCGAACCTCCGGCGAAGCGGCCGCCGCCGCGAGCCGGATGGGAGCTGGCGCGAGCGCGTGGAGGCGCCTTCCCGGCCAGCGTGGCTCGTGGTGCGGCGCGGAGACTGTCCTCCCTCCGCGGTGCGCCTGCAGAAGCTCCCGGGCTACCTCGAGCGCGGGCGCAGCCCGCTCCAGGAGCTCCGGCTCCCGGTCCCGACGTGCGCGGCCTCCCGGGTAGGCATGGTCACGGCTCCCCAGGGCCCCTACTGGAGACCGGTCGAGTTGAATGATGACGGCCAACCTAGCGGCCCCGAGAAGCTCATCGACGTGGGGAGCTTTGCCAGCGAGCTCACGGAGGTAACCAACGGCCAGTTTCGCCTCTTCGAAGAACAGGTCATGCCCCACACGGGGGACGAGCGTGCATTCCCGCCTGAGCACCCCTTCTATGCAGAGTTCTTCAAGCCCCTGAGTCCGGTAACGGGAGTCGACGCCTTCGCTGCGGAGGCCTTCTGCCGCTTCATGGGCAAATCTCTCCCGACCTTGGACGAATGGCGCAAGGCGTTCAGGGGGGGGCTCATGCTCGATGAGAAGGGCGAACTCCCCAATCCCGCTCCACAGCGACAGACAGTCTGGCAGGTGGCTCGACCGAACCCACCGGCCAACCTCGCGAAGGGAGATCCCTTCGACGCGATTGCGCCGGTGGGTTCCTTCCCCGAGGACCGAAGCCCGTATGGTGTCCTCGATCTGGCGGGGAACGTCACGGAGTGGACCGCGACGAGCGATCTGAAGGGGGCGTACAAGAACCAGCGCGTCGTCGCCGGAAGCCGGTGGGACACACCAGCCGAGATGGGTCACCATGAGATCGCTTGGTTCAACCATCTGCCGCCGAGACGCGCCGACTTCGCAACCGGGCTCCGTTGCGTCGAGCGCCCCACCCCTCAGCCCCCCCGCACTGAGGAGGGTCTAATTCAGGGGACCTCGACAGGGCTCTGAGCCTTGGACGAGATGAGGCCCGGGTGGTCTTCCGGCATGCCGGTCTCATCAAAATCCACGGCAGACAAATACGTCGTCACTCCGAATACCTCCCTGCCATTCAGAGCCCTGGAGACCGCCTGGATCATTGCCAGGCCTTGCTTGCCAGCCCCCGTCTTGCAGCCCAGCAGACGGATCCGGGCATCCTTCGGGAGGATGCCATCAAGATTCTTGAGTTCCACAGGAGGCTCCTGGCCACTCTTGACGAACTCCTTGTCATCACCGAAATGAAAGTGGTCTTCCCCACCATGGCCTACCAGGTCAAGGAGGGTGATCTCGTCCCGCCCGAAGTTCAGGATCTTCTCGTAGAGATCCGCCCCTCGCTGGCAGCGGATGACCTCATGGGAGCCGCCGGGCCGTACTCTGAGAATGATGCCCTCGAACAAGGGCTGCATCACCTGGCAATAGGAGATAACCGTGAGGTGAGTGCTCATCACGCGCTCCTTTTCAAGGCTTCGAGCGGGTCATGTTGTCGAGCGTCTCGATCAACTTCGCTCGCACAGCATCATCTTTCATGGCCCGGAGCACACGCTCGACCTCAGGCCCTGTGGGCATATCAACCGCATCGAAGATGGGAGCCGCGGCGGGTGGCCACTTCATGGGGCCACCAAGCTCGGCATAGAGTTTCGGGTCGACCCCGTGTTTCTTCTCCCAGGCGTGCGACAGCAAGAGGAAGCCATAAGGCTTGGTCTTGGCGTCCGCAAGCTGGGCCGTCGAGGGCAGATCAGGCCAGGCGATGTACTGCTCAAAGGGCCATTCCAGGGTGAACTCCCTAGGGGAGGATGTCTCCGCCTCCTCGCGCGCGAGCACGAACTTCAGGCTGGCTCGTCCTCCTTCGTTCACCCGCTCCGTCACCCTGACCTTATAGGGGCTGTAGTAGACGACGCCTCCCGGAGTCAGGAACGGCTGGTTCGGGAGGATTCTCACCCACCACGCCTTCAACTGATCAGGGTGCTCCACCGCGTCCTGGGTAGAGGCCGTGTAGCTGTCAACTCCGATAGCAAACTCTGGCATGGCTTCTCCTCGTATTGGTGCGACGAACAACGGGACTAGCTGACGCCTTCTCGCGTCAGCCCGAAGGCCTTGATCAGGTTGTAGACGTGCGAGCGGGTGAGATCGAGCCGGCGCGCTACCTCGCTCACGTTCCACCCCACCGCGTCCAGCTCGCGGCGGAGCAGATCCCGCTGGAACACCCGCGTCGCCTCGTGGAACGAGCTGGGGCTCTCTTCCCGAGCCCGCGGCGCGTCCGAGAGGTGGCGCGGCTCCAGGCAGGTGGCCCCCTCCGCGCAGGCGCGGATCAACGTGGCCTCCAGCCGGTGCCGCAGCTGCCGGACGTTCCCGGGCCAGTCCATGGCCTCGCACGCCGCGTAGAACCCCGGAGAGGCGCGCAGCTGCGGCAGCTCGTGCTCGGCGGACAGGCGGCTCAGCAGCTGATCGATGAGCACGCCCAGATCCTCTCTTCGCTCGGCCAGGCTCGGCATGCGCACGGAGAAGACGTTCAGCCGGTAGAAGAGATCCTCCCGGAACTTCTTCTCCGCCACCTGCTGCTCCAGCTCCGCGTTCGTGGCGGCGATCACCCGCACGTTCGCCTTCGCCACCCGCGGGCTCGCCAGGGCGTAGTACTGCTTCGACTGCAGCAGCTGGAGCAGCTTGCCCTGGGCCGCGAGCGGGATCTCCGCGATCTCGTCCAGGAAGAGCGTGCCGCCCTCGGCCGCCTCCACCTTGCCGATCGTGCGGCGGGCCCCGGGGAACGCGCTGGGCATGGTGCCGAACAGCTCGCTCTCGATCAGCCCCTCCGGGATGGCCGCGCAGTTGAGCTCGACGAAGGGCCCCGCCCTGCGCTTGCTGTTGTCGTGGATCGCCTGCGCCAGCTGCGTCTTCCCCGTCCCGGAGGCGCCGGTGATGAGCACGGTCACGTCGAGCGGCGCCGCGAGCACCACCTTCTCGAAGACATCCGCGAGCGCCTGGCTGCGGCCGGCGATGGAGTCGAGCCGGAGCTTCTGCCTGAACGGGAGCGTCGGATCCTCGGTGTCCAGCCTGCGGCCAGCGGTGGCCCGCTGCGCGGCGGCGCCGACATGGCGCGCCAGGTTCTCCGCGACGCGGATGGCCTCATCCGAGAAGGGACCGGACCCGCGCTTGCCCTCCAGATAGAGGACGCCCGGGAGCGCTCCCGAGAGCGGCACGCAGAGCACCGCCTCCAGCCGCTGCTTCTGCACGCTCTGGGAGGAGGCGAAGCGCTCATCGAGCAGCGCAAAGGGGGTATGCACTGTCGTCCCCGACGCGATCGCCGACGCGACGATGCCTCTCGAGGTGACCGCCCGGATCTGCTCCTCGTCGCTGGTCGAGCAGCCATGGGAGAGCGACCACCGGCGCTCGCCGCCCTTCGCGTCCTGATACAGCTCGAGGTAGGCCCGCTCGGCCCCGCTGAACTCCACCAGCCCCGCCAGGACTTCCCGAAGAGGCTCGGTGGGATCGCTGGCGCTCAGGATGCGCAGCACGTTCAGATACAGGTCTCGCTCGTTCGCGACCCGATCCTGTCGATCAGACATTCTCGCGACTGTAGCGCCTCGGGCGGGTGGCGCAATCCATACAAGAGGAACGTGGAGCATGCGCCGGTGACGTGAAGCATTTGGCGCGCCACCCGCCGCCGCGAGGGAGTCTCGGGGCACCTGTCCACTCCACTGGTCAGGTCCCGCCCCCTCCATTCAAGGAAATTGGTCAGGTGGCTCGGCCTCCTCTCGAACCAGGCCCGTAAACCCCCGTTCTCTCAAGGGTGCCTCCTCCGCGCGGGCTGGAATGGCCCTTGCTCAAGGGTCATGGCGTGGCGGCCAGTCGAGCCTCCGCGACGAAGACGCACCCCAACCCCCGCTGCACCCAAACCCCAACGGGCTCACCGCCGGTGCGGTGGCTCTTCACAGGAGACGTGTATGCACCCCAAACCCTCTCGCTTCCGCAGGAGCCTCCTGGGCGCCCTGCTGTTCTCCCTGCTGAGCAGCACCGCGCCCGGGCTGGGCGGCTGCACCCCCCAGCCCGAGCCGGCCCCGGTCGAGGAGAGCTCCGACACCGCCACGGCCTCCTTCTCCATCGCGGTGGATGAGTCGTCCGTGTCCGGCGGCAGCACCGGCGAGGACCGGCGCCTGTCGGCCTTCGCCAACTTCTCCTTCGCCGATGTGAGCCGGATCCGCATCGACGTGGTGGAGACGGAGACGGACATCCCGCTCTTCCGAGGCGTGGACCTCGTGCTGTCCGGGGGGGTCTGGTCGGGCACGGTGCCCTTCCTCCCGCGGAACAAGGGCCTCACCTTCCAGGCCCGCGCCGAGGGCCTCGAGCAGCTGCTCTTCAGCGGCAGCACGGACAAGACGCTCACGGGTGACAACGAGAACGTGGTCATCTGGCTGGCCCCCGTGACGGACGGGCAGTCCATCACCCTGCCGAGCATCAAGCAGATCGTCATCCCCGCCCAGTTCCCCTACGGCAAGCGCGGCAACATCGACTTCGTGGTGGAGGCCCCCGCGGGCGCGCACCTCACCTACCGCATCACCCCGGCCACCAACGGCGGCAGCTTCTCCCCCATGCAGGGCACGTTCACGCTGCTGAACACCACCGGCACCTTCGTCAGCCAGTACGTGCCGCCCTCGGTGGGGGAGCAGACGGAGTTCCTCCATTACATCACCGTCACCAACGAGGATGGCCATTCGGTGACGACGACCTTCTCCACCATCGTGCTGCCGGTGGATCCCGCCAATGACGCCATCGACACCCGCGTCAACGTGCTCTTCAACCCGGTCATCCAGGCCCTGCATGCCCGCCGGCCCCATGGCGGCAACCTGGTCATCTGGGAGGCGACGGTGGTGGATGACAAGGATGGCCTGTCGTACGCGTGGAGCTTCACGCCCAACGGCACGTTTGATCCCGCGCCGTTCATCTCCAGCCAGACCAACCCCACGACGCTGGAGAACTACACCGTGGCGCTGCACGGCGAGCTGGTGCTGGAGGTCACCGACATTGACGGCGGGAAGACGACGCTGAAGTACCCGCTGACGCCCGATCAGTTCCCGGACAACCCCTACGACGTGGGGGATCTCAACGGCCTCATCTCCATCCGCGCCGGCGACGCCCACACCTGCGCGCTCTTCGACAACGCCAACGTCCGCTGCTGGGGCAAGAACACCTCCGGCCAGCTGGGCTACGAGCACACCCTGTCCATTGGTGACGATGAGCACCCCTACACCGCCGGCAACGTGAACATCGTGGGCAGCGCGTCTCAGGTCGTCACGGGTGGCAACCACACCTGCGCCCTGCTGGACAGCGGCTTCGTGCGGTGCTGGGGCGCCAACAACTACGGTCAGCTGGGCTATGGCCACACCAACAACATCGGTGACGGCGAGCCCGTCAGCAGCGAGGGCTACGTGACGCTGGGCGGCCGCGCCGTGAAGCTCGCCGCGGGAGCGAACCACACCTGCGCCGTGCTCAACACCGGCAAGGTGCGCTGCTGGGGTAGGAACGCCTATGGCCAGCTCGGCTACGGCCACACCAACAACGTGGGTGACAACGAGTGGGTCTGGAGCGCGGGGGACGTGGACGTGGGCGGCACCGTGCAGAACATCACCGCCGGTAGCACTCACACCTGCGCGCTGCTCAACACCGGCAAGGTGCGCTGCTGGGGCGACAGCTACTATGGCCAGCTGGGCTACGCCAACAGGCTGAGCATCGGCGATAACGAGGCGCCCTCCACCGCGGGGGACGTGGATGTGGGCGGCGTGGCCATCCAGCTCAGCGGGGGTTCCCTCCATACCTGCGCCCTGCTGAGCACGGGCCGGCTCGTTTGCTGGGGCCACAATGGGAGCGCCCAGCTGGGTTACCCGAGCTACTATGTCTCCAACGTCGGTGACAACGAGACCCCGGCGCAGGTGGGCACCGTCAACGTGGGCGGCACGGCACTGCAGGTGGCCACGGGCGCGGAGCACACCTGCGCGCTGCTGAGCAATGGCTCCGTGAAGTGCTGGGGCAATGGCGCCAACGGTCGGCTCGGCTACGGCAACACCACCACGCTGACCGAGCCTCCGGCCGCCACCGTCAACCTGGGCGGCGCCTCGGCGTACTACCTGACGACGGGTGGCGCCCATACCTGCGCCCTGCTCAGCACGGGTCAGGCGCGCTGCTGGGGCTTGGGCAACGACGGTCGGCTCGGCTACGCCAACAAGATCAGCTACGGCGATGACGAGCTGCCCTCGGCCGCGGGCGACATCCAGATCCTGGACATCCTGCCGTAGCCGCTCGCCTTGCCTCACCCGCCGCGCTCGCGGCGCCCGCCCTCCTCCTCGCGCGTCCATGCCGGGGAGGGGGGCGTTGTCTTTTGCTAACGCTCCACCGTGAGCTCCACGAACGAACGCCCTGCCCTCCGCCTACAGCCTGCCCAGCTCCTGATCGAGCTGGACGCGGATGAACTCCGTGTCGTCCGGTGCCCCCGAGCCCTTGTGCCGGCCGATGCTGAAGGGGAAGTTGTTGTCATTGAGGATGCCGACGTGCCTGCTGTCGAAGAAGAGCACGGCCTCGATGGTGACGAAGGGGAAGGCGAACTCCGCGCCCAGCCCCACATCCCCGGGGGCTCCCGCTCCCGAGAGGCCGAGCGCGTCATCGATGCGCAGCAGATCCACCGCGAGCCGCTTGGTCACCGGCTGCCCGGCGCCGTTCAGCTTCACCTCGTAGAGGGCCTTGAAGCCGCTCAGGTCGCCCTGGGTGTTGTCACGCTCGAGGACCAGGCCGTGGGACTCGTCGAAGAGGATGAAGTCCGTGACGAACCCTCCCCGCGCCTCCATCGGGTAGAGGTGCCTCACGCCGGTGTAGCGCCGGGTGGGGATGTCGAACTCGTGGATGAGCCGCGTGCCGGCCTCGCCCCCCACGAGCGCCTTCTCCAGCATGGGGTAGAGCCGCTGGCCGTCCTTGCTGATCGCCATGCTCTCGAAGCCGCCGCTGGCCGGGACGCGGAAGGGCTGATCCGGCGGAGCGCTCTTGTTCTGCGGCGAGCGCAGCTCCCCCCCGTTGTCGAAGTCCGGCAGCGGGATGGGCGGCTCCAGCAGCTTGCCGGTGGCGTCCGTGTGCAGCAGGAAGGGGCCGAACTCGTCGCCGAACCAGAAGGTGCCGTCCGGCGCGCGCTGGAGGGACTCGATGTCGAAGTCCGCGCCGGTGAGGAGGCGCTCGGCGGTGGAGTGGTTCGTGATGGGGAAGGCCACGTGCCTGTCCGGATCGCGCAGCTCGAACCAGCCCTCCACGGCCATGCCACCGCCACCGCCCTCGCGCGTCTTGAAGTCCGGCCGCACGGTGTAGACGCGCGGGAGGAAGTCCGCCGAGTTCTCCAGCGCGCCGTAGCCGTTGTCGGTCATCGCCAGGAACGTGCCATCCCCGTTGTCGAGGACGCCCGAGAAGCCCTGCACGGGCTGCCGATCGAAGGGCACGGGGATGCCATTCACGGCGCCCGTCCCCACCCGGGCTCCCGAGGGGGGCCCCGGCGCGAAGGTGGCGGCAGGCAGCACGGCGCGCCCCACGAGCCGAGGCCGCGAGAGCCGCTCCTCGGGCGAGGTGTGGGCCTTGTCATGCTTGCAGGCCAGGAGCGCTCCGCCCATCAGGAGCGCCAGGAGCAGGCGCCGGGTGGGGCGGCGCACGGGGAAGGAGAAGATCTCAGCGGTCAAGCAAGGCTCCCGATTCAGGCGGCGTGGGCGCTCCGCAAGAGGCCCGGTGCCCCGCCGCTCCAGAGTCCGGGTACGCTACCGAGCCATGAACCCGATCGTCCATGCGGAGCTGTCCTGGCTGCGAGTGGGCCGCTAGACCTCCTCGAATCTCGTGCCCGTAGCGCCCATGCGCTCCAAGGCGTCCTTGATCTCCTCGGAGACGATGAGGACGACCTCCCACCCCTCGGGGCGAAACACCTTGGCGTTTCCCACCTTCGCCTTGTCAATTCGCATGTCCCGAACATCCCGATACTGGCCAACCTTGTGCGGCGCTCCATCCTCGTGGGTCCAGAAGAGGATCCTGGAGGCCTTCTCGTCGATGCAGCGGATGAGGCGCGTCGCCACGAGGACCAGGTACTGTTCTGGTTGGCCCTCGATGTCCGCGGGGATGAGCTGCACGTCGTCGGGAGCCAACTCCGCCAACATGGACGCCACCCTGACGTGGACGACGGGGATGCTCAATCCCGCCTCGGAGAAATCCAGCGGCCTGCCTGCAATCTCGATGGGGATCTTCAACCGTCCCTCCACGTGCACTGACGTTCCGCGCTTGAAGTCCCAGTCGTGCACCTTGCGGCCCTGACTGTCGATGGGCGTATCCAGATGCCACCGATGGGGAGCGTAGACATCGTCGGCGAGGTCGAAGAAACGCTGGGACATAGGGAATTTCTAGCGTCATTTCCCCAGGGTGACGAGACGGTTCAGTTCCGTGCCGGGCGTCGCGATCTCTTCTGCGAGAGCACGGAGTTCGCGGGTCAAGTTCTCCCGGCATTCCGCGATGGTGCGACAGTCTCCCAGTGCCCCCTGCAAGCGCCGGTAGACAGTTCGATGGTAGCGCTCCGGGTGAGGCCCCCTATGCCCCTGGATAGGTACGACGTTCTCAGCGTCCTCCAGCCGCATCCCCGCCCTGGCGTAGAGCTTCTCGAGCCTGGGAGTCCAAGGTCCACCGCGCAGCGCGGACTTCTTGTTCGCGATCGTCCCGATGTGGTGCTTCTCCGTGCGCTCGCCGCGCCCCCCATTGCCCGCCATCGCCACCGCGAACGGCGGCAGCGCCACGCTGAAGCCCTCGGCCGTCACCGCCACGGACTTCACCGCCCCCACCTCCGACAGCAGGAGTCCTTCTGGGCCCGCGGCCTGCATCGACACCTGCGCGGAACCCGGCAGCGTCCCCACCTGCTCCGCGAACCCCTTCGCCGTGTGCGTCAGCACCGCCATCGCGATCATGGC
>JAFGNZ010000409.1 GCA_016926755.1 Myxococcaceae bacterium | reverse complement strand
GTGGGGGCGGACATATAGGGAACCGCCGTCCCCCCGTCAAGCAGGAACGACTCCTACAACATCACTTCTTGAGCGGCCATTTCCCCTCGGCCTCGAGCTGGCGCCGGAGGGCGGGGTTCTCGTCCATGAAGGCCGTGAGGGACTCCTCGGTGATCTCCACCTGGAGCTCCTCCGAGCCCACCGCTGTCTGGCAGCTCAGCCGGGAGTAGGGCCGCACGTCGAAGCCCATGTCCAGCCGGTCCATCTCCGCGTCCGACTGATCGGAGAGGGAAGCCAGCCCCTTGCGGATCCACACGTGGCAGGTGGAGCACCCGCACACCCCGCCGCAGCTGTGGCCCACGTGCGCCCCGCCCTGCTCGGCGGCCTCCAGCAGCGTCGCCCCCGGCTTCACCTCCACCGTCACGTCGTCCAGCGGGCTCTTGAAGTGGACCTTCGGCACTCAGTACTCCTCCACCGAGTGGCCGGCGACCACCTGGCGGATGGCCTGGTTCATCACCCGCTCCACGAACGGCCGGGACGTCTCGTCCAGCGCGTGGATGGCCACCTTCAGCGCGTGGGAGTCGTCCCCCTTGGCCAGCTCGCGCACCCGCGCCATGGCCGCGTCGATGGCCGCCCGCTCCTCCTGCTGGAGCAGGGCGCCGTGCTCGCCCAGCTGCTTCTCGGCGTCCATCAGCACCCGCTCGGCCTCCACGCGCTGCTCGCGCAGCTGGCGCAGCTGGAGGTCCTCCTCCGCGTGATCGATGGAGTCGATCAGCATGCGCTCGATCTCCTCCTCGGTGAGCCCGTGGCTGGGCTTCACGGTGATGGACTGGGTGACGCCGGTGCTCTGCTCCTTCGCGGTGACGGAGAGGATGCCGTCCGCGTCCACCTGGAAGCGCACCTCCACCCGGGCCATGCCGGCCGCCAGGGGAGGAATGCCGGAGAGCCGGAAGCGCGCCAGGCTGCGGCAGTCCTCCACCGCCTCGCGCTCGCCCTGGAGCACGTGGACGTCCAGGCCCGTCTGCCCGTCCTTGAAGGTGGTGAAGACCTGCGCCGCGGCGGTGGGGATGGTGGAGTTGCGCGGGATCAGCTTCTCGACGATGCCCCCCATCGTCTCCAGCCCCAGCGACAGGGGGATGACGTCCAGCAGCAGCACCTCGTCCTGCCGATCCGCGTTGGTGAGCAGGTCCGCCTGCACCGCCGCGCCCAGCGCCACCACCTGATCCGGGTTGATGTCACCCAGCGGCTCGCGGCCGAACAGCTCCGCCACGTAGCGGCGCACCGCCGGCACGCGCGTGGCCCCGCCCACGAGGATCACCCCGTCCAGCTCCGTCGCCGCCACCCCCGCATCCTTGAGCGCGCGCCGGCACACCATGCCCGTCTTCTGGATCAGCGGCTGGATCCACGCCTCGAAGTCCTCGCGGCGGATGAGCTGGCGGTGGCCCGCCGCCACCAGCTCCGCCTCGGGCGCCTCCGTGAGCGCCTCCTTCGTCCTGCGCGCAGCGGCGAGCACCTCCGCCACCAGGGCGGGGGAGGGGGAGCCCTGGCCCATGGCCTGGAGCACCCGCTGGGCGATGGCGCGGTCGAAGTCATCTCCCCCCAGCGCCGAGTCCCCGCCGGTGGACTTCACCTCGAAGATGCCCTCCACCAGCTTGAGGATGGAGATGTCGAACGTGCCGCCGCCCAGATCGTACACCGCGAAGGTGCCCTGGCTGCCCTTGTCCAGGCCGTAGGCCAGCGCCGCGGCGGTGGGCTCGTTGAGCAGCCGCAGCACCTCCAGCCCCGCCAGCCGGCCCGCGTCCTTGGTGGCCTGCCGCTGGGCGTCGTCGAAGTAGGCCGGCACGGTGATGACGGCCTGCTCCACCTTGCCCGCGAAGTGGGACTCGGCGCGGCGCTTGAGCGCGCGGAGGATCTCCCCGGACACCTCGATGGGCGTGACGGGCTGGCCGCCGGACACCTCGAAGCGCACCACGGGGCCGGAGCCTGCCGCGAACTTGTAGTGGCCCAGCTTGCGCGTCTCCGGATCCTCCGGGCCGCGGCCCATGAAGCGCTTCACCGAGAGGATGGTGTCGGTGGGGTGCTCGGCCGCCACCTTCTGGGCCCGCGCGCCCACCACCACGCCCCCGTCCTTCGCGTAGTGCACCACCGAGGGCAGCAGCAGCGCCTCGCCCTCGTCCACCGGCAGGCACTGAGGCTTGCCCTGGATCACCGAGGCCACCAGCGAGTTCGTCGTGCCCAGATCGATGCCGACCGCGTGCCCCCGGGGCTTCAGCGGATCGTGGATCTGCAGGTATCCGTTCTTGCTCACACCACTGCCTCCTCCTCGAACTCCTCCACCTGCTCGAGGAAGCGCGTGAAGTACCTCACCCGTCCCATCTCGTGCGATGCCTTTCTCACCAGCTCCGCGTTGTCCGGCGCCGCCTGCAGGGCCCGGAGGGCCTTCGCGGCTTCGTGCAGCGCCTCCCGCTGGCGCGCCGTCACGTCCACCGCCATGGCCTGCGCCCGCGTCAGATCCTTCGCGTGCATGGCCTCCTCCAGCTCCTCGCGCAGCTCCATCACCTCCTCGAGGAACTCCAGGGGCATCTGCTTCTGCACCCCCGCATCCTCGCGATCCAGCTCCACGCCGTGCAGCTTGAGCAGGTAGAAGGCCCGCCGCGAGGGATCCTTGAGCGTCCGGTAGGCCTCGTTGAGGGCCGTCGTCTGCTCCAGCGACAGGCGCCGCTCCCGCGCGTCCGCCTGGGCGAAGCGATCCGGGTGGAGCCGCAGGGACAGCTCGCGGAACTGCTTCTCCAGCGCCGGGATGTCCACGTCGTAGCTCGGGGCGAGCTCGAAGATGTCGAAGAAGGTGGCCCCCGGCGGCCGGGCGGCGATCTTCCCGCAGCCAGGGCAGAAAGGCCTCCCGCGCGTCTCCTGCTCACAGTTCCAACACTTCACGGTGTTCCACTCCTGGCGGGCACAAATGAAAAGAGGGCCCGGCCTCGCGCCGAGCCCCCCTCAATGTTCTGTCGTGCTCGTCCCTGCATGGGGAGGGTGGCCTTCGAGCGAGCGCCTGCCCCCTCTCCCGGGGACGGAGCGCCCGGGCTAGACGGTGAAGCTCTCCCCGCACCCACAGGCGGACTTCACGTTGGGGTTCTGCAGCTTGAAGCCCGAGCCCATCAGGGACTCCTCGAAGATCAGCTCCGTGCCCATCAGGTACAGGTAGCTCTTCGGATCCACGAAGACGCGGACGCCCTCGCGCTCGAAGATCTTGTCGCGCTCGCGCGGCTTCTCCGCCCACTCCATGGCGTACTGCAGGCCCGAGCAGCCCCCGCCCTTCACGGCCAGCCGCAGGCCCGCCTCGGGCGTCTGCCGCTGCTCCAGCAGGGTGCGCAGCCGCTTCACGGCGCTGTCGGCCAGGGTGATGCCCTTGCCGGCCGGCTTGCCGCCAGGCACGGGGGCAGACGCCGCCTGGGGCTGCTGGGTCTGTGGGCTCGTCGTCTGCTCGCTCATCACGGCACATCTCCTGGCCCGCTCACCGGGCCGCTTCAGGACGCGGACTGCTTGCCCTGCCGCGCCTCACGCTTCTTCTTGAAGTCCGCGATGGCCGCCTTGATGGCGTCCTCTGCCAGCACGGAGCAGTGGATCTTCACCGGGGGCAGCGCCAGCTCGCGCGCTACGTCCTTGTTCGAGAGGGTCATCGCCTGGTCGACCGTCTTGCCCTTCACCCACTCCGTCACCAGCGAGCTGGAGGCGATGGCCGAGCCGCACCCGAACGTCTTGAACTTCGCGTCCTCGATGATCCCTTCCTCGGTGATGCGCAGCTGCAGGCGCATCACGTCGCCGCACGCCGGCGCGCCCACCAGCCCGGTGCCCACGTTCGGATCGTTCTTGTCCAACGTCCCGACGTTGCGGGGGTTCTCGTAGTGCTCGATGACCTTGTCGCTGTAAGCCATGGGGGCTCCTTCAAAAAATCTCTTAATGAACCCGGTGCGTCGGCAACGGCCTGCCTGCTAGTGCGCCGTCCATTCGATGCTCTTGAGGTCGATGCCTTCCTTCGCCATCTCGTACAGGGGGCTCATGTCCCGGAGCTTGCGGACCTTGTCCACCACCAGCCGGACGACGTAGTCCACCTCTTCCTCGGTGTTGAAGCGGCCGAGGCCGAAGCGGATGGAGCTGTGCGCCATGTCCTCCTCCACGCCGCACGCCCGCAGGACGTACGAGGGCTCGAGCGAGGCCGAGGTGCACGCCGAGCCCGAGGACACCGCCACGTCCTTGATGGACATCATCAGCGCCTCGCCCTCCACGTAGGCGAACGACACGTTGAGGTTGCCCGGCAGCCTGTGCTCCAGCGAGCCGTTCACCGTCACCATGTCCAGCTGGCTCGCGATGCCGGCGCGCAGCTTCTCGCGCAGGCGCAAGAGCCGCGCGGACTCGTCGGCCATCTCCTCCCGGGCCAGCTCCGCCGCCTCCCCGAAGCCGACGATGGAGGCCACGTTCAACGTCCCCGAGCGCATGCCGCGCTCGTGCCCGCCGCCGTCGATGATGGGCGCCAGGCGCACCCGCGGCTTGCGGCGCACGTACAGCGCCCCCACGCCCTTGGGCCCGTACATCTTGTGCGCGGAGATGGAGACCAGGTCCACCTTCAGCTCCTCCACATGGAAGGGCAGCTTGCCGATGCCCTGCACCGCGTCGCAGTGGAAGAGCACGCCGCGCTCGCGGCACAGCTTGCCGATCTCCGCGATGGGCTGCACGGTGCCGATCTCGTTGTTGGCGAACATGATGGACACGAGCACCGTCTTGTCCGTGATCGCCGCCGCCAGCTTCTCCAGGCTCACCCGGCCGTCCTTCTCCACGTCCAGGTAGGTGACGCGCGCGCCGCCGGTGGGGAGCGCGGCCCACCGCTGGTACGTCGCGTCCTCGTCCAGCCGGTGCTTGATGGCCAGCTCCGCCAGCTCGCCCTGGGAGACTTCCCGCTCGGCCAGCTGCGACAGCCGCAGCAGCTTGAGCTCGTCCAGCCGCTCCTGGCGGATGCGCTCCAGGCGCTTGCAGGTGTCCAGGATGGCCTTGTGCTCGGTCTTCAGGGTGATGATGTGATCACCCTTCTCCTTGTAGTACTCGAGCACGCCCTTGAGGGCGAGGTTGTCGGACTCGGTGGCGCCCGAGGTGAAGACGATCTCTTTGTCCGAGGCGCCGATCAGCTCCGCCACCTGCTTGCGGGCCTTCTCCACCGCCGCCTCCGCCTTCCACCCGAAGGCGTGGTTGCGTGATGCGGCGTTGCCGAAGTCCTCGCGCAGGTACGGCAGCATGGCCTCCAGCACCCGCGGATCCAGCGGGGTGGTGGCGTGGTTGTCCATGTAGATCGGCAGCTTCATCTCGAAGAACCTTCCCGCGGGCCTACATTGTCCCACCAATGTGGACCAATACGGTCTAATATTAAAACGAGCGCCTCGCGGTCAAGGGAACATGAGGGGGACGCGCCCTACATCCCGCCACTGGGCGCGCAGGGTGTGTGCTAGGAGGCGGGCATGACGCCGAGTGCCCGGCGGGTGCGCAATTATCGCTCGGTCGCTCGGTCCCAGAGCGTGGCGCTGCACCCAGAGGCCGGGCTCAATGACGCCATGAGGACGCTCTTCGAAGGGATGTGAGCATGGATGGCCCACGAGCGGCACAGCGAATCTCGTCCCAAGCCCTGCAACTGGTCCTGCGCTCCATGTATGAGGGGCGGCTCCTCCTCATGCGGACCGATTCTGCCCCATGGGAGGGCGAGCGCCGCCTGCGGGCCTTCGAGGCCATTCAACGCGGCCTGCCCGTCGGGAGCGTCGTCGTGCTCCGGACCGCCATGGAGCTCGAGTACCAGCGTGCCATTGGGGGAGTATCCCTCCAGCCGCCACGCCAGGAGGCGAAGGCGCCGCGTGATTACGTGGTGGATGGAATCGGGCTCCTGGAGGCGCTCTTCCAGGAACTTGGCCCCGGCTTCCAGCGCGAAGGGCTCCCGGCCCGCCCGCGCTCGGAGCAGACCGCGGAGCGCCGTGACTTCGTGATGTTCGATCTCCAGACGCGGACGTTCTGCCTCCGCCGTGCGGGGGAGTCAGGGCGTGAGTGGGAATTCAGGCTCTCTGACCTGTTCGATGTGGAGCGACAGCAGACCTTCTCCGAGCGCGTGAGTCGCCTCCCGGAGGGGGAGCGCCTCGCCAATCAACTGGCGTACCTGATGGATGCATTCTTCGACTACACCGTGCCCCTCATCAGGGTCGTCTCCGATGACGTGCAGGGTGTGCTGGCGTCGTTGAGCATCCCCACGGTGACGCCCGAGCTCGTGGTGGATCCCGCGGTGAAGCAGGCGGAGCGGTACTCCCAGCAGGCAACGGCCGATATCGAGGGCAAGACCCTGGTTCCATCGCGGGGGATCACTACTACGGGGAGTGCCATGGCCACGGGCAAGCGCGTGGTCCGCTTCTTCGTCTCCTACGCCCATGCGGACAGGACGCTGGTCGAGGCACTCGTGAAGGAGCTGAACACCCGCTTCGCCGCGTCGGCCAGGTACGAGCTCCAACCCTGGATCGACCGCGACATCCTGGTGGGCGAGCGCTGGAAGGAGCTCATCGCGAAGTACCCGTTCACGTGTAAGTGAAAGATGAACGGGTCCAAGTCAAACAGGCTCGGGAAGGAGGGAAGGAGGAGGGTGGCCGAGGAGAT
>JAFGNZ010000408.1 GCA_016926755.1 Myxococcaceae bacterium | reverse complement strand
TACATGCGCACTCGCCAGGCGCTGCTGGACTTCTCCTTGACCCAGCTCTACCGCGAGGCCGAGCGGCACCACTGAAGCCCCCCGAAGGGAGCTGGCGGCGCGGTGAACGGAGCGAGGCGCGTCCGGGAGGCAAGGCCGGACGCGCCCGCGAGCCTGCGAAAGCAGCGGAGGCGCTAGATCTCCGCGAGCGCCTGCTGAGGAAACGCGCGCGCATCCACCTTCGGGTAGTACGCCTTCACCCGCCCGTCCGGCCCGATGATGACGCCCACCCGGCGCGCGTTGGCGGCCTTGGCGTCATCACACGCGCCGTAGGCGAGCCCCACCTTCCGATCGGAGTCGCTCAGCAGCGGGAAGGTGAACCCGAACTTCTCGGCGAATGCCTTGTTCTCCTCGGGTGTGTCGAAGCTGATGCCCAGAATCTCTGCGTTCTTCTGCTGGTACT
Organism: Myxococcaceae bacterium; assembly: GCA_016926755.1. Classification (GTDB taxonomy): domain Bacteria; phylum Myxococcota; class Myxococcia; order Myxococcales; family Myxococcaceae; genus Hyalangium. The sequence continues at coordinate 11,566 of JAFGNZ010000408.1, read as the reverse complement.
GCGCTCTCTGGTCGCGGAACCCGCAACCCTCGGCCGTTCAACCGGGGGTGTCCGCCTTCGGGTAGAACCAGAGCACCACCGTCTTCCCGTGGTACTCGGACAGCTTGTGCGTGCGGCCGGTGTGGTCCGGGACCGTGAAGTCCGGGGCCATGTCTCCAGGCTTGAGCATCGAGCCTCCCTCGCAGGCGGCGGTCCGGAGCCCCCGCCGCGGGTCCAGGTCCACTGCCGCTCCGGAGCGCTCCGTCCTAGCACGGCCGCACCGCCAGGACAGCCCCCTCAGGGACGGCCGATCCCGTAGTAGGTGAAGCCCTCCTCGCGCAGCTGCGCCGGATCGAAGACGTTGCGGCCGTCGAAGATGACGGGCGTCTTCATCACGCCCTTGGGCCGCTTGAGATCCGGGCGGCGGAACTCGTTCCACTCCGTCACCAGGAAGAGCGCGTCCGCCCCCTCCGCCGCCGCGTAGCCAGAGCGGGCGCAAGACTTGCGGCTCTTGGGGCCAAGACGCAGGAAGTGCGCACTGTTCCCCGGGTTTCCCTTCTGTTCACCCGGGAACACGGCTTGCAGCACCCCTCCCCGAAAGAGGGGCACACCGTGATCGAGCCAACCATCGCAGTGCTTTCTGATCAGAACCCGTTCAGGGGAGAGGTCATCCAGCTCCTCCAGCGCCAGGGCTTCCAGCGTGTCACCGCCCACCGCTCGGCCGCGGAGCTCCTGAGCACCCTGGGGAGCGGCGCTCCCCAGCTGGTGTTGATCGACGTGGATCACGGCGCGGAGGAGCCCTTCCCGCTGCTCCGAGAGCTCCTCCAGCGCGCGCCCCAGGCCACGGTGGTGGTCATCGGCGGTGCCCTCCAGAGCGCGGCGGGCCGCGGTGACGCCGAGGCTCCCCTGGAGGCGCTCTCCTCCCGGGCCCAGGTGCTGCGCGCCATCGCGAGCCTCTCCCTGCACCCCGAGGAGGAGCCCCTGCCGTCACCTTCCTCAAGCGAGTTCCAGCAGGGTCAGCAGCTCTGGCCCACGATGACGCCCCGGCAGCGCGACGTCCTCGGCCACCTCTCCACCGGCTCGGACAACCTGAAGATCGCCGCGCACCTCGGCATCTCCGAGCGCGCCGTGAAGGCCCATGTCTCCGCCCTCCTGTCCCTCTTCAACGCGGAGAACCGCACCGAGCTGGCCGTCCTCGCGTGCCGCGCCGGCATGCGCCCTCCGCTCCGGAGCTGGCCCAAGCACGACACCCGCACGCTCCCCCGGTCTCGCTCCGCCTGAGGCGCCACTCTGTCGCAGGGGCTACGACATGCCCCGCGGGGCCCTCTTCATTCGCCGTGTTTCAGCGGATGCTCCTGCCCGCAGTGACTCGTGACACAGCCATGCACGGGCAGGCCCGCGAGGGCCCGCCTGGGCTGGGGGGGGACATCAATGGCAGTCGCTATGACGGGAGGCGTGTGCCTCCTCCCTGAGGATCCAGGCTCGGATGACTCGCTCGAGCTGCTCGCCGCCGAGCTCTGCTCTCCGCTGAACGTGATCAGGCTGTCGGCGGAGGGGCTGGTGGAGCAGCTCCGGGAGATGCACGGAGACGCCTGTGACATCTCCGCGGCGGAGCGGCTCGTCAACTCGGCGGAGAAGATGAGCCGCATCGTCCAGGCGCTCCTCGAGGCGAGCCGCGGCGAGCTCCCCTGAGGCGGCCCGGGGCTCAGGCCGCGCCCTTCACCTCTCGGGGCGCGAGCTCGGCGATCAGGGTGCCCGTGGGCGTTGAGCCCTCCGATGAGGAGCACCAGCGCGAGGATGGCAACCACGGAGCCACGGAAGGGGCGGAGGTAGCCGAGGCTGCGACGGAGCCGGCCACGCGGGGACGGAGTGGCCTGCATGCGTGCCCCCACAACGGCCATTCCTCGCCTGGACCTTCACGCGTCCGACTCTGACACTCCCACGCATGCAGGGCAGGTGGCCGAGCGTGTACGCTGGAGCCGCCGTCACTCTCAGGGCCACCCATGTCACTCCGCGTCACCCGCGCCTCCCCCGCCGAGTACCCGATCCTCCGCAACCTCTACCCGCTCTATCTCCATGATCTGAGCGAGTACGGGGACGGATACACGCTCGATGCCCAGGGGATCTGGCAACCGGACTACCTCCCCACCTGGCTCACGGAGAGCGAGCAGGTGCACCCGCTGCTGTTCCGGTGGGACGATCGGCCGGTGGGCTTTGCCCTCGTCGGCCAGGCCCCCTTCCCGTACATGACCCCCGGGCGCGACTTCCGGCTGAGCGAGTTCTTCATCATCCGCTCGCAGCGCCGCCATGGCCTGGGGCAGCGCGCGGCCCTGGCCATCTTCGACCGGTACCGCGGCGTGTGGGAGCTGTCCCAGCTGCGCGAGAACCGCGGGGCCATTGGCTTCTGGCGCCGGCTCCTCACCGACTACACGGGGGGGACCTTCCAGGAGACGTTGATCGACGGAGAGCCCGCGCAGGTCTTCGACAACCGGCACCTGCCGCCCTCGCCTCCTTGAAGGCGAGGCCTTCCCCTCCCCATCTGTGCGCTGGCCCACGGTCTCATTGTCCATGGCGCCAGTAGTGGCCGAGGGTGGGAGCCCCCACGATGGACGGGGATCGACCCAGCTCGGGTCCCCATGGGGGAGGCAGGATGTTGCGGCAGCTGCTGCTGTCCGAGATCGACACCGCGGATCTGGAGAACGGGGCGGGCTGGGCCCTGCTCGCGGCCGAGTTCCCCACCGTGGCCGTGCAGCCCCTCGCCCTGGGCGAGGGCTCGCAGGTGCTGTGCCTGGACGTGGAGGAGTGGCGGAGCCCCGGCTTCGATCCCTTCTCGTGGGATCCGCGCGTGTTCTCGGCGGCGGACGCGGAGCGGCTCGCGCTGCACGTGGTGGGCGCGCGCGGGGAGGAGCTCGCCGCGGCGGCGCTGGAGATCCTCACGCGCTACCAGGGGTTCGTGGACCGGCGCAACGCGGCCTCCTCCGGGCCGCTGTTCAATCAGATCCTCGCGCGGCACCGCGCCCTGCATGATCTCAGCAAGCCGCTGGTCCACGCGGACTACCGGCACGCGCTGGACGTGTGGCAGTGGGTGCTGCGGCTGGAGCCCGAGGCGGGGCTGGCCGTGCAGGTGGCGGCGCTCTTCCATGACGTGGAGCGGCTCCTCTCGGAGGCGGACGCCCGGGTGGAGCACCGGGCCGCGGACTACCAGGCCTTCAAGGATGCCCACGCGGCGCTCGGCGCGGAGCTCACCTGCGCGCTGCTGGAGGAGCTGGAGGTGGAGGCGGCCACCTGCGAGCGGGTGCGCTGGCTCGTCACCCGGCACGAGCGCCCTGGCGGGGATGCCGCGCTCGCGCTGCTCAATGACGCGGACGCCCTCTCCTTCTTCTCGCTCAACTCCTCCGGCTTCCGCCGCGACTTCAGCCCCGAGCACTCCCGCCGCAAGGTCGCCTACACCCTGGCCCGCCTGCGGCCCGAGCACCGCGCGCGGCTGGAGCGGGTGCGCCTGGCGCGGGCCGTGAGGGAGCTGCTGGACGCCTGGCGCCCGGCGTCAGCCCCGGCCACGCAGGAGGGAGCCGCATGAAGCTCGTCATCTTCGGGCTCACGGTCAGCACCTCGTGGGGCAACGGCCACGCCACGCTCTGGCGCGGGCTGATCTCCGCGCTGTGGCGCAGGGGCACCGCGTCGTCTTCTTCGAGCGGGTTCACTTCCCGTCCAGCAGGTCCGACTGGAAGGCAAAGCCGAGCACCACGTAGGGCACGGCCTGGCTCACCTCCGCGCCCGTGCGGTAGCGGTGCCGGAGGTACCACGCCACGTTGAGGAGGACGGCCGGCTTGTTGAAGGCCGTGTAGCCCTCGTCCCAGAAGACGTACGCCGCCAGGAGCCCCACCCGGTGGTGGCTGTTGTTCTCGGACTCGACCTCGCCGGCGGCGAAGTGGCGCGCTCTGTAGAGGGGCTTCACCAGGGAGTAGCGTGCCCCCACCACCAGGGGCGAGCGCCCCAGGTAGAGGATGTCCAGCTCGTTGCCGTACGTGAAGCCCTTGCCGGGCACCAGCGTGTCCAGCGTGCCGTCGTACCAGACGCGGTCCCCCTCACGCAGGCCCATGCTCCAGTACTCGAGCGAGAAGCGGTTGCGCACCGCGATGGGCCCCACCTTCAGCTGCACGAGCGGCTCGAGCATGAAGTGCGCCCCGGAGGCGGCGTAGTTCTGCCCCGCGGAATCCCCCGCCTCCAGCAGCGTGTCCGAGTACTCCGCGTTGGGCGAGGGCCGCGACTGCACGTAGCCATACGTGGAGAAGAAGGCCACGTACTCGGCCGTCAGGCGCAGGTTGAACACGGAGAGGGGCTGAAACTCCACCGTAGGCCCCGCCTTGATCGCCGCGGGGCTGAGCTTCGAGCTGGCGCCCAGGAAGAGGAAGTTGTCGCGGAAGAGCGCCCCCTCGTTGCGGTAGAGCACCGACTGGTAGCCGGCGCGCGTCTGGTTCTCCAGCCCCAGCGGGTTGAGGCGCACCGCGATCAGGTTGTTGATGAGCAGGCGGCTGCCGGGGACTTCCGGCGCGAGCGTGGGAGACTGGGCGAGCGCCTGGGCAGACAGCAAGAGCCCAAGCAGGAGGAGGGCGGCGCGAGTCATGGGGGGTTCTCCGGATCGAGGATGAGGCGCGAGCGCCACTCAGCGGCCCAGGTTGCCCGAGAGCGGGGCAGCCCGAGCATGATGACGCTCAGGGCGAGAAGGAGAAGAACTGCCGTCAGCGCGCTGGATTCCACGTGAGGGGGTCCCCCTGCCTGGCCGCGGCGCGCATCCTCTCACATCTGGCCAGCGCGGGGAGGCCCCCTCCCCCCTCCCCGAGCCCCAAGCGCACGGACGCAGGGACACAGGTCGCGGGCCCCTCGCTGCGGGGCGGGTCCCCCCGTCCGCCAGCGTTGAACCCTTTCGAGCTCCCCTCTTAACTCGGCGGGCGTTCGCCGAGCTCCTTCAGGGAGTCCAGCCTCTCGGTGACGCCCTTGAAGGGCCGCGCCCCGAAGAGCGGCGGAACGACGCCGTAGACGACGGCGCCTCGAAGCCACTCCGGATCGCTGACGGGGCCGCAGGTGCAAGGTGCAACGGCCGCGGCCTTCCCGGCAGGAGGCACGGCCTCACGCGCCGCGTGCGCGAGCGCCGCGCCTGGGCCCCCGAGGGCCACGGCCGTGACGGACAGGAGGGTGAGCAGACGACGAGTGAGCGAGCGGAGCATGGCGGGACAGGAAGTGCGCCGGGGAGAACTTCCACCCGCTCGCGCGCCTGCTCAGCCCTTCGCGCCCAGGCCCCGCCTGCCTTCCTGGCAAGGGAGCACATGGAGCACTACGTAGGTCCAGAACCTGCCAATCTTCCCTTTTGTCCATGTCCACATCGTCGGCCTGGCCCGCTAAATAAGGGCACTCCACCGAGTCCAACGAGCGAAGACATCCATGCCCCAGACTCCTTGTGAACGCACTCAACCGCCACGGCGCGTTGCCCGATGAGAAGGTTCGGTATGGGAGAAGCCCAAGACCTTCCAGAAAGCCTGAAGCCCGCTTCCCTCCTCACCGAGGAGCTGAAGCTCCACCTGCTCCGTCACATGGCCGAGGGCGTCTGCCTCGTCCGCTTCTCGGACTCGGTCATCGTGTACGCCAACCCGCAGCTCGAGCAGATGTTCGGCTATCGCCCCGGTGAGCTCCAGGACAAGTCCATCACAGCGCTCTACGAAGAGGGGAGCGAACACCCCGCGCAGCAGGTGGTTGACGAGCTCCGGGAGCGGCTCCGCCAGGCCGGGAGCACCACCTCCGAGCTCCAGGGGGTGAAGAAGAACGGCGCGCTGCTCTGGTGCCGCGCCCGGAGCTCCGTGGCCACCCACCCCCGCCATGGCCAGGTGTGGATCACCTTCCATGAGGACATCACCCCCATGAAGATGGCGGAGGGCCAGTTCGCCGGGATCGTCTCCACGGCCTCCGACGCCATCATCTGTGTCGGGGAGGCGCAGCGCATCACGTTCTTCAACCAAGGAGCGGTGTCGCTCTTCGGCTACACGAAGGAGGAGGTGCTGGGCGCTCCGCTGGACATCCTGCTCCCGGAGCGCTTCCGCACGAACCACCCCCTGTTCATGAAGGACTTCGCCGACATGGGCAGCCCGGCCCGCAGGATGGGAGAGCGCCTCCCCGTCTGGGCGCTGCGCAAGGGGGGCGAGGAGTTCCCCTGCGACGCCGCCATCTCCCAGATGACGAGCGGCGGCCAGCACATCTACACCGTCGTGCTGCGGGACATCACCGAGCGCAAGCAGCGCGAGGACGAGCAGCGGTTCCTGGCCGAGGTCGGCGGCCTGCTCGGCTCTTCCCTGGACTACGAGACGACGCTCGAGAACGCGGCCCAGCTGGCCGTGCGCTCCCTGGCGGACTACTGCATCATCGACATCCTCGACGAGGACGGCAGGCCGCGCTGCGCGAGCGTGGCGGCCGCCTCCAAGGCCAACCAGGGCCTGGCCCAGGCGCTGCGCTCCAACGTGGATCCCTCCCACCCGTACCTCTCCCGCGAGGCCCTGCTGACGGGGAAGGCCACGCTCCGCGCCCAGGTCACCGAGGAGTTCCTGCACGCCCACTCCCAGGACAAGGCCCAGCTCACGCTGCTGCGGCTGCTCGGCCCGAAGTCCCTCATGGCCGTTCCCCTCGTCGCGCGCGGGAGGACGCTGGGGGCCATCACCCTGCTGTCGACGAACGCGCGCCGCGGCTACACCGCCATGGATCTCCGGGTGGCGGAGGAGCTGGGCTGGCGGGTGGCGCTGGCCGTGGACAACGCGCTGCTGTTCCTGCAGGCGAAGGAGGCCACCCGCGCGAGGGAAGACGTGCTGGGCGTCGTCGCGCATGATCTCCGCAACCCGCTGAACGCCATCAAGCTGATGGCTCATGAGCTGATGGAGGCGCAACCGGCCCAGGTCGGCCCCGAGGAGGAGGACTCCCCCGCGGAGATCATCCTGCGCTCCGCGGATCGGATGAACCGCCTGATCCAGGATCTGCTGGAGGCGGGCCAGCTCGACGCGGGGACGCTCTCGGTGGAGCTGACCGCCGTGGCCCCCCTGACCCTGCTGCGCGAGGTCGTCGCTCAGATGAAGCCGCTGGCCACCGCCCACCAGCTGCAGGTCCACCTCCCGGAGCGCCTGCCACCCATTCGCGGGGACTCAGGCCGGCTCCAGCAGGTGCTGCTGAACCTGCTCTCCAACGCGCTCAAGTTCACGCCCCCTGGCGGAGAGATCTCCCTCGGCGCGGAGGCGCAGCCGAACTGCGTGCGCTTCTGGGTGGCGGACACCGGGCCCGGCATCCCCCAGGAGCACCTCCCCCACCTCTTCAACCGCTACTGGCAGGGGGACAAGCGGGATCGCCGGGGCGCGGGGCTCGGGCTGGCCATCTGCAAGGGCTTCGTCGAGGCGCTCGGCGGGCGCGTGTGGGCCGAGAGCCAGGTGGACAAGGGCAGCACCTTCTTCTTCACCGTCCCCACCCTCCTCGTCCCCCTGGATCCGCCCGGGTAGGCCTCGCGCTACGGAGGCGTCCCCGCGTCCGGCTTCTTCTCCGGCCGGCGCAGCGGGCACGCCTCGATGGCGCTCTCGGGATCGATGGCGTCCTTGCCGGACTCCACCTTGAGGATCTTCCGCCCCTCGCCAATCACGAAGGTGTAGCGCTGCGCGAAGGACACCACCGGTGTCTTCACGTCGAACTGCTTCACCACCTTCCCCTCCGGATCGGGGATGAAGGCAAAGGGGGCCTTCAACGACTCCTTGAACTTCTTCAACGTCGCCGCGTCATCCATGGAGACGGCCAGGACCTGGCCGTTGAGCTTCTCGATGTCCGCGTACCGGTCCCGGTACGCCGAGAGCTCGCGCGTTCAACCAGGGGTAAACGCCTTGGGGAAGAACGCCACGATGACCGGGCCCTGCGTCACCAACTCCGACAGCGTGTGCTGCCTGCCGTCGGTGTCCGTCACCGTGAAGTCCGGCGCCGTGTCACCCGCTTGAGGGACGGCTCCCGAGAAGAGGCCCGTCACCAGGATCGGAAAGAGCATGCTCCCCGTTTAGTGGCTTGCCCGCCTGGAAGGCAAGTGCCCCGAGTCACCTTCCCGCCATGCGCGCCCACACCGCCGCGGCGGCCTCGCGCGCCTGATCCGCCACCACCATGGGGTTCACCGACAGCGGCCGGCGCGCCCACATGCGCCACGTCCCATCCACCATCACCCCCTCCACGTGCCGGGAGCCCAGGCCGTACACCACGTGCCAGGCCAGGTTCTCCGAGGTGAGCGGCGTGGCCGGCAGGTAGTCGAGGATCAGCAGATCCGCCAGCGCGCCCTCGCGCAGCGGCCCCACCTGGAGATCGAACACCTGCGACACCAGCCGGTGGCCGTTGGCCAGGTAGCGCAGCACGTTGATCGGCTGCCCCGCCTCGCGCGAGCGCAGGTACGCCGCCTGGGCCTCGGCGAAGAGATCCGCGGACAGGCCGTCCGCCCCCAGCGTGGCGCGCGCGCCGAACTTCAGCGCCGGCGCATACCCCACCTCCAGCCGCTGGTTGGAGCGCGGCGTGTGCACCAGCCACGCGCCCGTGCTGATCACCTGCGCCAGCTCCGCCCAGGACAGGTGCCCCGCGTGCGCCACCAGGCTCTTGGGCGACAGCAGCCCCGCCTCCATCAGCCGGGACACCGGCGGGGCGCCGTGGCGCTCCACCGAGAGCTTCTCATCCAGCGGATCCTCGGCCAGCGGCACGTGCAGCCCGGCGCCCGTCCGGGCCAGCGCCTCCTTCAGCCCCTCCAGCGCGTCCGCGCCCAGGGTGAAGCTCTGCCCGGCGCCCACCCGCCCCCGGAAGCGCCCCTTGGCCTTCTGGGTGAAGGAGACCGTCTCCTCCAGCCCCTCCTCGCGGCCCACCGCCCCCGAGCGATCCGTCACCGCGTAGGACAGCGCCCCGCGCACCCCTACCTCGTGGAGCCCGCGCGCCACCCGCGTCAGCGAGCCCAGGATGGCCTTGGGCGAGGAGTGCAGATCAAACACCGTGGTGGTGCCGCACTGCAGCGCCTCCAGCCCTCCCGCCGTCGCCGCCACCTGCACCGCGTCCAGATCCAGCGCCGCCTCGTACCGCCAGCGCACCTGCTCCAGCGCCTCCTGGTAGCTCTCCAGCGCCGGCTCGGGCATGCCCCGGCCCAGCGACATGTGCAGCCGGTGATGGGCGCTCACCAGCCCCGGAAAGACGAGCTTGCCCGACAGCGCGACCACCTCGTCGCCCGGCTCCGGCTGGATCTCCGGCGCGCGGGCGACGATGCGATCACCGTCGATGCGCAGGTCCACCCGCTCGACGATCGCCGGCTCGAGCTCTACGACATTTCCACCCTTGAGGACGGTTCCCAACGTCGCTCCCACCTCGAAGCAGCCAATGAAAGCCTTCCGCCGGGATCCGCTCTTCCTGGTTCCCGGCTCTCTCGGACGTTACCACCCTGCCCCCGTCCTGGCGCGGGCAAGCAGGGAGCCGGTGTAGGGCATACGCCTCCCTAGGAGCTTGTCGGCGAATGAGGCAGAGCGAAGAGGGCGCATAGGAGGCACCCCATAGGCTCCAGGCGGACGGCTCAATGAAGCTTGCCGCGCTGCAGGTCCAGGTCTGCCCACTGGAGCCCGATCATTTCCCCCGTGCCAGCCTGTAGAACCGCTCGTTGTGCCAGAGCGTGTCGTCAGCGCCACAACCGGTGGCGGTGAGGGAAGACGTGGGACTTGGCATGAGCTGAGGTCAACCCCGGAAGGGGAAGGCCTCCAGCATGGCGGGGCCACCCTCCCAGCGCCCGTGGAAGAAATCGCGCAGGCGGCCATCCGCCACCGAGGGCAGATCGAAGAGGGAGAGCGCCTCGCTCGGGAGGCCCCGCTGCACGTCCACACCGTGGCAGAGGCGGGTGAGCTTCTCGAAGCCGCGCTCCATCTCTCGCCAGCGAGCCCTGGCCAGCGCGGCGTCCGGGATGGGGATCTGCCCATCGTCCAGCTCGACGAACTGGCCAGACTCCACCAGGACTCCCGTCAGGGTGCGGAACGCCGTGGCGGCGCATGCAGCGGCCATGGCGTCCTTCGACTCCATCGCCTGGAGCAGGAGCTCCACCAGCGCCGGGTTGCCCAGGCGCCCCACCAGCAGAAAGCGCTCGGGCCCCAGGGACTTATCCGCCACGGCCTCCCGGATGCGCGGGGCGTCCTCCGATGCGCCCAGGATGGCCAGCAACTCCAGTGCCTCGGGCCGTCCCGAAGCCTGCCCGTCGACGACTCGCCTCAGCTCCCCGAGCAGCCACTTCTGGCGGCTCCACGCGAACGTCCGCAGCGCCACACGGCGCAGCCCCGGCTCATCCTTCATGGCGCCCTTGAACACGTCGCGCCACTGGAAGTTCCCCTGGGCTCCGATGAAGGACAGGGCCAGCCATGCGTTCCTGCGCACCTCTGGCTCATCGTGGTGGAGCAGCGCGCCGAGCCGCTGCGTGTCCTTCAGCGCGCCCCGCCAGGCGAGCGCGCGCAGCACGGAGACCTCGTGATGTGGAGTGGGAGCCGGGGCGCCCTCGAACTCCACGTGGGTGTACGCGAACGCTCGCGCGAAGCCCTGGACCGCGTCCTCCGCCAGCTCCCCGAAGATGTCGAGCACGTCCCGCTCCACGCGCTCGAGGCCCATCCGGAGCATGGCGCATGCGGCGGAGAGCACCTCGTGGGGGTCCCCGACTCCACCAGGGGCAGGAGCACGGGGAGCGCCTCCTCCCGCGCCAGGGCCAGGGCATCCGTGTGAGCGTCCAGCCGCTCATCGTGCTGCACCAGCGCGCGCACGGAGAACCCGGGGGTGCGCCAGGCCTCCATCCGCCGCATCCACAGGAACGGGAGCTCACTGGCGTGCTCCTCGAGGATGTCTCGCAGCCAGTCTCCAGCGTCGACGATCACTGTGAGGCCTCGACCACCTCGAACATGCCAGGGTCCATGGCCAGCGCTCCGGGCGCGGACAGCTCGGTCTGCTTGTTGTCACTGTGGACGCGCTCCACCTTGGCGTCGACCCAGAGCTGCTCCGGCCCCCGGTTCGGCAGGACGGGCGCGTCCTTCGTCACCAGGAACCGGACGGTCAATTGCTGCTCCATCCGCTTGTGGAAGGGGTTGTCCAGCTTCAGCGGCTGGATGCCCACGTTCTTGAGGCGGAGCTCGAAGGCCACCGGCTCGTCGACGCGGAAGGAGGACAGGGTGGGTGCGGCCTCTCCGTGAATCGCCCGCACCGGGTGCTGGAGGATGACCTCCGTCAGGGCGCGCATTTCCGCACGCACGGGATCCAGGACCTGAGGGACATTCCCCGCGTCATAGCCCCTCATGTCGAAGCGCGGGGGTGTTCCGTCATACATCTTCCCCACGGAGATGGTCGGCGTGTCCGGCAGGATGGGCGGGCCGCTCTGCAGCGTGCCGAACCCCACCTGGTCCGTGTGACGGGCCTGTGACCGCCATTTCCACCGCAGTGACAGACACTCGCGTATAGGCGGGATAGAGGCCATGTGGAGGGTGAGGGCTGGAGCGGAGGTGCCGAGGGGGGCCGCAGACGGGGGCCGCCCGAGCAG
>JAFGNZ010000407.1 GCA_016926755.1 Myxococcaceae bacterium | reverse complement strand
GGGCAGTTGTTGGAGCAGTACCGCGTGCCGACGCAGCGGTTGTACACCATGTCGTTGAGGCCCTCGTCCGAGTGGACGGTGGCGTTCACCGGGCAGACGTACTCGCACGGCGCCTTCTCGCAGTGCACGCACATCACCGGCTGCATGATGATCTGCGGCTCGGCGTCCGCCTCCGCGCGGTTGGCGTAGCCGCCCGTGTAGATGCCCGGGCCGGTGAAGTACCGGTCGATGCGCAGCCACTGCATCTCACGGCTGCGGGACACCTGGTCCTTGCCCACCACCGGGATGTTGTTCTCCGCCTGGCAGGCCACCACGCACGCGGCGCAGCCCGTGCACCGGGCCAGGTCGATGGCCATGCCCCACTTGTACTCGGCCTCGCCGTAGTCGAAGGCCGGCAAGAGGTTGGCCCGGTTGCCCTTGGCGTCCAGGTCCCCCGTCGTGCGGGCCATGGCGGCCTTCACGGCATGGCTGGTCTTGCCGCGGAACTCCTCCACGGTGAAGTCCAGCGCGATGGGCCGGTTGGCCGTGCTCCAGTGCTGCTGGGTGGAGACGAGCTTGTACGTGTTGCGCGTCTTGGTGAGGGTGGCGCCGCCGTCGAACCAGGGGGCGTTCACGCTGCGCAGCAGGTTGGCGTTGAAGCCCACGTCCCTGGCCGCCGTCTCGTGCAGGCCCTTGCGGCCGTAGCCCAGGGCCACGGTCACCGCGCCGTCCGCGTGGCCGGGGAGGATCCACACGGGCAGCTCCAGCTTGCGGCCGCCGTAGGACACCTCGACCATGTCCCCCTTCTCGAGCTTGAGCTCCTCGGCCGTCTTCGGGCTGATGAGCAGGGGGTTGTCCCAGACGAGCTTGGTGATCGGATCCGGCAGCTCCTGCAGCCAGGTGATGTTGGCGAAGCGCCCGTCGTAGACCTTGTAGTCCGCGACGAAGTTGAGCTCGTACTGGCCGGCGCCACCCTGGGGCGGCGTGTAGGCGGTGATGAGCGCGGCGGCCGCGCCCGGGTTGGCCGTCACCTGCACCGGAGCGGAGGTGGTGCCGGGGACGACGCCCACGGAAACGAGCGTCTCCCAGTGGGACTCGAAGTCCGCCATGCCGGCGGCCTGGCCGCGCCAGAAGTCGCGCAGCAGCTGGTAGGCCGGGCGGTAGGGCTCATCCAGGAAGAGCGCCAGCAGCTCGGCCTCCGGCACGCCGCTGAAGAGCGGCTGGATGAGCGGCTGGGCGATGGAGACGGTGCCGTCCATGGAGCGGCCATCGCTCCAGGTCTCCAGCTGGTGCGCGGCGGGGATGAACCAGTCGCACAGGGCGGAGGTCTCGTCCTCGAAGAGCGAGGTGTAGATGACGGAGAGCCTGGCGCGCTCGGGGTTCTTCGGATCCAGCAGCTCCGCCAGCCCCGCGTCCGCCGGCAGCGCGTACACCGGGTTGAAGGCGGTGATGACGAGGGTGTCCACCCGGCCGCCCTTGATCTCCGCCACCAGCTCGCGCACGCCGGCCAGGCCGGAGCTCTCCGCGGCGACCGGCACGTAGCGCACCGTCTTGCCCGTGTTGCCCAGCGCGTCGTTGATCGCCTGGGCCAGGGCGTGCACCGCGGCGGGCTGGCGCTCGCCGGCCACCACCACGGAGCGGCCGGGCGCGTTGCGCAGATCGCCGACGAGGGCCTGGACCCACTTCTGGGCGTTGTCGGTCAGCGCGGCGGCCTTGCCGGCAGCCGCGCCGGCCAGCCCGGAGGCCGCGCCACCCACGGCCTGGGCCACGGCGGCGGCCACGGCCATCACGTCCTGGGAGCGGATGCGCAGGCGGTGGTCCGCCATGCCGCCGGTGATGGAGTAGCGCGCCTCCGCCACGTAGAGGCGGTTGAGGGCGCCCATGCTCGGGTCACGCCGGTGGGCGAACTGGCGCGCGTAGGCGAGGTTGGCCGGGCGGCTCTCCAGGAAGTCGGCATCCAGGGAGAGGATGACGTCCGCCTGGGAGAAGTCGTACACCGCCGTGAGCGGCTGGCCGAACATGGCCCGGGAGGCCTCGTGGGCCGGATCCTGGGTGACGGTGGTGTAGTCGTAGAAGCGCGCGTTGGGCAGCTTCTGGAGGATGCGGTTGCGCAGGTGCCCATGCAGCGGCGAGTTGATGGGCTCGGTGAGGAAGCGCACCCGGGCGCCGCCATCGGCGGTGGCCACCTTGGCTACCTGGGCGGAGATCGCCTCGGTCAGCGTGCGCAGCGAGCGCGGCGCCTTGCCCTGGCGCAGCACGCGGGCGCGCTGCGGATCGTACAGGGAGAGCAGCCACGCCTGCTCGAAGACGCCGGAGGCGCCCTGGTTCACCGGGTGCTGCGGGTTGCCCTCGACCTTGATGGGGCGCCCCTCGCGGGCGGTGATGAGCAGGCCGGAGGTGTGGCCCGCGAACGTCATCCCGGACGCGTAGTGCAGCGGGTTGCCGGGCGTCAGCTCCGGCGGCGTCTTGGTGAAGGGCACCATCCGCTCGTCGGAGGGGCGGGTGGTGCAGGCGGTGGCGCCGGCCAGCGCCAGCGAGGCGCCGATGAGCTGCATGAACTCGCGGCGGGCCACGCCGGTGGGCGGCAGGTCCGCGCCCTCGGGGAACTCGGGCCCCACGCTCTCCAGGTACTCGGGCTTGCCGAGCTTCTCCTCGAGGCTGCGCCAGTAGGTGCGGCCGTAGCCGCCCTCGGAGGCCACGCCCGCGGAGGCGGCGTGGTCCAGCGCCTCGCCGACCGCGTCGTGCGGGTGGGCGTGATCATGCTCCGGGGCCGCCGCGGCCGGGTCCGACAGCACCGGGAGCGCGAAGGAGGAGGGGGTGTCCTGCGACGGAGCGCCGTGGGTCTTCGGGTTCATCGGTGGCATGTGGAGCAGCTCGTCCGCGAGTGAACGTCGTAGTCCTTCGCCAGCTTCTCCCCGAGGGCGGCGGCCTCCTGGGGATCTGCGGGCGGGGTCCAGGTCATGCTGGTGATGTATTCGAGCGGCCGCAGCTGGGGCTTGGGGTTGCGGTGGCAGTCCAGGCACCAGGCCATGGTGAGCGGCTGCTTCTGCTCGATGGCGGCCATCTGGTCCACGCGGCCGTGGCAGCTGAAGCAGCCCACGCCCTTGGCCACGTGGATGGAGTGGTTGAAGAAGACGAAGTCCGGCAGGTTGTGCACGCGCACCCAGGGGATGGGCTGGTCGGCGAAGAAGGCCTTGCGCACCTCGGTGAGGTACGGGCTCTTGTTCCACACCTGCGCGTGGCAGGACATGCACACGGTGGTGGAGGGGATGCCCGCCGAGGGCGACTTCTCCACGGAGAAGTGGCAGTAGCGGCAGTCGATCTGCTCGTCACCCGAGTGGTGGCGGTGATCGAACTCCACCGGCTGCTCGACGGGGCGCTGCATGAAGGTGCCGTACGGCGAGCGTACGTACGCCATCAGGCCGCCAATGGCGATTGCGGGCAACGCGAGGAGGCCAGCGGCGGAGAACCGCGAGACCGTGTTCGTCCAGCGAGGGAAGAGAGGGCCGCTCATACCAGGACCAGGGGCAAGCAGTGGACTTCAGGGAAACGCATCAGGGAGGGAGGAGCGCCTTGCCGCCGAACGACTGGGTGCGTCCTGAGGCACGGGGGCCTCAGCTCGTCGGAGCAGTCGAGGCGACGCTGGGTGCGCACGCAAGGCATGGCAAGCACGTTCAAAGGCTGCGAACAGAACACCGAAGAGATGCCGCGGGCGGGTCCCTCCTCCTGTTCCCGTCCCAACGCGGCGCGCGACCATCGACCATCGACCCCCGACTGTCAACCATCTTTCGCTTGCGCGCCGGACCCGTGGAGTTGCGAATAGCACGACACCGAACGAGAGGTGCAACGGTGGGGCCTTGCGGCGATGACGTTCTCTTCTGGCAAGCGGAAGGGACGTTTGCGCTGATGGGGATCACCGGCCGCGCCAGGGCCTGAAGGGAAGGCGGCAGCAGCCGGGGTGATGCGGCCCATCAGGGCGCGGCGCTCAGTCCGGGTCCGGGGCGTCCGGGTCGCGCCAGCGCTGGCGGCGGCGCTCCTGGAGGCGGGTGACGAGCTGCTGGGCGCGGGCGTCCTGGTGATGGTGGCGTGGCGGACCACGGGGCCAGGCCTTCTCCCAGCTCCTCAACCGGGAGATAACCTGGGTGCGCTCCCCGCCGAGCGAACTCCATGGCGCCCGCTCTCCTTCTCTCCCTGCTCCTCGCGCAGCCGAAGCTCCTCCTCTACGCGGCCCACGGAGCTCCGAGCGAGCTGGCCTCCTATGACGTCTCCACGTGGGAGGCCGGGCACAGGCTGTTCATCGCGGTGGACCAGGCCAGCCTGCTCGAGGCGCCCGAAGAGCAGGCGCGCGTGGTGGCCTCGGTGGCCCTGGGGACACCCGTGAAGGTGACGCTGCGGCTGGCGGAGCGGTCGCGGGTGTTGGACCGGGTGGACCACTGGTACCAGGTGGAGGCGAAGGCAGCGGATGGCCGGCTCGTGCGGGCGTACGCCTTCGGCAACCTCCTCACGCCGCTGCGCTACGAGGCGGATCTCGACGGCGACGGCGAGAAGGAAGTCGCCACGGTGGCGATGACGGCGGACTTCAAGATCCGGGTCCGCGTGATGGAGCCAGGCCTGCCGCTGCATCAGCGCGTGGCGAGCCTGGATCTGCGGCCCGCGGGCGAGGGGCTGGGGGGCTCGGTCAAGGCCTCCCTGGTGCCCGCGAAAAAGGCGGGCGTCGCGCTGCTGAAGGTGGAGTCCATTCCCCTGGCGGACAGCAGCAGCTTCAAGGTGTTCCTCAGCTACGTCGTGCCCAGGCGGGCGCGGGGAACGCGCGGCTCCATCATCGAGTCCCTCTCGCTCCGGGAGCGCGCGGAGCCGCCCATCGTGGTCCGGCACTCCGTCTCGTTCGATCGGAAGAGGCGGAGGCTGATCGCCGTGGAGACGAACAAGGGCGAGCTGAGGCTCGGCAAGACCGTGAGGATCCGCCGCGTGTATCAGTGGAAGGACGGCGTCTACACGGAGGTGCGCAAGAAGCGTTAGGCCCGGTTCGCCGCGGCGTTTCTCCTACACCCTGGGGAAACAAGGGGGGAGCTTTCCAGCAGCGCGTCAGGTGGGGGAGACTTGGCGGTAGCCCTCACCCCGGCCCTCTCCGAGAGGAGAGGAGAGAGTGATGATGATGGACGCACAGGAGCGGAAGGCGGCGTACCGCCAGCGCGCGGAGAAGGGGGAGGCGGTCCCCGTCTCCGTGGAGATCCCCGCGGATCTCGACACGCCGCTGTCGGTCTACCTCAAGCTGGGGGTGGGCTCTCGGGGCTTCATCCTCGAGTCGTGCCACGGGGGCGAGCGCTTCGGGCGCTACAGCCACGTGTGCACCTCGCCCACGGGGCGGGTCCGGCTGGACCGGAGCGGAGCCACCGTGTGGCGCGGCGATCGGGAGGAGCGCCGTGAGGGCAAGCCGCTGGAGGTGCTGCGCACGCTCTGGCGCGAGCTGTCCGTGGCCGCGCTCCCGGGCGAGGCGCCCTTCATCGGCGGGCTGGTGGGCTACCTCGGCTACAACTGCATGCCCTGGTTCGAGCGCCACGTTCCAGACCGGCACCCGAACGATCTGTCCTTCCCGGACTCCGAGTGGCTGCTGAGCGAGGAGTTCGTCACCCAGGACACGCGCACCCAGTCGCTCAGGGCCACGGTGATCGCCCGGCCGGCGCTGCACGGCAGCGTCGCGCAGGCGCTGCGAGACGCGGAGGAACGCGCGGAGGCGATGGCCGAGCGCCTGCTCAGGCCGCTGCCGCCAGAGGCCTACGCGCCCACCCCGAAGATGCGCGGCGAGCCCGAGACGATCGTCCACTGGGACCGCGCGGGCTACGAGGCCGCCGTGGAGCGCGTGAAGGAGTACATCCGCGCGGGCGACTGCATGCAGGTGGTGCTGGCGCGGCGCTTCGAGTCTCGCGGCGCGCCGCCGCCGCTCAGCCTCTACCGGGCGCTGCGGCGGGTGAACCCCTCGCCGTACCTCTTCCTGGTGGAGCTGGGCGAGGCGCGCGCGCTGGTGGGGGCCTCGCCGGAGCTGCTCGTGCAGGTGCGTGATGGGGACGTGGTGGTGCGCCCCATCGCCGGCACTCGCCGCCGGGGCGCCACCGAGGCCGAGGACCAGGCGCTGGAGAAGGAGCTGCTGGCGGACGAGAAGGAGCGCGCCGAGCACATGATGCTGGTGGACCTCGGGCGCAATGACGTGGGTCGCGTGGCGGCTCCTGGCTCCGTGCGCGTCGAGGAGCAGATGGTCATCGAGCGCTACAGCCACGTGATGCACATCGTCTCGCAGGTGCGCGGGAAGCTGGGCCAGGGGTTCGACGCGCTGGACGCGCTGGCGAGCACCTTCCCGGCGGGCACCGTGTCTGGCGCACCGAAGATCCGGGCGATGCAGATCATCGACGAGCTGGAGCCCATGCGGCGCGGGCCCTACTCGGGCGCGGTGGGGTACCTGTCCTTCTGCGGCACGCTGGACGTGGCGATCGCGCTGCGCACCTTCTACGTGGACGGGGACCGGACGCTGTGGACGGCGGGGGCGGGGCTGGTGGCGGACTCGGTGCCGCGGCTGGAGGCGGACGAGACGGAGGCCAAGGCCCGGGCGCTCGGCGCCGCGCTCAAGCTGGCTCGCGAGGGAGGTGGGCGATGATCCTCGTCATCGACAACTACGACTCGTTCACCTTCAACCTCGTTCAGCTCCTCTACACGCTGGGCGCCGAGGTGAAGGTGGCGCGCAACGACGAGATCGACGCGGCGGGCGTGCTCGCCTCGGGCGCCTCGCACGTGGTGGTGTCTCCGGGGCCGTGCACGCCGTACGAGGCGGGCGTGAGCATGGCGGCCATCCGCGAGGCCCGTGTGCCGGTGTTCGGCGTGTGCCTGGGGCACCAGGCCATCGGCGCTGTCTTCGGCGGCAAGGTGATCCGCGCGCCCGCGCCGATTCACGGCAAGACGTCGCAGGTGCGGCACAACGGGACGGGGCTCTTCACGGGAGCCTCGCAGGGCTTCCTGGCGGGGCGCTACCACTCGCTGGTGGTGGAGGCCTCGACGCTGCCCGCGGAGCTGGAGGCCACGGCGTGGACGCCAGATGGGCTCATCATGGGCTTGAAGCACCGGGAGCGCCCGGTGGTGGGCGTGCAGTTCCATCCGGAGAGCGTGCTCACGCCCGAGGGCCCCACGCTCGTGCGCAACTTCCTCGAAGGTCGCTACTGAGGCCCGAGAGCCAGTCGATGAGCCACCTCTCCGCCCGACCGCTCCGCGCCTGGATGCTGCTCGCGCTGTGCGCCGCCTGTGCGTCCTCTCGCGAGTCCACCCCGGAGGTACCCGGGGCCGTCCCTCAGGCGCGCTCGGAGGCACAGCGCGAGTACGTGCTGGCGGAGGACGTGAGCGTGCGGCGCATCGCCCCCGGCGTGTGGGTCCACACGACGTTGGGCAGCGAGGCCTATGGGCGTTATCCGGCCAACGGGCTCGTCATCGAGGACGGTGACGGCTCGCTCCTCGTGGATACGGCGTGGAACCCAGAGCAGGCCGAGCGGCTGCTGACATGGGCCCAGGAGGAGCTGCGCCGCCCGGTGCGGGCCGCCGTGGTGACGCACTTCCACAACGATCGGACCGGGGGCGTCCCCGCTCTCGTGGCGCGTGGGCTGTCGGTGTACGGGCAGGAGCAGACGCCGCGTCTCGCGGTGGCCAGTGGAGACTCGGCTCCTTCACGCACCTTCACGGAGGCGCAGCGCCTGGGCCCTCTCGAGCTCTTCTTCCCCGGTCCCGGGCACGCACGCGACAACATCGTCGTCTGGCACCGGGACAGCGGCGTCCTGTTTGGTGGCTGCTTCGTGAAGGATGGCGCCGCGAAGAACCTCGGCAATGTGGCGGACGCGGACACGTCGGCATGGCCTGGGAGCCTCGATCGCACGCGCGCCCGCTTCCCGGCGGCGCGCATCGTCGTTCCTGGCCATGGTTTCCCTGGAGGACCGGAGCTCCTGACGTATACCCAGGAGCTGCTCCAGGAAGCGGCAGCCGCGCACTGACGTCTCGTGTCAGCGCTTCAGGCCGCGTTTGATCTCCGCGCAGAGCTGCCGCACCGCCGCCGGGCCATCCGTGTGGGCCGCACGCACGAGCGCGCTGCCCACCACCACGCCGTCCGCGTTGGCGCCGATGACCCGCGCCTGCTCCGCCGTGGAGATGCCGAAGCCCGCCACCACCGGGACCGGCGAGGCGCGCCGCACCAGCTCCAGTCGCGAGGACAGGTCCGGAGGGAGCTCCGCGCGCATCCCCGTCACTCCCGCCACCGAGACGCAGTACACGAAGCCTCGGGCATCCCGGGCGATGGCCTCGGCTCGTGCCGGCGGCGTGGTGGGCGCGCACAGCGGGATGAGGTCCAGCCCCGCCGCGTCGAACGTGCTCCGGAGGCCCGCGCTCTCCTCGGGCGGCAGGTCCGGGAGGATGGTGCCGGAGATGCCTCGCTCGCGCGCCAGCTTCGCGTAGCGCTCCTCGCCCATCGCCATCACGATGTTGATGTACGTCATCACCACCAGCGGCGTGTCCGGGCAGCGCTTGCGCACCGCGGGGACCACCTCGTCCAGCACGCGCCGCAGCGTGGAGCCCGCCTTCAGCGCCCGCTCCGAGGCCCCCTGGATGACCGGGCCGTCCGCGATGGGATCGCTGAACGCCACGCCAAGCTCCAGGATGTCCGCGCCGCCCTCCACCAGCGCGGCGAACACGTCCACCGAGCGCGGCAGGTCCGGATCCCCCGCCATGGCATACGCCACCAGCGCGCCCTCGCCCCGCGCCTTCGCCTTCGCGAAGGCCGCTGCAATCTCGCCGCTCATGCCTTCCTCTCGTGGCCCGTGGCCGGAATGCCCTTCGCCGCGATGGCCGCCACGTCCTTGTCGCCGCGGCCGGAGCAGTTGATGACCAGGTGCTTGCCCTTGCCCAGCTCGCGCGCCAGCTCCGCCCCGCGCGCGAACGCGTGGGACGTCTCCAGCGCCGGGAGGATGCCCTCCGTGCGCGCCACCTCGTAGAAGGCCCGCAGCGCCTCGTCATCCGTGGCCGTGCGCACCTCCACCCGGCCCTCCTTGGCCAGGTACGCCAGCTCCGGCCCCACGCCCGGGTAGTCCAGGCCCGCGGAGATGGAGTGCGCCTCCTGGATCTGCCCGTTCTCGTCCTGCAGCACCAGCGAGCGCGTGCCGTGGAGCACGCCCTCCGTGCCCAGGGTCAGCGAGGCGCCGTGCTGTCCGCTGTTCAACCCGTGTCCACCCGCCTCCACGCCCACCAGCCGCACCTCCTTGTCCCCGATGAAGGGATGGAAGATGCCAATGGCGTTCGAGCCGCCGCCGATGCACGCCGTGATGGCGTCCGGCAGCCGCCCGAAGGCCGCCCTGGCCTGCTCGCGCAGCTCGCGGCCGATGATGGACTGGAAGTCCCGCACGATGGTGGGGTAGGGGTGCGGCCCCGCCGCGCTGCCGATGACGTAGTGGGTGTCCGCCACCTGCGCCACCCACGTGCGGATGGCCTCGTTCATCGCGTCCTTCAGCGTCTTCGAGCCCGACTCCACCGGCCGCACCGTGGCGCCCAGCGCGCGCATGCGGAAGACGTTGAGCGACTGGCGCTCCACGTCCAGCGCGCCCATGTACACCTCGCACGGCAGCCCGAAGAGCGCGCACGCGGTGGCCGTGGCCACGCCGTGCTGCCCGGCCCCCGTCTCCGCGATGATGCGCTGCTTCCCCATCCGCTTCGCCAGCAGCACCTGGCCGATGGTGTTGTTGATCTTGTGCGCGCCCGTGTGCGCCAGGTCCTCGCGCTTGAGCCACACGTGCGCGCCGCCCCAGGCCTCGGTCAACCGCCGCGCGGGCGTCAGCGGCGTCTGTCGCCCGACGAACTCCTTCAGCACCCGCGCCACCTCTTCGCCGAACGAGCGGTCCGCGAGCGCCGCCGCGTACGCCGCTTCCAGCTCCAGCAGCGCCGGGACGAGCGTCTCCGGCACGTAGCGGCCGCCGTAGCGCCCGAAGCGGCCGGTGGAAGTCTCCATGCTCATGTCTGTTGCTCCCCGAGGTTCACCGCCTTGGCGGCACGGATGAAGGCCCGGACCGCCTCCACGTCCTTGACGCCGGGGCTCGCCTCCACCCCGCTCGCCACATCCACTCCATAGGGCCTCGTGGCGCGCACGGCCTCCGCCACGTTGCCCGGGTTCAGCCCGCCCGCCACCAGCACGGACACGCCCGCGTCCACCAGCTGCGCCACCAGCGACCAGTCGAAGGTGACGCCCCCGCCACCGTACCCCGGGGCCGCGCCGTCGAGCAGCAGCGTCGTCACGTCACCCGCGCCCACGTACGTGCGCGCCCGGGCCACGTCCTCCGGCCCGCGCACGCGCAGCGCCTTGATGACGGGGACGCCGAACCCGGCGCAGGCCTCGGGCGGCTCGTCCCCGTGGAGCTGCACCACCGTGAGCCCGCACTCGCGCACCCGCGCGCGGATGACGTCCGGGGACTCGTTGACGAAGACGCCCACCACCGCGCCCAGCGCGGGCCGGGCGCGCGCCAGGGCCGCCGCCGTGGCCGGCTCCACATACCGAGGCGAGCGAGGATAGAAGTTCAGTCCCAGCGCGTCCGCCCCCGCCGCCCACGCCTCCCGCGCATCCTCCAGCCGCGTCACTCCGCAGATCTTCACCCGGACGCTCACGCCGCGCCATCCCTCGCGGCCAGCAGCCGCGCCAGCGCCCGGCCGGGCTCCGCGTCACGTAGCAGGGACTCTCCCACCAGCACCGCGTCCGCTCCCGCCGCCCGAGCCGCCGAGAAGTCCGCCGCCGACTTGAGTCCGCTCTCGGCCACCAGCACGCGCGCCCGCTCGCGCAGCCGCGGCATCACCCGCAGCGCCGTCGCCGTGTCCGTGCGCAGCGTGGCCAGATCCCGGTTGTTGATGCCCACCAGCTCCGCCCCCGCCGCCAGCGCGCGCTCGGCGTGCGCCTCCGTGTGCGCCTCCACCAGCGCCGCCACCCCGCAGGCCTTCGCGGCCGCCACCATCTCCCGCATCAGCCCGTCCTCCAGCGCGTCCGCGATCAGCAGCACCGCGTCCGCCCCGATGGCCGCGCTCTCCTCCACCTCGCGCGGGGCGACCAGGAAGTCCTTGCGCAGCACGGGCAGCGACACCGCCGCCCGCACCTGCACCAGGTCCTCC
The DNA here is from genome assembly GCA_016926755.1 of Myxococcaceae bacterium. Taxonomy (GTDB): domain Bacteria; phylum Myxococcota; class Myxococcia; order Myxococcales; family Myxococcaceae; genus Hyalangium. Next base: position 15,393 of record JAFGNZ010000407.1, on the reverse strand, counting down.
AGGCTGCCGCCGAAGTCCACGTCATCCGTGAGCACGCTGATGGCGCTCGCGCCGCCCACCTCGTACCCCCGCGCCACCTGGATCAGATCCTGATGCGGGAAGTCGCCCCCCGAGGGGCTCTTGCGCTTCACCTCGGCGATGACGTTCACCGGAACGCCCGGCCGACGCTGGCTCAGGGCCGCCGTGAAGTCCCGCGAGGGAGGGCGCACCCGCGCCCCCAGGGGTGGACGCGCGGCGAGCTCCCGCCGTTTGCGCGCGAAGATGTCCGCGAGGAGGTTCATTCAGCGTGTGCTCCGGCGTCTCGGCGCCACGGCAGGTTCACCTGGCAATGGTACAGCAGGATGCTTCGCCCTCACTCTAGCCCTCTTCCCAGAAGGCAGGAGGGACCATCCGACCCTCGGTCCCCTTGTGGCAGGCAGCGCTGGGCTCCCTGGTGTCCTGCCTTGCCGGCATCGATTCGCACCTGGAGCCCGGCGCCTCCTTGAGGAGGGAGCGCTGGATCGCCGCGGCCGGGCCTATCTATCATTAAAACATGGAATTCGTGTTTTATTGGAAGGTGCTCGTGCGGGGCATGAAGCTGATGCTGTGCAGCTTGCTGGTGGCTTGCGCGGCGGCGAGACCATCCCAGGAGGGACAGGGAGCGGTTGCGGAGAGGCTCACAATCTTGGACGACGAGTGCGGCGAGGCCCGCGTGCTTGCGCTCTGTGACTCGGAGCGGTGCGAGCTGTTCTGGTGCAGGGCCGTGGCACCGTACCTCGCGTCAGGCCGCCTGCCGCGGAACTCCAGCAGCGGATGGGGGGCCCTGCCTGGTTCCATCGGCCTGCATGCGGAGACGTCGGGCTTACGCCCCCGGTCCGAGAGCTTCTTCATCAGGCGAGTCAGCAATGCGGACAACTCCCCCCAGTTCGAAGCGCCGACCGCTGAGGGGCTTCGTGTCTTCAACGGGCGTGACGTGGTCCAGCAACTCGTCCGCCTGGGAAAGCCCGGGGATGTCGCGGCCTGGTGGGCTTCGGAGCCCAGGGCCCATCCCGACCAGTGGCTCCACCCGCTCTCTCATTGGGAGAGAGAGTATCTTCACGCCATGGTCTCGCCCACCGTCCCCGCCCCCCTGCGCATGCGGCCGCCGGTCGAGCCTGGGAGGCTGACTCCCCAGCAAGCCCGAGAAGCGGAGCAACTCGTAGGTGGAGGGGCGGGTGCCACGCAGCGGTACGCCTGCTTCGCGAACAGGAGAAGGATTGTCGCGCACTACGTGTGGACGCATCCCGCCACCCTTCGGCTGCACCTGAGCCTGTACGGGCTGGCCAGGGACTCCAACCCCCTCCACTTCGCGCTGGAGCGAGGCTGGCAGGTAGGTCGCGGCAAGGAGATGTTCACGGGGCAGGAGGTGTCCCGGCTCGGCGCGGCGGCGGAGTTCTTCGCCGCGCTGGCCGTGGGGGTGGCCGTGGAGAGGGCGATGGGGGTTGCCCACCCGCTGGCCGCAAGAGGGGGCTCCGCGCCGTACATGACACCGGAGATGGAAAGAGCCTTCGTCGAGGCAGTCCGCCTGCGTGCCGCCCATATGGTCGAGGTTCTTTCACTGAGAGACCGCGGCCCGGTCTTGACAGGAGTGCTCGATACGCGGACAGGAAGGACGTTCTTCGGGCTCAATCAAGAAGAGCCACTTGTCACCCTGCACCCACTTCTCAAGAGAAGGCTTGCAGACTACCTTGCTGCAACGCGCGGTGTCACACCGGAGCGCGCAGGGACTCCGGGGGCACACTCCGAAATCGTCGCCTTGAATAGAGCCTTGTCTGAACGAGAAGCGGCGATGGGCCGCCCGATACAGGCTCGGGAACTCTCCGAGTTCGTGCTCCACAACCGCTCTCTCCGAGGCCCGAGAAAGGTCGAGGGCGTTCCACCGCCTTGCCCGAACTGCGAGGCGATTGTCCCCGCGGAAGTCAGGGTGCTGCCATGACAGACACTCTTCGCGTCCACTTCGATGAGCTCGATATTGGTGATGAGCAACTGATGGTCTGGAACGGCCAGCCCTTCACGGGAGTTGCCGTCGAGTTCTTCCCGGACGGCCGGCTCCAGAGCGAGGTGTACCACCTCAACGGACTCGAGCATGGGCCCAGCCGCGCGTGGTACCCCTCAGGTCAGCTCAGAGAAGAAAAGAACCTCTGGTACGGAGGTCTCCACGGGTACAAGCGTATCTGGGACGAGCAAGGGCGCCTCATCTCCGAAAGGATCGGCGAGCTGGGGATCGGGATTGCCGAGAAGAGATGGGATGAGCAAGGCAGGCTGATTCAGGGCTGGCACATCGGCCCGAAGGACAACCTGTATGAGATCTTGCTCATCAAACGGAAGAAGTGGGGCCATCTGGCCCCTCCGATCGGATAACCCTTCAGTCAGCGCCACGGCTCACGGCGTGGCTCCCGTGATCAGCGCCGCCAGCTTGCGCGCCGCCGCGCCCGAGTCGATCGCCTCCTCGGCCCGCTTCACGCCCTCGCGCAGCTCCGCCGCCTGGCCCACCACCACCAGCGCCGCCGCCGCGTTGAGCAGCACCGCCGTGCGGATCCCCGAGCGCTCGCCCGCCAGCAGGGCCTGCAGCCGCCGGGCGTTCTCGGCCGCGTCTCCCCCGGCGATGGCCTCGCGCGGCACCCGCTCCAGCCCCGCGTCCTCCGGCGTGACGACGAAGGTGTGGACCGTGCCGTCCGCGCGCAGCTCCGCCACGTTCGTCGGGCCGCAAGGCGTCACCTCGTCCAGCCCGTCCTGCCCGTGCACCACCCACGCGCGCCGGCTGCCCAGCCGCCCCAGCACCCGCGCCGTCTGCTCCAGCCGCTCCCCGGCGAAGGTGCCCAGCAGCTGGTAGCGCGCGCCCGCCGGGTTCGTCATCGGCCCCAGCAGGTTGAAGAAGCTGTGGAACCCCATCTCCCGCCGCGCCTGCGCCACGTGCTTCAGCGCGCTGTGATGCGACGGCGCGAAGAGGAAGCCCACGCCGTGCTCGTCGATGTCCCGCGCCACCGCCTCGTGCGCCCGCTCCATGGGCAGCCCCAGCGCCGCCAGCACGTCCGCGCTCCCGCAGCGGCTGGAGACGGCCCGGTTGCCGTGCTTGGCCACCGTCGCCCCCGCCCCCGCCGCCACGAACGCCACCGCCGTGGAGATGTTGAACGTGTGCGCCCCATCCCCGCCGGTGCCGCACGTGTCCAGCACCACCTCCGCCCGCGGAGACAGCTTCGCCGCGCGCGCCCGCATGGCCTCCGCGGCGCCGAGCAGCTCGTCCTCCGTCTCGCCCTTCATCCGCAGCGCGGCCGCCAGCGCGCCCACCTGCGCCGACGTCGCCTCGCCCGCGAGCATCAGCCCCATGAGGGTGGCCATTTCTTCGCGGGTGAGATCGCGCCGGCTCAGCACCTTGCCCAGCGCTTCCTTGATCGTCATTCGCGGCTACCCCAGCCTGGCCACATCACGCCCGAGCGCCCCGGCGATGGCGCGCACCTCGTCCATCGACTTCTCGAACTCGGTGAAGTCCATCGACTGGTGGCCGTCCGACAGCGCCCGCGGCGGATCCGGGTGCACCTCGACGATGATGCCGTCCGCGCCCACCGCGACGGCCGCGCGCATCATCGCCGGCACCGCCTTGCGCACGCCGATGCCGTGCGACGGATCCACGAACACGGGCAGGTGGCTGAGCGACTTGAGCATCGGCACCGCGTTCAGGTCCAGCGTGTTGCGCGTCATCGTCTCGAAGGTGCGGATGCCGCGCTCGCAGAGGATGACGCGGTGGTTGCCCTTGGCGACGATGTACTCGGCCGCCATCAGCATCTCCTTGATGGTGGCGCTCATGCCGCGCTTGAGCAGCACCGGCTTGCGCACCTCGCCCACCGCCTCCAGCAGCGAGAAGTTCTGCATGTTGCGCGCGCCCACCTGGAGGATGTCCGCCGCCTCCGCCACCTGCGGCAGCGTCGCCGTGTCCTTCACCTCGGTGACGACGAGCAGGCCCGTCTCCTTGCGCGCCTCGGCCAGCAGCGACAGGCCGTCGTTCTTCAGGCCCTGGAACTCGTAGGGGCTGGTGCGCGGCTTGAACGCGCCGCCACGCAGCATGGTGGCGCCCGCCTTCCTCACCGCCTGCGCCGTGCCGACGATCTGCTCGCGCGTCTCCACCGAGCATGGGCCGGCGATCACGTGGATCGACTTTCCGCCCAGCGTCAGGTTGCCCAGCTGGAAGGTGCTGTCCTCCGGCTTCACCTCGCGGCTGACGAGCTTGAAGGGTTGGGAGATGGCCACCGCGTCCGCCACGCCCGGCAGCACGCGGAAGGGCTCGGGCTCCACCGCGCCCTTGTTGCCGGTGATGCCGATGGCGGTGCGAGTGCCTCCCGGGATCGCGTTCGGTTGCCAGCCGCGGCGACGGATCTCGTCATTGACCCGCTCGATGTCCTGAGGCGTCGCATCCGGTTTCATCACGATCAGCATGGGGCACCCATTTCCAGAAGAGCCGTCGGAGGGGGGACGGCCGGTGATGGCGAACTCCCCGTGAGGCAGGTGGCAGGGTGGCAGCGACCCCTGCTTTCTTACCCACGGAGAATGAGAGTGTCCCTTGTGCGCGAGAGGTAAATCAAGCCACGTTGAAGGGTTACCCCCTCGGTGTATAGGGGACGGAAGGGTAGCGGGGCGCTGTCACGAAAGCGGGGGTGTGGGCATTGCACGCCCATGGGAGCACCTCGGACGGCTTCTCTCTGAGGGGGCAGGGCCCGCTGATGAACTAGCATCGCGGCCCATCCATGAGTGAAGACGACAAGACGCACCTGGCCGGGGCGGTGGAGGCGCCGAGCAAGCCCGCTCCCCCCCTGCAGATCTCCCCTGGGGTGGTGCTCAAGGGCACCTACCGCGTCGAGGCCGAGCTGGGCAGCGGCGGCATGGGCACGGTCTTCCGCGCCACCCATGTAGGGCTCGACAAGACCATGGCGGTGAAGGTGCTCTCGCACCGGGCCATCTCCACCCCGGACAGCCTGGCGCGCTTCGAGCGCGAGGCGAAGGTCGCCGGCAAGGTGAGCCACCCGGCGATGACGGACGTCATCGACTTCGGGGTGGAGCAGGGCACCCCGTACATCGTGATGGAGTACGTGAGCGGCGTGGAGCTGGCCGAGCTCATCGAGCGCAGCGGGCCCATGTCGCCCCGGCGCGCGGTGGCGGTGATGCGCCAGATCGTCTCGCTGCTGCGCGCGGCACATGCGCTGGGCATCGTCCACCGCGATCTCAAGCCGGCCAACATCAAGATCATCCAGGAGAGCCCGGAGGACACGCAGATCTTCGTGAAGGTGCTCGACTTCGGCATCGCCAAGGTCGTCGGAGACATCTCCGGGCAGCTCACCAGCGAGGGGATGCTGGTGGGCACGCCCGCGTACATGGCGCCCGAGCAGATCAACGGCCAGCCCATCGACGGGCGGACGGACCTCTACACCGCGGGCCTCATCTTCCACGAGATGCTCAGCGGCAGGCGGGCCTTCAAGGGGGAGACGATCGCGCGCATCCTCCATGCGCAGATGAATGAGCCGCCGCCGCCCCTGACCGTGGAGGTGCCGGACCTCGTTCGCCAGACGCTGCAGAAGTTCTACGAGAAGCGGCCGGAGGATCGCTTCCAGGACGCGGCCGAGGCGGACCGGGCGCTCATGGCCTGCGAGGATGTGCTGCGGCCGCCCTCGGGGAACCTCGCCGCGGCCTCGGTGCTGTCCTCCAGCGCGGCGCCGGCCCTGATGGGCGAGGCCTCCGAGCGGGAGAGCGCTCCCGACAACGGCGCCCGGACGCTCGCCTATCGCCCGAAGCAGGCTGAGCCAGCTCCTGTCGCCTCGGGCAGCGCCGAGCCCGAGGCCTCCGCGGGCAAGCCGCCTTCCTCTGTCGCTGTCTCGCCGTCGCTCGTGAAGGAGAGGAAGTCGACCGCGGAAGAGCCCGCGCTCGTGCCCGCTCCGGGTCGGGAGGCCGCGGCTCCCGAGCCTGTCTCCGCGCCCGTCTCCCGTCCGGAGGTTCCTCCGCTCCAGACCGTCCAGCCTCGGAGCTCCTCGGGAGGCGGCAAGGTCGTGGCGCTGCTGGGCGTGGCCTTCGTGCTGGTCGTGGCGGGGCTCGCGGGGGGCGTGTGGGCCTGGACGAGCGGTCGGCTCTCGGGCCTGGTCCCGTTCGCTCCCTCACCGGAAGGCGAGGGGCCGGCGGTCACGGTGAAGAGCGAGCCGCCGCCCACCAGGCCCGAGCCCATCGAGGTCGCGGGTGCGGACACGCCCGCGAAACCCGTCGAGGACGAGAGGCCTGTTCCTACGCAGCCCACCGAGGACGAGGAGCCTGCCGCCGCGCAGCCCACCGAGGACGAGGAGCCTGCCGCCGCGGGGACGGAGGAGCCGGAGGGCGAGGCGAACGCGGAGGGAGAGGCCCCGCCACCGTCGAAGGGTGCGGACGAGGCCTGCTTCGTCTCCGTGGTGGCGCTCGAGTCGAGCCGGCTGCCAACTGGCCAGTTCGGGCCGTGGCTTCCGGCGTCGGTCAACTCTCGGAAGCCCATCGACTGCGCCTCCGTGTCCACGAAGAAGCTGAAGCGCGAGTACCGGGATCTGTACAAGCGGTGGCCGGAGTCTTCCTCGGAGAAGGTGCTCCAGTCCCAGACGCTCTCCTTCGAGCCGAAGAAGAAGGGAGCGCCGAATACCCGGCGGGTGGTGGTGAAGGTTCATACGCGGGTGTCCGAGAGCACCCCCTGAGCCGGACGCGGAACGCATGAGCGAGGACGACAAGACGTATCAGCCCCCCCGAGGTCAGGCGTCGCGCAAGCCCTCCTCGGGGATCCAGATCCTCCCCGGGGCCGTGCTCAAGGGGACCTACCGCGTCGACGAAGAGCTGGGCAGCGGAGGCATGGGGACCGTCTTCCTGGCCACCCACCTCGGGCTCGAGAAGCGCATGGCGGTCAAGGTGCTCTCGACCCGGGCCATCTCCTCGCCAGAGAACCTCGCGCGCTTCGAGCGGGAGGCCAAGGTCGCCGGCAAGGTGAGCCACCCGGCGATGACGCAGGTCATCGACTTCGGGGTGGAGCAGGGCACGCCATACCTCGTGATGGAGTACGTGGACGGCGTGGAGCTGGCCGAGCTCATCGAGCGCCAGGGCCCCATGCCCCCCCGTCAGGCCGTGGCGGTGATGCGTCAGATCGTCTCGCTGCTGCACGCCGCGCACGCGCTGGGCATCGTCCACCGCGACCTCAAGCCCTCCAACATCAAGGTCATCCAGGCCGGGCCTGACGGGCAGCTCTTCGTGAAGGTGCTCGACTTCGGCATCGCCAAGGTCGTCGGAGACATCGGCGGGCAGCTCACCAGCACGGGGATGATGGTGGGCACGCCCGCGTACATGGCGCCCGAGCAGATCTCGGGCAAGCCGATCGACGGGCGGACGGATCTCTACGCCGCGGGCCTCATCTTCCATGAGCTCCTGAGCGGCGTGCGGGCGTACCAGGGGGAGACGATCGCGCGCATCCTCCACGCGCAGCTGAACGAGCCACCTCCGCCCATCTCCCTCCCACTGCCGGACGGGCTGCGCCAGACGCTGCAGAAGTTCTACGAGAAGCGGCCGGAGGATCGCTTCCAGGACGCGGCAGAGGCGGACCGGGCGCTCATGGCCTGCGAGGAGGCGCTGCGCTCCGCCCCCGTGAGCACCGTAGCCCCTGTTCCACCCCAGGCCGGCGCCGCGAGAGCTCCGGCGATGGCGCCCGGAGCCTTCTCCGCGACGATGAAGCGGCCCGAGGCTGGCGCCGCGCAGGCCGCGGCCGCGGCACCGGGCGCGTTCTCCGCGACGATGAAGCGGCCCGAGGCTGGCGCCGCCGAGCACGGGCCCGCGGCGGTTGCTCCCGCTCCTGCGCGGCCCGTGACCGACCGACAGCAGTCCCCCTCGCCCATGGCGATGCAGGGACAGCCACGGCCCACGACTGACCGGCAGCCCGCGCCAGTGCCGCCCGTTGTCGTGCCCGCCCAGAACCGTCCCCCCGCGCCCGCGGTTGTTCCTGGCCGGAAACCGCCCGCGCGCTCTTCGTTCCTGGGGCGGGGCTGCCTCCTGGCAGTGCTGGTGGTGGGCGGCCTGGGCTGCCTGGGCCTGGGTGGAATCTTCGTGCTGGCCGCCGCGCAGAGCTCCCAGGAGAACCATGAGGCGGACGTGAGCGCCCCTGCTCCCGTTGGCTCTTCCTCGCAACGGGGCTCAAAGCCCGTGCGAACGCCCAAGGCGAAAAAGCCCCCCGCGGACTCCCCTGTGCCCCTGGGTGACGAGCTGGCTGGGGAGGATCGCCCCCTGCCGAACGAGGGCACGGGCTGTTACGTGACTCATGCGCTCTTCAGGTCGAGCCTGGAAGAGGGCGGCCAGCATGGACCGTGGGAGTTCGAGACGATCATCTCGCATGAGCCGGTCGATTGTGCCGCCGTGCCCAAGGGAAGGCTGAGCCCGAAGGAGAAGGCTCTGATGGAGGAGTGGGGTTCTGCGCAGGAGGTCCTCCAGGTGATGCCCCTCTCCAGCCCGGAGCCGGTTCCAGACGATCCAGGAACCCGACAGCAGGAGTTCCGCATCTACACGCGAGAGTCCTCGGGAATGCACTGAGCCACAGCAGGCGACCTCGAACACCCTTTCATGGCCGGGGCAAGGGAGCGGCACCAAATGCGAGAGCAGGGCATCGTGGACGTCTCCACGGCGGAGGTGGAGCCGCGCGGTGGGGGTGAGCAGGGCTCCCGCCTCGTCCCCGCGCTGACCATCGTCTCGCATCCCATGGCCGAGCGCGTGGGCGAGCGGCTCCTCCTGAGCGCGCTGGCTCGCGACAAGCAGGCCCACCTCTCGCGGAATGATCCGACCTTCATGCGCCCTGATGGTGCGCTGGGCACGCACCTGGCGGATCCCTTCTTGAGCCGCAAGCCCCTGCTCTTCGCGCCGGGCGCCGAGGGGCGCATCCGCGTCGATCCGGGAGAGAACCAGCAGGTCTCGCTCGGGGGGGAGCCGCTGCGTGAGCCCTGGGAGCTCTCATCTGAAGAGGTAGCGGCGGGCGTGACACTGGAGCTGGCCGGGCGCGTAGTGCTCGTGCTGCACCTGACGGATCCCACGGAGGGCGGAGCCCTTGACGCGCTGAGCATGGTGGGAACCAGCGTGGGGCTCCAGGGCGTGCGTCGGCACATCGAGCGCGTGGCGGACCTGAACGTGCCGGTGCTCGTGCGTGGGGAGACAGGCTCTGGCAAGGAGCTCATCGCCCGGGCGATCCACCAGCGTGGCCTGCGGCGCGACAAGGCCTTCGTGAGCGTGAACCTGGGCGCCATCCCCAAGGAGCTGGCGGCCTCGGAGCTGTTCGGCGCGCTCAAGGGCGCCTTCACGGGGGCCGTGCGGGATCAACAGGGCTTCTTCCAGGCGGCCCATGGGGGCACCCTGTTCCTGGACGAGGTGGGCGAGGCGCCACCCGAGGTCCAGGTGATGCTGCTGCGCGTGCTGGAGACGGGGGAGATCTACCCGGTGGGCGAGCGCACGCCCGTGAAGGTGGACGTGCGGCTGGTGGCCGCCACGGACGCGCACCTCGAGGAGCAGATCCAGGAGGGGCGGTTCAAGGCGCCGCTGCTGCATCGCCTGTCCGGGTACGCCATCCGCGTGCCGCCGCTGAGGGAGCGGCGGGAGGACATCGGGCTGCTCTTCCACCACTTCGCGCGCGAGGAGCTGGAGGCGATCGGCGAGGCCTCGCGCCTGAGCCCGAAGGACGCCTACGCCGAGCCGTGGCTGCCCGCCGCGCTCGCCTCGCGGCTGGTGCGCTTCGCGTGGCCGGGCAACATCCGGCAGCTTCGCAATGTGGCGCGACAGCTCGTCATCGGGAACCGCGGCCAGCCGCGCCTGAGCCTCGATGCGCAGCTCGAGCAGGAGCTGGCCACTCCGAACAGCCCTCGCGTGGGTCGCCCCGCAACAGCGTCGGCTGCCCCCACGGCGCGGGCCACCTCTCGCCGCAGACCTTCGGGCATCACCGAGCCGGAGCTGCTCGCCGCGCTCCGGGAGAACGGCTGGGACTTCCAGGCCGCCGCGGACCGGCTCGGCATCCACCGGACCTCCATCTACGATCTGATCGAGCGGAGCCCCAGCCTGCGGACCGCCGGAGACCTGAGCGTGGAGGAGATCACCCGCTGCCACCACGAATGCCGGGGCGATCTGGACGCGATGGTGCGGCGGCTGGAGGTCTCCAAGAAGGCGCTCGGCCGCCGCATCAAGGAGCTCGGGCTCGGCGCGGGAGGGGACTGAGCCCACGGCTGGCATGTAGAATCAGGCAGGAGGGGTGAACATGCGGATTCGGATTCTCGAGCTGTCCAAGCGGAGTGTGGGCCCATCTTCCGTTCGCCTCCTGGCGATGCTGGCACTGCTCGTTCTGTCAGCCCACGGGCTGTCGTCCTGCGTGAAGTCAGGACAGGCCCAGCGGGTGTCCTCCACGAAGCCCCTGTGCTCCGACGGGAGCCCTGGCGAGGACGTGGTGGAGATCACCATCGCCCCCGAAGTCAGCACCCAGAAGGTGTGCGTCAAGAAGGGAGGGACGGTCACTTTCAATGTGAGGTGCCCAGGAGGCAGCATCCTGCTCCCGTATGGCGGCACGGCGCCGAGCCCCTTCTCGGACGATGTCAGCGATCACTCGTTCAACTTCAGCGGCATCCAGGGCAAGGAGATCAAGAGCGCGCCCACGCAGCTCGGGCCCTTCGCGTTGAGGGTCAGCTGCCCGGACACGTCGGCCGGCAAGTTCGATGGCGGGCTTGGGGGCACCAACGACGGGACCCTGGAGGTGGCCACGGGAGGTGAGGGTGACCCGCAGGACGGCAAGCGCTGAGCCCCGGCTCAGGCGCTAGGGATCGGCGGCGACGCGCTGCGGGAACTGGCGCCTCCACCAGGGCGTCAGATGCGGGTTGAGCGCGAGCGCCCGGTCGAGATCCTCCTGGGCTCGGCGCCGCCACGCCAGGTGCTCTCCAGCAGCCGCCGCCGGTGTCTCCCTTGTCTGGAGCAGGCTCGCGCGCAGCACCAGCGCCTCCGCCCAGGAGGGGCGCGCGGCCAGCACCTCCTCCGCCAGGGACAGGCCGCGCTCCAGGGCGGGAGTGGGGTCGAGCCCGGCCTCCTTCCGCCAGCGCGCCCACTCGCGGCAGAAGTGGCCGAAGGCGACGCGGAAGTCCTGGCGCCGGGGAGCCAGCTCGAGCGCCTTCTCGAAGGAGCGGGCGGCGTCCTCGAAGTCCTGGGCGCGCGACTGCCGTTGTCGGGACAGCCAGCGGGCCTTCACCCCGCGCACCTCGCCCTGATTCAGCCACGCCTCCGCCTCGTTCGGGTTGCGCTCGAACGCACCGCGGAGCGCCTCCTCGGCGCGCTCGAGGCTCCGCCGGGGATCGCGCTGCGACTCCAGCTCGAAGAGCGCCCGCAGGGCGTGGGCCTTGCTCAGGTTGACCCAGGGGAAGGCCTGCCCTGGGAGCAGCTCGATGGCCTTGCGGTGGGAGGTCTCGGCTTCCTGGAGCTCGGGGCTCGGGTCCTCTCCCGCGAGGAGGCGGTAGGTGGCCCGCTCGGCGTGGAGCACGCCCAGGTTGCTGAAGGCGTAGCCATGCCGAGGCGCCTCCGCGATGGAGCGCGTATAGGCGGCGTGCGCCTGCTCCAGCAGGGGGAGGGGATCTCCGCCGCGGTCCCAGGCCTCCCGCGCGTGCTCGATCAGCGCCGAGCCCATGCCGTTGTGGAGCTGCGGGATCCGGGAGTTGATGGTGATGCCGCGCTGGAAGCGCTCCACCGCGGTGATCAGCTCTGGCCGCGCATCCTCCCCGCGGCTCCTGCGCCGCGAGGCCAGCTCCGCGTGCAGCTTCCCCCCGAGGAAGTAGGGGACGTAGTTCTGCGGGTTGAGCCGCTGGGACGTGTCGAGCGCGATCCGGGCCTGCTCCAGGTCCCCCTCCGGGTTCGAGGTTCGCGCGTTCGAGGCCCGGGTGAGGTACGCCAGGCCCAGGTTGATCCACGCATCTGGCAAGCGCTCGTCGAGGCGGATGGCCTCGCGGTAGGACGCGATGGCCTTGTCGCGGTGGGGCAGCGAGTCCGCGCCGATCTGATCCTCGTGGTCGGCCCAGACCTTGAAGACCAGGCCGAGCGTGGCGTGGAACTCGTAGTCCCGCTCGTGGGGCGCGAGGCCCTCGAAGGCCTCAACGGCGTGGCGGAGCTGCTCGGTGGGATCCAGGCCCCCGCTCTGACGGGCGCGGGCCCACCGCCAGTAGCTCTGCCCCAGCTCCATGCGGGCGCGGCGTTCAGGCTCGATCGCCAGGGCGCGCTGCCCGGCCGCGATCGCCTTCCGGACGGCCTCCTCCACGTCGCCGCCCTGGCTCAGGCGGTGCTCCGCCAGGCGGTTGTAGAAGCGCGCCTCCTGGATGTGGGGCGTGGGGGCGTCCGGGTCCACTGAGCGAGCACGCGCCACGGCCTCCAGGCCCCGGGCGAAGGGGGGGAGCACGTCGCCCTTGCCGTACAGCTCCATGATCATGGCGGTGGTCTCGAGCCGGGCCAGCTCCAGGTAGATGTCGAGCACGCTCTGGGCCGTGGCGGCGGCCTGGGCAAACGCCTTGCGCCCTGCCTCGAAGTCGCTCAGCGCTCCTTCACGATCTCCCTGGTTCCAGCGCAGGGCCGCGCGATCGTGGAGGATGTCCCCGCGCAGCTTGGTGGCCTCGAAGAACCAGGGGCGGCGGCGCTCGATGGCGTCGAGCCGGGCCAGCGCCTCGTCGAACCGCTCCTCGTAGAAGGCGATGAGCGCCGCGACGTACTCGGTGGAGGGCACGCTGGCGCCCTCGCTCTGGCGCAGGTAGGCCAGGGCCGGCTCCCGGTACTGGCGCTGGAGCTCGCGCTTGCGGGCCTCGCGCTGCTCGCGGTTGCGCAGGCGCTCGGTCTCCACGAGCTGCTCCTGGTACAGGCTCCCCAGCACCAGCGCCAGCGTGTAGGCGACGCGGGGCTCCCGGAAGCCGCTCTGCCAGGCCGCCTCCAGGTGCTCGAGCGCCCGGGGCTCCTCGCCCAGCGCCAGGTAGCCACGCCCCAGGGCGTAGTTCCCGGGCCCCGCGGCCAGCGCGCCCGTCTGGCGGATCTCCGCCTCCAGCTCGGCCATGTGCCCGCGGATCTCCTCGCGGTCGGCGCGGATGTCGTGCAGCCGCGAGAGGCCGGAGTAGCGGGCCAGGGCCTCGATGTAGTCGACCTTCTCCGTGAAGCTGCGGGCCAGCTGCTCTCGGCGCGTGGCCTCCCGGCGGGTGAGGACGGCCCAGCCTGTGGCCAGCATCACCGCGAGCAGCGCCACGGCGGCGGTGGCGACGGTCAGCCGGTGCCGGCGGGCCTTCTTGCGCAGCCGGTACCACAGGCCGGTGGGGCGCGCCTGCACCGGCTCACCGGCGAGGAACCGATCCAGCTCCTCGATCAGCGCGCGCGCCGAGTCGTAGCGGGCCGAGCGATCCTTCTCCAGGCACTTGAGGACGATGGCCTCCAGATCCACTGGCAGATCCGGGTTCAGGGCGCGCGGTGGGCGAGGCTCCTGGGTGGCGATGTTGTTGAGCACCTCCAGGCCGTTGTCGCCGGGGATGGGGGGCTCGCCCGTCAGGAGGTGGTAGAGCGTGGCGCCCAGGCTGTAGACGTCCGCGCGCCGATCCAGCTGCGCCACCTCGCCCCGGGCCTGCTCGGGCGCCATGTATCGGGGCGTGCCCAGCACCGCTCCGGTGGCGGTGGCGCCCTGCTCCTTCCAGTCCCGCGCCAGGCCGAAGTCCATCACGTAGGGCTTGAGGCGCCCGTTCTCGGTCCGTTCGACCAGGATGTTGGAGGGCTTGAGATCCCGGTGAATGAGGCCCACGCGGTGGGCGGCGTGGACGCCCTCGGCCGCGTCCCGGAGCACCAGCGCCTTCTGCTCCACGGTGAGCTGGCCCGCGAGCTGATTCAGGGGCTGGCCGTCCACGTACTGCATGGCGATGAAGGAGCGCCCCTGGACCTCGCCCACCTCGTACACCTGGCACACGCGCTCGTGCTCGACGCGGGCCTGAGCACGGGCCTCGGAGAGAAAGCGCTGGATGAGCCGTGCGTCGTCGCCCTTGACGAACTTGAGGGCCACGTTGCGGCGCAGCCGGGGATCATGGGCGAGGAACACCTGGCCCATGCCACCCTGGCCGAGGAAGCGGACGCCCTCATAGCGCCCCCAGCCGGGGACAGGGAAGGCGGGCGCCTTCTCCATGGAGGGGGGCTCCTTGCTGGGGGCTGTCTCCAGGGTCTGGGCGCCCTCGGCCTCCAGGGCGCGCAGCCGGGCCGCGTTCCGGGTGGACTCACGCAGGAGTGCGAGAGACTCCTCGGAGAGCCGGCCCCGGCTCACGAGCAGCGACAGGGGGCTCTGCTCCAGACGGCGGGACTCCTCGTGCAGGGCGAGGGCCTCCTCGCGGGAGATGAGGCCCTCGGCCAGCGCGATGCGCAGCTCTGCTTCAGTGTCTTCGGACATGGGTGCCCCCGTCGCGCCGCGAGGGGGAGTCTTACCCAAAAGGGGGATACCCGGGGGAGCTGGCCTCTCCGGGCAGAGCGTACGCGTCGAGGCTTCCACGCGTGGAGGACCCCTCGGCCACGCGTGGAAGGCGCGTGGAAGAGGGCGTGGGAGCAGCGTGGGAGGAGCGCCCCCAGAGGGAAGCGAGTCCGCGCGGATCCCTGGGCACCCCTGGCGCGTGGGTTGCAGAACCCCCAGGCACCACGGCCGGTTCGGCGTGATTTCCACCTCGCCTCCAGAAAGGAAGCTGTCATGAAGGAACTCTTCAACGTCCGTCGTCTGCTGCTGGCCTGCACCACCCTCATCGGGGCGCTCCCCTCCATCGCCTGCGATGGCGGAGGGCTGCCGGTGGAGGGGGAGGGACGCCTCCAGGTGGCGCGAAGTGGCATCACCGAGGAGGCCCCCGTGAGCTTCAAGGCCACGATCCGCAATGCGTCCCGGAGTGGCGTGGACGAGTGCCTGATCTTCGGAGGCAACGGGTTCGAGATCTACCCCTCGCGCTACCTGTGGGGTGAGGGTGCCAATGCCTTCTGCGGCTTCTCGACCGAGGAAGAGCTGGAGGCCAACAAGCAGGCCGTCTTCACGCTCACGCCCCTGGGAGGCGACAAGTACACCATCAGCAATGCCTCCCAGAGCGGCGTGGAGGAGTGCCTGATCTTCGGGGGCAACGGGTTCGAGACCTACCCCGCGCGCTACCTGTGGGGTGCGGGCGCCAACGCGCACTGCGGCTTCTCGACCCGGCAGGAGTTGCTGGACAACAAGCAGGCCGTCTGGACGCTGCGCCTCGTGGACAACAACAAGTACATCATCACCAACGCGTCCCGGGGCGGCGTGGAGGAGTGCCTGATCTTCGGGGGCAACGGGTTCGAGACCTACCCCGCGCGCTACCTGTGGGG
>JAFGNZ010000406.1 GCA_016926755.1 Myxococcaceae bacterium | reverse complement strand
GTGGGGTCATGGGGCTCTTGGCCTCATGGCCTTAGCGATCTGCGACTTGATCCAACCGCCGTAGTTGGCAGTGGCCGTGAACCAGGACTGCTCACCCTGCTCCGAGTATCCGCCGTTGATACCTACGAGCCAGCGCTTTCCATCATCGAAGTACAAGGCCGGGCCGCCGCTGTCTCCATCATGCGTATGGGCTCCTGAGCCATTGAAGCGGAACTCGCGCACCCTCCCGTTGGGGAACTTCGTGACGGTGAAGATGGTGTTGGTACCGGAGCGTCGGACGCTTCCATCGGAACCGTTAGTCCTGGTAGGGCCGTAACCAATTACGGTGAGCTCATCGCCTTCGGAGACGTCCTGGGGCCTCAACAAGACGTCAGGCTTGAGTCCGTCCAACTCCTTGTCCAGCGCGACTATCGCGAGATCCGCAACGCGCTTGGCAGGATCCACGAACCCCTCGCTGGTGCGCTGCGATGTGAACTCCTCGTGGGCGATGACATCGCCTTCCGATGTTGTCGGTATCGGTTCCCATCCTCTGTTCTCCGGCCGGTAGAGATAGAGGTGGCTGATGACCGTGGCTCTCTTGACTCTCCTTTGAGCTCTGGATGGGGGGATACACATCCCATCCCCAAGCATATGGATAGAGCCACAAGCATCGATGACGCCAGGAGGCTTCGGCAGGTAAGCATGCGAAATCACCTCGAATGAGGATCTCAGCGCCGTGGCGCGGGAGAATTGCTGGGAGGCTCCCGGCGAATCTGGGCCTGCACCCAATCTAGAAAAGGAGGGACGCTGGTGAAGGAGAGTTCCTGGCCGCCGCCGGTGCCCGCGACTCCGGCGAGCAGACGCCGGTGGGAGTCTTCTCGAAAGCAGGGTCCGCCAGCGTAGCCGTTGTAGATGAAGGGGCCATGCTGCTGATAAAGAATTCTTCCCTGTTCTCCCGGCAGGCTCTGGGTGACTGTGTTCTGGCGGAAGTAGCGGATCCCGTAAAGCCCGCCTACCGCCTGCTTTGTTCCACTGGAGGCATAGCCCGCCATGATGAGAGGGTCATGAGCTTGAAACTCGCCCTGCTCCATCAAGGTCTCAGGCTTCACATCCTTGACGGCTTCATCCAGCACGACAACAGCGAGATCCGTCTGCGCGGCCCCAGGGGCGCCTGCATCATCCGAGGCAAACTTGAATGCAGGGTGTGGGCGCACCTCGCCGTCGTAGTTGTGGAAGCTCACTCGGGTCGTGGCTTCTGGGAACTTCTTGTCGAGGACTTCGCCATAGATGGCGGTTGTCACGGCAGCGCGTTGGAGGCATGAGGCGCTGGCCTCAGGGAGAGAGTTACTATTGGCGGGCGGCGGGCTCTTCGAGGGTTCGCAGAGGCAACTGGCTGCGGTGAGGACAACCCGAGGGCTGATCAGGACGCCGCTGCATCTGGCCGACATGCTCTCTGAGTCAGTGCTGATCATGACCGTGGAGGCATAGCGATTCTCGACATCCATCGTTCCTGCGTATTGATAGAGGCGGGTATTCGTGACTCCAAACTCCAGAGTGTCTTGTGAGGCACCGGGTTGCAGGGCGCCGGCATCGTCTGGGATGTTGCCACTCGGATTGGGTGGGGGGGGCGGCGGAACGGGAAGAGTGAGGCACCGAGACGCTCAGCGGCACTTCCCTGCAACTCTTGTATCCGATCACGCCCAGAATGGCTGAGGTGAGTAGCAGGACAGAGACGATACCCATACTGCGTTGAGGGTGCGCAT
Source organism: Myxococcaceae bacterium (assembly GCA_016926755.1). Classification (GTDB taxonomy): domain Bacteria; phylum Myxococcota; class Myxococcia; order Myxococcales; family Myxococcaceae; genus Hyalangium. Next base: position 4,923 of record JAFGNZ010000406.1, on the reverse strand, counting down.
TGGGGCGGGGATCTCTCACCTGGCTGACTCAAGCACTCAGGGTGCGCTGGGGTCAAGCCGGACGGCCAGCCGCTCACCGCTGGGATGACCAAGCACCCGCTCCTGCGGGCGCTGCGCATGGCGGGCGTCAGCCGCCCAGAGAGCTGCATCGGCTGGCACGAGCTCCGCCACACCTACGACAGCCACCTCGCGATGCGGGGCGTAGCCCTCAAGGTCATTCAGGAGTTGATGGGTCACGCGACCATCGAGATGACCATGAGGTACGCGCACCTGTCGCCCGAGGCGCGGGAGAGCGCGGTGCAGGAGTTGGATCGTCCCATCCTCCAGCCGCGCGGTAAGCCACCGGTCCTACCCAGGAGGCGGCCTTCGCTGAGCCGGCCCCTTCATCGAGCGAGAACTTCCCGCGCAGGACGGCTCGCAGGGCGAGGTACAGCAGGAACCCTGTCGGGCCCAGCATGTACGTCAGCACGAGGCAGGGGACGACGGCCAGGTGTGGGAGCTTGTGCCGCTGCGCATCGCGGACCTCCCACGCGCCGACGAACAGATCGAACGCCAGGTAGTGGGTCCAGCAGGCCACCATGCCCATGGGATCGGTGAACATCCGCATGGCGCCCTGAAGGGTCATCCCGTTCGCGCCTTCGGGGAAGTCCGCGGCCAGCACCGTGCTGAGGTGAATCACGCCCAGCACGGCGAGGATGGACGCTGAATGAACGATGCGCTGCGTCCACTTCCAGCGCGGGGCGAACACCAGCAGCAGCCACGCGGGGGCAACACCCAGGCTGACGATCTGGAACAAGGTCTCGGCTCTCATACGGCTCTCCATTCATCACAGCGTTCGAGGTTGAGGAGGAACCGACGCGGCGAGGACGGACCCGTGGCGCTCGAGGCCCACGAGTTCTCGTGCTCGGTGTCGCGGCGGAAATGGGCGAGCGGACGCAGCGGCCCTCTGGTCGATGGACTGCTGCTTCGGATCGCTCGCGGGTGGGGACCCCGCTCCTTGCTCACGAACTCACGGCGCGGCCACTCCGGGCGACGGGCCTACCTGGCGGTAGGCGGGTCACCCTCGAGGGTCACAGGAAGGAGCGGTGGTTTCAGGAGGCGGAGATCATGATCGACGCGGGTCGCGCGTCGGCCGGAACATTAATACCCGTCCCCTGAAGGATCCAAGGGATCTGTGCACGACTCACGCCCGGGAGAGGATGTTCTCCAGGCCCTGGCGCGCGATGGGGTGGTAGCGCTCGGCGTACCGCTGGAAGAGCTCACGCGCCTTGGCCCGGTACTCCTGGGTGGAGTGCAGGGCGCTGTACAGCGGCTTGAGGTACTTCATGCGCCCCACCTCGCCCAGGAAGGACTCGGCGCGCTCCAGCGCGGGCGCGTAGTGGGCTCGCAGCGCCGCCACCAGCCAGGACACCAGCACCTCCGAGTTGTGGCTCTGCGTGAAGCGGAAGCGCTCGTCCAGCGCGCGGATCATGTCGCGCGAGGTGTCCGCCGGCATCCACTCCAGGAAGAGCTGCCACTCGGTGGGCGTCCAGCCCTTCACCGCCTCGGCCGAAGGCACCGTGCCCTTGAGCCGCTGCAGCTCCTCCAGCCGGCCGGAGCGCGGCGTGGGCGCGCTGTCCGGGACGCCCGGCTGGTGCAGGTACGCCTCCGCGTTCACCTTCGCCAGCACGCCGGGCAGCTCGCGCTCGGTGAAGGCCACCCAGTCCTCGGTGGTGAGGGCCTGGAAGCGGAACGTGTCGATGTACTTGCGCAGGTACACGTCGAAGGCCTCGCGGCCCACCACGCCCTCCATGGCGCACAGCATGAGGTAGCCCTTCTCGTAGGGGATCTGGGAGAAGACGTCGTCCGGATCGATCCCCGCCAGGTGCGTGCGCAGCACGGTTAGCTGCGGGTGGGCGCGGAAGTGCTCCAGCGCCGTCTCCAGCGAGCGGCGGCCAATGGCCGCGTGCAGCGCGGCCTCCTCCTTGCCGGCCAGCGCCTCGAGGATGCGGCGCTCGGCGAAGACGGTGAAGCTCTCGTTGAGCCAGAAGTGCTCGGCCGAGGCGTTGGTGACGAGGTTGCCCGTCCACGAGTGGGCCAATTCGTGCGCCACCACGTTCACCAGGCTCTTGTCCCCGGCCAGCAGGGTGGGCGTGAGGAACGTCAGCCGCGGGTTCTCCATGCCCCCGTAGGGGAACGAGGGCGGCATGGTGAGCAGATCGAAGCGCTCCCACTCATAGGGGCCGAAGAGGGACTCGGCCACGCGCAGCATGGCGTCCACGTCCTCGAACTCGGCGGCGGCCTCCTCGAGCAACTCCGGCTCCGCCCATACCCGCGAGCGCGGCCCCAGATCCTTGCACGCCAGGCTCCCCACCGCGAAGGCCAGCAGGTAGGGCGGGATGGGCTGGGGCATCTCGTAGTGCTCCACCGCCTCCACCCCGGGCTCCTCGCGGCGCACGAAGCCGGCGGCCATCACCGCCTTGAGCGCCTTGGGCAGGGTGAGCGCCGCCTTGTAGCGGATGCGGATGCGCGGGGTGTCCTGGAGGGGGATGACGGAGCGTGCGTGGATGGCCTGGCACTGGCTGAAGAGGAAGGGGTGCTGGCCCCCCGCCGTCTGAGGAGGCGTGAGCCACTGGAGGGCGCTGGCCTGAGGCGAGGTGCGGTAGCGCACGGTGAGCTGGCGCAGCCCCGGGGGCAGCTCCACCCGCAGGCGGGAGCCGAGGATGGGCTCCGGGGGAGACAGGGTGAAGGGCAGGGGCTTGCCCTGGCCATCCACCACCGCGCGGATGTCGAGTTCACGAGTGTCCAGATCCAACGGACCGGCGGACGCTTCCTTGAGGGTGAGTGTCACCTCCGCGTGCAGCCGGCGGGTCCGGAAGTCCACACGGGCCTTCCAGTCGAGGGTTTCGGTTTCGGGCTGGGTGCTGTCGTTGTACGAGTGGGGGTCGAGGCGGGGCATGTGTGCCCGTGGGTTGTAGTCCCAAGGGCCACCCGCTGGCGAGCGAGTCGATTGACTTTCGAGTCAAACGGCGACATTGGTGCAGTCCCCTCTTCCCACAAAGGGAGCCTTTCCGAATGACGACGCGGATCCGCAAAGTGGCAGTCCTGGGCGCTGGCGTGATGGGCAGCGGCATCGCCGCGCACCTGGCCAACTCGGGCGTGCGCGCGCTGCTGTTGGACATCGTCCCCCCCAAGGCGGCGCCGGGCGAGGACACCTCCTCCCAGGCCTTCCGCAACAAGTTCGTGCTGGGAGCGCTGGCCCACATGCGCAAGCAGAAGCCCAGCCCCATCGTCTCCGAGCAGGTGTTCACCGCCATCGAGGTGGGCAACTTCGAGGATGACATGGCCCGGATCGCCGAGTGCGACTGGGTCATCGAGGTGGTGAAGGAGGACATGGCCGTCAAGCAGGCCCTGTTCGCCAAGGTGGAGCAGCACGCGCGCAAGGACGCGATCGTCAGCTCCAACACCTCGGGGCTCTCCATCGCCGGCATGCTGCAGGGCCGCGGCGCCGAGTTCCGCAAGCACTTCCTGGTGACGCACTTCTTCAACCCGGTGCGCTACATGAAGCTGCTGGAGCTGGTGTCCGGCCAGGAGACGGATCCGGAGGTGGTGCGCGCCATCCACCGCTTTGGCGAGGAGGTGCTCGGCAAGGGCATCGTCTACGGCAAGGACACCACCAACTTCATCGCCAACCGCATCGGCGTGTACGGGATGATGCGGACGATCTCCGACATGATGAAGGCGGAGCTGACGGTGGAGGAGGTGGACAAGATCTTCGGCCCGGCGATGGGGCGGCCCAAGTCGGCCGTGTTCCGCACCGCGGACATCGTCGGCCTGGACACCTTCCTCCACGTGGCGAAGAACTGCTACGACACGCTCACCCAGGACGAGGAGCGGCAGACGTTCGCCACCCCGGACTTCCTCCAGAAGATGGTGGAGAAGGGGATGCTGGGCGACAAGAGCGGCAGCGGCTTCTACAAGAAGGGCAAGGGCGGCGGCGGGGAGAAGGAGATCCTCGCGCTGGATCTGAAGACGCTGGAGTACCGGCCGCAGGGCAAGGTGCGGTTCGAGTCGCTGGGCGCGGCCAGGAACGTGGAGGACGTGCGCGAGCGCGTGGCCGTGGTGATGAAGGGCGAGGACAAGGCCGCGAAGTTCGCCGAGCGGGTGACGCTGGACGTGCTGGCGTACTCCAGCCGCCGGATCCCCGAGATCGCCGACGACATCGTCAACATCGACCGCGGCATGCGCTGGGGCTTCGGCTGGGACATGGGCCCCTTCGAGACGTGGGATGCGTACGGGGTGCGCGCGGGCGTGGCGCGGATGAAGGAGCTGGGGCTCAAGCCGGCGGCGTGGGTGGAGCAGATGCTGGCCGCGGGCCGTGAGTCCTTCTACGGCGTGAAGGACGGCCGGGACACCTACTGGGACATCCCCAGCAAGTCCGAGAAGCCGGTGCAGGAGAACGCGCGCACCCTGCGCGTGGAGTACCTCAAGCGCGGCAACAAGAAGATCGCTGGCAACGGCAGCGCCTCCCTGTGGGACATGGGCGACGGCGTGACGCTGCTGGAGTTCCACTCGAAGATGAACTCCATCGACGATGACATCATGGCGATGATGAACACGGCCCTGGACGAGACGGAGAAGAACCACCTGGGCCTGGTGATCGGCAACGACGGGGCGAACTTCTCGGCGGGCGCCAACATCGCCGGGCTGCTGATGGCGGCCAAGAGCGACGAGTACGAGGCCATCCGGAAGATGGCGGCGGGCTTCCAGGCGGCCAACCAGCGCATGCGCTACAGCCCGGTGCCGGTGGTGACGGCGCCCTTCAACCTGACGCTGGGCGGCGGCGCGGAGACGGCGATGGGCGGCAACGCCATCCAGGCCTCGGCGGAGCTGTACATGGGCCTGGTGGAGGTGGGCGTGGGCCTCATCCCCGGCGGCGGCGGC
>JAFGNZ010000069.1 GCA_016926755.1 Myxococcaceae bacterium | reverse complement strand
GGCGGCGCTGGCGAAGCACCCCGCGGTGAGGGACTGCATCGTGGACGCGCGGGACGATGGCTCGGGCCACAAGCGCCTGGTCGCCTACGTCGTGGTGGGGGAGTCCAGCGCGCCAGCCGCCACGGAGTTCAGGAACTACCTGAGAGAGAAGCTGCCCGAGTACATGGTGCCGTCCGCATTCATGAGGCTGGAGGCCCTGCCGCTGACCCCCAGTGGGAAGGTGGACCGCAAGGCCCTGCCGGCTCCCGAGAGCATTCGTCCGGAGCCGGGACGCCCCCTCGTTGCTCCGAGGAACTCCGTGGAGTTGCGCCTGGTCCGGATCTGGGAGGAGTTGCTGGGCATTCATCCCATCGGTGTGCGGGACAACTTCTTCGAGCTGGGTGGGCACTCGCTGCTGGCCATCCGCCTGCTGGCTCGGGTCCGGGAGAGCACGGGAAAGAACCTGCCCGTGGCGGCGCTGTTCCAGAATGCCACTGTCGAGCACCTGGCGAGTCTGCTGCGCCAAGGGGGGATGCCCTGGTCGCCGCTGGTGGAGCTGCGGAGGGGTGATGGCAGGCGGCCCTTCTTCTGTGTCCACCCAGTGGGGGGCACGGTCTTGAGCTACGTGGAGCTGGCGCGGCTGCTGGGGCCACAGCAGTCCTTCTATGGGCTGCAGGCGCCAGGGCTCGAGGGTGAGCAGGAGCCATGCGGCACCATCCCCGCCATGGCGGCGCTCTACCTGCGGGCCGTGAGGGAGGTGCAGCCTCAGGGGCCGTACCTGCTCGGAGGCTGGTCGATGGGAGGCTGCATCGCCTTCGAGATGGCCTGCCAGCTCCAGCAACAGGGAGAGCAGGTGGAGGTGCTGGCGCTGATCGACAGCTATGCCAGCCCCCTGGCTGGCCAGCACGCCTGGCCCGAGCAGACCGAGGCCGCGCGGCTGGCCGCGCTGTTCTACAAGGATCTCCTGCGTGCCGCTGGCCAGGAGCCGCCTCTGCCAGACGAGCAGCTGGCGCGGATGGAGCCGGAGCGGCTGTACCGCACCCTGGAGGAGGCCAGCCAGTCGGCGGCTGCCTCGCTGGGAGAGGGGCTCCAGTCCCTGCAGGCGCTGCGCCGGGTCTTCGAGAGCAACCTGCGAGCGGCGTGGGGATACGTGCCCCAGCCATACGCTGGCCGGATCACCGCGTTCGAGGCCAGCGAGTCCTCGCTGAGAGCGCACGGGTGGAAGCGGTTTCCAGCCGGCGAGGAGGAGCGCTTCCAGCTCCCGGGGGATCATGACTCTCTCCTGCGACGTCCCCACGTGGAGGAGCTGGCCGCGCGGCTCAAGGCGTGCCTGGACCGGGCGCATGCCGCGCATACCACGCGCTCGAAGAAGAGCCGGGGCTCCTCCGCGTAGCCGACGCCGGGTTCATGTCCCTCACGTCCGTCAAGGGGGCCCCCCCCGACAAGTGGCTCGTCACCCTCTCGGTCTCCTGTGGCACCCTCATGGCCTCCATTGATGCCTCCATCATCAATGTGGCCCTGCCGCAGATCCGGGGGGCCGTCGGGGCCACCCTGCAGGAGGTCACCTGGGCCAGCACGGGTTTCATCATCGCCTCGGTGCTCGTGCTACCGCTCACCGGGCTCGTGGGCCGGCTCTTCGGCCAGAAGCGCGCCTACCTGGTCTGCCTGGCCCTCTTCACCGGCAGCTCGTTCCTGTGCGGACTGGCCTGGAACCTGCCCTCACTGGTGTGCTTCCGCGTGCTTCAGGGGCTCAGCTCCGCGGTGCTCACGCCCACCGAGCAGGCCATCCTCCGACGCACCTTCCCGCCGGAGGAGCAGGGCATGGCCATGGCCGTCTTCTCCATGGTGATCGTGGCAGGGCCCGCCGTCGGCCCCACGCTCGGCGGCTTCATCGTGGACAACCTCCACTGGTCCTGGATCTTCTTCATCAACCTCCCCGTGGGAGCGTTGGGCCTGCTCATGGTGTGGCGCTTCGTCGAGGAGCCACCGGAGCTACTCGCCGCCGAGCGCGCCGCCGCCGAGCGCCAGCGACGCAACATGGACTGGAGCGGCATCGCCCTGTTGAGCGTGGGCCTGGCCTCGCTCCAGTACATGCTCGAGGAGGGCCAGAGCCGTGACTGGTTCGACTCGCCCGCGATCTCGGCGTGCGCGCTGGTGGCCAGCCTGTGCCTGCCGGCCTTCGTGCTGCGCTCGCTCCGCGCCCCCGCGCCCGCGGTGGAGCTGCGCCTCTTCAGGGATCCGGTGTTCACCTCGGGGGCCTTGCTCGGTGCGGTGATCTTCTTCGTCCTCGTCGCGGGCCTCTTCCTGCTGTCCCTCTTCATGCAGGAGGTGCTCGGCTTCACTGCCACCCATGCCGGGCTGGCGCTCATGCCGCGCACGCTGGCGATGATGGTGACGATGCCGATCGTCGGGCGCCTGTATGGCCGGCTCCCGTCGCGCTGGCTCATCGCCACGGGCGTGCTCCTCACCGGGCTGGGCGTCTACCTCATGAGCAGGTTCTCCCTGGACACGGCCATGCAGGACATCGTTGGCTCCATCATCCTGCAGGGGCTCGGGACCAGCCTGATCTTCGTGCCCCTCAATACCGTGGCGCTCGACCACGTTCCGCGCTCGCGGCTGGCGGATGCGGCCGGCGTCATCGGGCTGCTGAGACAGGTGGGCAGCTCGCTGGGGCTGGCCTTCTTCGTCAGCGCGCTGACGCGCTACACCGCGCAGGCACGCGAGGCGCTCGGTGCCCACCTGACGGCGGACCGTCCCGAGCCCCTCGCGTGGCTCGGGCAGGTCCGGGGAGGGTTCCTCGCGCGAGGCCTGGATGAGGCCAGCGCCCATGAGGCGAGCCTGCGCCTGTTGGCGGGCACCACCCTGCGGCAAGCGACCATCCTGGCTTTTGATCGGCTCTTCCTGCTGGCGGCGCTGTTGCTGCTGGGCGTGCTGCCGCTCTTGCTCTTCCTGCGGACCTCGCCCCGGAGCGGCCCCCGCGGCAGGGCTCACCTGGACGTGGAGGCCTGACGGAGATGAGTGCGCCCGCGCGATCAGTGGAGGAGGAGGGGGAGGCCCCCGAGCCAGACGCCGCCGAGGCGCCGCGCCATGCCAGGAGCCGCCGGGGCGCGCTCGTCCTGGGCCTGCTCGCGGCGGTGCTCGCCGGCCTCGGGGGCTACGCGCTGCTCACCCGTGGCCAGGAGACAACGGACAACGCGCAGGTGGAGGCGGACGTGGTGCCGCTCCACGCCCGCGTCGGAGGGCTGGTGCTGAAGGTGCGCGTGGCGGACAACGCGCTGGTGCGCAAGGGGGACGTGTTGGTGGAGATTGACCCGCGCGAGTACGCCACCCGCGTCAAGCAGGCCGAGGCGGAGCTGGACTCGGCCCGGGCGCAGGCGGAGTCGGCGGACTCGCAGGCGACGGTGGCGGAGGCAGGGGCGCGCGGCGGCCACTCCACCGCGCGGGCCCTGGTGTCCGGCAACATGGCCGCGATGAGCAGCGCCGAGGCCCGGGTGGGCGTCGCCCGTGCGGCCCTCGCCCAGGCCGAGGCGGAGGCGCACCGCGCCGCGCTGGACTTCGAGCGCGTCCAGCGGCTGCTGGAGAGGAAGGTGGCTGCCCAGTCGGAGTTCGAGGCCGCGCGGGCCGCCAGCGAGAGCGCCCAAGCGCTCCTGGAGGGGGCGCGCGCCCAGCTCGCCGCGGTCGAGCAGGATCGGCAGGCGGCCCTCAGCCGGGTGGCCGAGGCGCAGGGGCAGCTCGACCAGAGCGCCCCGGTGGAGGCGAAGATCGCGGTGGCTCGAGCCACTGCGGCGCTCGCCCACGCTCGGGTGAGGGCCGCGGAGGCCACACTGGAGCAGGCCCGGCTCATGCTCGAGTCCACTCGGATTCTCGCTCCCACGGACGGTTGGGTGTCCAGGTTGGCCGTGCGAGAGGGGCAGCTCCTGTCCACCGGGCAGCCGGTGGCGCAGCTCGTGCCGCGCCGGACGTATGTCATCGCCAACTTCAAGGAGACCCAGGTGGGGAAGCTTCGTCCAGGTCAACGGGCCGAGGTGAAGGTGGACGCCTTCCCGGAGGTCAAGCTGAAGGGCCGGGTGGAGAGCCTGTCCGGAGGGACGGGAGCGCGCTTCTCCTTGCTGCCGCCGGACAACGCCTCAGGCAACTTCGTGAAGGTGGTGCAGCGCGTCCCCGTGCGGCTCTCCTGGGAGGAGCTGCCCGAGCAGCTGCCGTTGCGCGCGGGCCTGTCGGCGGAGGTCACCGTCTTTACCGCAGGCAGCGCGGACCTCGGCTCATCCCCGCCGCAGGAAGCAGTCCTTTCCCCTCATGCCAACAGGAGCACTCCGTGAGTTCCGAAACCCTCCCCAGCACCCCCATGCAGCAGAGGCTCTCCCGCCACTGGCGCGAGCTGCTCGGTATCGAGGTGATCAAGCAGGGAGATCACTTCCTCGAGCTCGGCGGCAATTCGATGCTTGCGACCCTGCTCGCCAACCGTCTCGAGGATGAGCTGGGCATCCACCCGACGATTGCGGACGTGTTCAACACCTTGGAGCAGCTGGCCGTGCTCTGCGAGGAGATGGTCGAGGAACAGGGGAGCCCCGCGGCGCCGGCCGGCGCCCCTGCGCTATGACGACGCCTCGGACGGCTTCCTCTGCGTCTGCCCCCAGGACAAGCAGGCGCGAGCCGAGGTCCAGCAGTGCAGGGGAGAGCTGCGGCCGAGATCGCTTCCTTCTGCAGCACCGGCTACAGGTGCTTCTGGAAGAAGTCGAGCATCCGCTCGTACTGGCGCTGGGTGACGAGCGGATCCGGCACCATGTGCGTCAGCCCACTGAGTGGCAGCAGCTCGTGCGGCTTGCCGGCGAGGAAGAGCGCGTGGGAGAGCTTGAGGGTGTGGAAGAAGTAGACGTTGTCGTCCGCGGTGCCGTGAATGAGCAGCAGCGGGGCGATGGGCTTGCCGGGCTCCTCGGCGTAGGTGAGCAGGGAGTTCTTCTTGTAGGCCTCGGGGTGCTCCTGGGGAAGCCCGAGGTAGCGCTCGGTGAGGTGGCTGTCGTAGTCGAGCCAGTCCACCACGGGCGCGCCGGCCACCGCGGCCTTGAAGACGTCCGGGCGCGTGAGGGCGGCGAACGCGGACGTGTAGCCGCCGAAGCTCCAGCCATAGATGCCCACCCGTGACAGATCCATCTCGGGCACCTTCTGCGCCAGGGCCTGGAGGGCCGTGATCTGGTCATTCAGGGGGACGGAGGCGAACTCATACTTCATCGCGCGCTGCCAGGAGGAGCTGCGCTGAGGGGTGCCTCGCCCATCGAACCTGACGAGGAGGAAGCCCTGGTCCGCGATCCACTGGTTGAGCAGGTTCTCCGCCATGCCGTGGCGCACCATCGTGGCGGCACCGTACACGTAGACGATGACGGGCAGCTTCACGCCGGGCTTCGCGTTCCGGGGGCGGATGACGGAGGCGTGGAAGCCCTCCTTGGCCACCTGGAAGAACTGTGTCTTCGGAGTAAAGGGCGGCTCGGCGGCCACCGAGGGCAGCTCCCCCACGCGGGTGCCGTCCGAGCGCAGCACCTGGAAGCGCGGCATGGTGGTGTCCGTCTGGGAGAGGGTGACGAGCAGTCCGCCCTGCATGGAGATGGCGGCAGCCATCTCGTAGGCGGGGGCAGGCACGCCAGTGGAGAGCTTCTCGGGCGCTCCGCCATCCTTCACGCGCCACAGGTAGCTCTCGGTGGGGTTGGGATCCCCATGGAAGTAGAGGGTGCGATCCTTGTCGATGAAGCGCACCAGGCCCCGGAAGCCCGCCCCCGGCTTCACCCACGAGCGCGCCAGGCTGCCGTCCGCGTTGCGCAACTCCACCTCGGGGCCGCCGTTGCGCTCGGTGTGCCAGAGGAAGCCGCTGCCATCCTCGAGCCACTGCGGGAAGGCCTGGTGCAGCTCCACCCACGCCGCATCCTTCTCCGTGAGCAACAGGCGCGTCTTGCCCGTGGAGGGTTCCACCGCGAGCAGTTGCTCCTCCGTCTGCGTGCGGTTCTGCACCAGCACCGTGAGCGGCCCGCCCTTCTGCCACCGCACGGTGGCCAGATATGGGTACGCCTTCGCATCCCAGTCCACCCACACCGTCTTGCCACCGGTGACGGGGATGATCCCCAGCCGCACCACGGCGTTGGCCTTCCCGGGCCGCGGATAGGGGAAGGTGTTGCCGCCGCGCTCGGGGTGCATCACGTCAACGATGGTGAACTGCTCCACGCCCGAGGTGTCCGACTCGGTGTACGCGATGAGCTTCGCATCCGGGCTCCACCAGTGGCCGGAGAAGCGCCCCATCTCCTCCTGGGCGACGAACTCGGCCAGACCGTGCGTCTTCTCCTCCGTGCCGCCTCGGGTGATGGGTTGCTCCTGGTTGGTGGCCAGATCGATGCGGTAGACATCCTGGCCGCGCACGTAGGCGATCTGCCTGCCGTCCGGAGAGAAGTGCGGGTCGATGATGCCAGGGCCCGTCTTCAGCTCCGTCACCTTTCCGGAGGAGCGCTCGACCAGGTAGAGCTTGCCCGACAGGCTCACCAGGATGCGCTCGCCATCCTCGGACAGATCATAGGTGGTGAAGCCCCGGGCGCTCACACGCATGCGCTCCCGGCGGGCCTTCTCCTCCACGGAGAGCTGCTCCTCGGAGCCCTTGAGGAGGGCCTCGGGGGTCAGGAGCTCCTTCGTCGTGCCGGTGGCCACATCGAAGGCGAAGAGCGTCTGGGTGGCGGAGTGGGGCTGGGCGCGCAGAAAGAGGATCGTCTTCTCGTCCGGGGTGATGCGCGGCCTGCCGGGGCGGCCACTCATGAAGCGGCGCGTCTCGGAGTACTGGCGGAGGAACGTGTCGGTCTTCCGGTCAGCAAGGGGCCTGGCGGGTGGGGGCTTGGCGAGCGCCGTCAGGCTCGAGAGAAGGAGCACGGCGGTAGTGAAGTGGCGCATGCGATGCGGGGCCAGGTGGGCCCGCTCTCCTTTCACAGCAGAGGGGCACGAAGCCTACAGAAGTGAGCCTGCCCCGATCCCGATAGCATTCCCTGACAAATGGCCGCCCTCATGCGACGAAATGTCACATGGAAGGGAGGGGGGGGCTGGTTTTCCCTAATTTCCATGACTCTCCGGCTGCTTCACTATCCATGAAAACCTCCACTGAGGAGTCTCATGGTTCGACGTACTCGCCGTACACGCCACTGGTCTCTCTCCTCCCTGTTGCTCACAGGGACGCTGCTCACCGCTGCCGGTTGTTCACCGGATCCCGCCGACACAGGCGCCGCTGCTGACGCCTTGAAGACGCAGGCCCAGGCCGCGGAGCCGCAAGGCGAGACCAAGGAGCTGGACTCGCTGCCCTACATCGAGCCGGAGAAGGCCTCCAAGATCTCGCTCCAGCAGCTGGAGAAGGTGACGCAGCTCGAGGAGAACGTGGCGCTCCACATGCTGCTGCCGCCGCCGACCAACAAGGAGCTCGAGGGGAGCCTCGTGCGCGTGATGGGCGAGCCCGAGAGCCCGGTGCTGCTGGTCCGCTCGGATGCGCTCAAGGCGCTGGGCCAGATCCCGGAGAGCCCTGGCCCCGAGTTCTTCACCCTCTTCAGCCGGCTGGACAGCAGCGAGATCTCGCGCCGCATCCAGAACGAGCGGGACCTGGCCGCCGGAAAGCAGGGCCGGGTCACCGACCGGAACGTCATCTTCGACGGGCGCACGCCCGTCGCGGTGAGCAAGGGCCTCGCCTTCAATCTCGATCAGTTCAACCGGTTCATCCCGCAGCCCCTCTCGCTCTGCCCGGCCACGCCGGTCTCCACGATGCAGGGCTGGGGTGAGTCGCTGTTCATCACCTCGCCAGCGGTCGTCCTCGACCCGGCGCGGACGTGGGATCCGTGCACGGGAGCGGGGACGCAGGGCGGCGTCTGGACCTTCGCCCACCTGATGCGCCAGATGGCGATGACCTCCGGCCACACCCCCGAGACGTTCGTCCTCAAGTGGCTGGAGGACTGGCTCAACCCCCAGACCATCAATGGAGACGTGGTGCCGGCGCGCCTCCTGATGTTCAACCAGGTGATCCAGCCCTGGGCCATCGCCAGCGGCCACACCGCGACCCTGAGCACCGACGCCACCGGGCACCGGTTCGTCACGCTCAGCGGTCCGCTCAACCTGAACATCGCGCCGTTCCGCCTGACGGCGATCGTCAACCGCATCGATCTCGGTGACACGGTGACGGGGGCCAGCGGGTATGGCGGCGCCACCACCAGCCGCCCGGTGGACGCCGGCGAGCTGCGCTTCATCTTCAACATCGTGCAGCCGAACCCCTGGGGCGCTGGCACGCAGGCCACCTGCGGCATCAAGCAGGCCACCGCCATCTTCGAGTACGGCGTGCCCATCACCGGCTGCTCGAACGTGGTGCAGTGGGCGAGGGACTGGACGCAGCTCAACACCTTCGGTGGTTTCAACGCCGCCTACCTCACCCACCTCCAGACGCTGACGGAGAGCGTGGTGCTGCACGGCAAGGCGCCGACGAAGGGCAACAAGAACGCCCTCAACCAGCTGCGCACCAACGAGCTCCCGCTGGGCGGCGTCTGGGAGCTGCGCGAGTTCACGCTGACGGACGAGAACCCTGCCGCGGGGACGGACATGCCCTCCGACGGCCTGCTCCGCCGGCACACGGTGGCCCAGACGCCGAATGACACCGCCTTCCCGTTCGTGGGGAACGCCACCAACAACGCCTTCGTCCTGGGCCCGGTCAAGGCCACGGTGCCGGCGGCGGTGGGGCCGCTGCCCGCCAACTGCTCGTCCGCCCACACCGTCCCGTACTCGTTCGGGGGAGGGGCGTACCGCGGCGGCAACTCGCTGGTCCCGAACCCGTTCACCCACTGGGAGGCCTTCGGCGCCAACGCCGCGGATCCCCGGGATGTGTGCGCGCGGCACCAGTTCTCGCTCAACACGTGCAGCGGCTGCCACGGCGGTGACACGCTGACCCTGTTCACCCACGTCACCACCGGGTTCATCCCGGTCAGCATGTCCAGCTTCCTGACGGGCGGTGGCCCGGGCCTGACGTTCGGCGTCGGGGACACGCAGTTCGGCGCGCCGCCGACCTGGCGGTTCGCGGACCTCGAGCGGCGGTGGAAGCGGCTGCACGAGCTTGCCTTCTGCACGCAGTGCACCAACGTCATCTCCGTTGGGCCGGCCATCGTCGACCGGATCAAGGAGATCGCGCAGGTGGTGCCCATCGACCCGATTGGCCCGGTGGAGAAGCCGTTCCCGGTGGGCCCGATCCGCGACCTCGAGCACGTGAAGAAGATCCTCGACGTCCGCCGTGAGTTCGCGAAGGACGTCCGGTCCGAGCCTGTGGACTTCATCCGGCCGGCCCAGCAGTTCGTGCACTGAGTCGTCGCTTCACCCGGCGCGCGCATGGCGGGGCGCGCGCCGGGGCAGTCCCCGGTGGCGCTGCCTCCTTCGGTGGAGGGGCGCGCTCAGGCGCGCGCGAGGCCGGGGCGCGGAGAACCTGGGGCTGAGCACCACCGCTGCGAGCGGCCCCACAATGAAGCCTCGCCGACACCTCCGCAGGCGCAAGTGGGGACCGCCGCACATGTTTCGCGGCCGGGCCCTCTTCGGGCGTGGCGCGTCGCTCTGGAGTCCCTATCTCAGCAGAGGATCTCGGGGCTGGGCTCGACGGGGGGGACGCATGCGTCAGGGGGCTGGCGGGAAGGCCGGGTTGTTCGCCTTCGTCCTCAACGCCCACGCACACCAGGCCGAGCGCCGCGCGCGACTCCTACGGGTGGTGCCGGTCATCCTCGCCCTGCACATCCTCGCCGTCGTGGTCCTTGCGCCGGCCCGGCGGGAGACCGCTCGCTTGCCCGCCCGGGCAGGGGATGACGACGCGCCCATCCTCAAGCTCCTGGCGGCCCGGCCCCCCCTTTCGTCCGCGGCGGGCGCACCCGCACCATCCGTCACCCGGAGAGTGGTCGCCCGCGAGGTGCCTCCACGCCTGAAGCCCGCGCCGCAGCCGACGCGAGCGCCCGAATCGCCCACACCCTCCGAGGACATCCCCGAGGTCGACGACGCGCCCTCGGCCCCTCGCGACGCCTCCGAAGCCGCGGGCGGGGCCGTCCCCTCGGGCGTCGCGCTGGACAGCGTGGCGGGGGCCGCCGTGGGCGAAGTGGTGGGCGGCCTCATGCGCGGAGTGCTCGCCAGCGGCGCTCCGGCGCCGCCGCCCCTCACGCCCGAGGAGCGGGAGGCGTGGGTGAAGCGCTACATGGAGACGCTCATCCGTGGCCGGTTCATGCACGTGCGCTATCCGCACCAGGCGGCCGCGGCGGGCATCGCGGGGCAGGTGGTGCTGCGCGTGTCCATCAGCTCCCAGGGCCGGCTGTTGAAGCTGGAGCTGCTCGGCCGCTGCCCGCATCCGGTGCTGTGCGACGCCGCGCAGGAGACCGTGCGCAACGCCGAGCCGTTTCCTCCACCCCCTCCGGAGCTTGGCAATCCCTTTCTCCTGGAGCTGCCGTTCCGCTACCACCTGTACTGATGCGCTACGTGGAGACGATCCTTAGAAAAGCGCGGCGCGCCCAGTGGGGCCACCTGCCTCGGCGAGCAAGCGGCCCTGCCAGGGGGGCGCGCTGGCCGTGGTAGGGTGTCGGCCCTCTCGGCGGCATGCTCTTCACCAGCGCTACGTTCCTGCTCTTCCATCTGGGTGTGGTGGCCCTGCGCTGGGTTCTGCCCCGAGCGCTCGTCGGGCCGCTGCTCCTGGTGAGCAGCTACGTCTTCTATCTCTCGTGGGGCCCCATCTACGGGCTGCTCATCGGCGGGATGACGGTGCTGGGGTGGGCGGCAGGGCTGGGGCTGGAGCGCGGCTGGCACCGGCGCATGTTGCTGGGGGGCAGCGTGGTGTCGCTGCTCGGAGTGCTCGCGGGGTTCAAGTACGCGGGCTTCCTGGCGGCCCAGGGCGCGGCGCTGCTGCGGCTGCTGGGGCAGGAGCCCGGGGCAGGGAAGGTGGACATCGTCCTGCCGCTGGCCATTTCATTCTACACCTTCGAGGTCATCAGCTACCTGGTGGATGTGTACCGAGGCGACAAGGCAGAGCGCTCGCTGGGGCGCTTCGCGCTGTACGTGGCCTACTACCCGCACCTCGTCGCCGGCCCCATCGTGCGCGCGGGCGAGCTGCTGCCCCAGCTCCACGCCCCGCAGGACTTCGACGGGGAGCGCTTCTCCGACGGCGTGCTCCTATGCCTCGTTGGCCTCACCAAGAAGCTGGTCTTCGCGGACCGCTTCTCGGTCTGGGCGGACGAGGTGTTCGCCCACCCGGAGGCGCACGCGAGCTTCGGCGTGTGGATGGGCGTCATCGCCTACACCGGGCAGATCTACTGTGACTTCTCGGGGTACACGGACATCGCCCGAGGCGCGTCGAAGATGCTGGGGCTGGAGCTGCCGGAGAACTTCCGGCTGCCGTACCTCTCCACGTCCATCACCGAGTTCTGGCGGCGCTGGCACATGACGTTGTCTCGATGGCTGCGCGACTACCTCTACATCTCGCTCGGGGGCAACCGGCTCGGCGCGTGGGCGCTGTACCGCAACCTGCTGCTGACGATGCTGCTGGGCGGGCTGTGGCACGGGGCGAGCTGGACGTTCGTCTTCTGGGGTGCGTTGCACGGCGTGGGGCTGGTCGTGCACAGGCTGTGGGAGGGCTTCGCGCGAGCCCGCCCGTGGGGAGGGGCGCGCGAGCGCGTGCCGTATCGAGTGGTGGCGTGGGCGGTGACGCTGGTGTTCGTGATGGTGGGGTGGGTGTACTTCCGCGCGCCCACGTTCACGCTGGCGCACGAGGTGCTGGGGCGCATGTTCCTTCCAGCAGTGGGGCCGGACACGCTGCGGGCGGCGTGGGCCGCGTGGCCGCTGGGGCTGCGCACGGCGCTGGTGCTCACGGGCGCGCTGGTGGTGGCGCACGGGCTGGGGCGCTTCGAGGTGGGGCCGAGGCTGCATGGGTGGATGCCGGCGCCGGCCCGGGGCGTGGTGTGGCTGGTGCTGGTGCTCGGCTGCTACCTGCTCGCCGAGCCACGAGAGCAGTTCATCTACTTCCAGTTCTGAGTCATGGAGCCAGCCCGGTCATCACCTTCACCGCAGTCACTGGAGCCCACGGCTCCCGAGCCTGGCGTGCACGCGGGGCGGCCGGAGGCGCCACAGGCCGAGCGCGCGCGCCATCGCCGGGGCGCGTGGGTGGCTCTGGCGGTGCTGGTGTTGGGGGTGGTGACGCTCGAGCTGCGCTTCCGAGGCTCGTCGCTGGCCGAGGCGCTGGCGGCGGAGAGCCTCTACATCCGCAAGGCCCGCACCTATTCGATGTCCGAGGGTGCGGACATCGCGGTGACGGGGGACTCCCGCATGCTGCACGGCGTCTACCCGGCGGCGGTGGCGGACGTGGTGGAGGAGGAGCGGAACGAGCGGCCGCGCGTCTACAACGCAGCCCTGTCCGGGGCGCCGCCCATGGCGCAGCTCGCGTGGGTGCGGCGGATGCTGACGCACCCGGGGCGGAGGCCGAAGGTGGTGGTGATGGGGATCTCGCCGTACATGTTCTCCTCCCGGATCGCCCGGGCGCCGTCTCGCGAGTCGCTCACGACGATCTGGCGGCTGGAGGATCTGGGCGCGGCGGTGAGGGCCGGGGCGGGCTTCGAGGAGCTGAGCACCCTCATCGTCACGAACCTGTTCGAGTCGGTGCGGCTGCGGCCTCGTGTCGTGGAGGTGGTGCTCAATGGCAGCAAGCCAGGCGCGGCGGCGGACGTCGGTGATGACGGCTACCTGCCCATGGGGGCCGTAGATCCGGCCACGCAGGCGTCTCGGGCGCATCACCGAGGCATGGCGTACCGCGCGGAGATGTGGAAGCCCGAGGCGCGGTTCGGCAACGAGCAGATGGGCTACTTCCTGGAGGCGCTGCGCGAGCTGCGCGAGGCCGGTGTCCAGACAATCGTCATCAACACCCCCTCGGCGAGCCAGCTGGACGTGGCCTACGGGCCCCAGAGCCTCTATGACGAGCACATCGCCTGGGTGAAGGATCAGGCGGCGAAGCACGGGGCCACCTACGTCGACCTGAAGACCGTGTCGGGGCTGTCGGATACGGACTTCTCGGATGGGGATCACCTGAGCTCGCAGGGTGCGGTGAAGTTCTCGGAGCACCTGACGCGCGAGTACCTGCTGCCGGCGCTGGGGGGCTCGACCTTCCCGAGCGCGAAGTGCCAGTCGGTCTTCACGTTCGACGCGGTGGAGCTGACAGGGTGGACGCTGCGGGGCGAGGCGGTGCGGGTGCAGGCCGGGCCAGCGCCGAAACAGCAGCCCATCACCGGGCAGCGGGGGGGTGGGTTCCTCAACACGTTCACGGAGCAGGGGGACGCACCCGTGGGAGAGGCGCTCTCACCGCCCTTCGTGCTGGAGGGCTCCTGGGTGCGGCTGCGAGTGGGAGGAGGGGGAGAAGGAAGCAACGTGGGGGTGGAGCTGGTGGTGGAGGGGCGCGCTCAGGCGCGCGCGCGAGGCCGGGGCGCGGAGAACCTGGGGCTGGTGAGCTGGGACGTGTCGGCGCTGCGTGGGAAGACGGCACAGCTGCGCATCTGGGACGCGGACAGCGGCCCGTGGGGCCACCTGCTCGTGGATGACGTGAAGCTTTGCCCGTGAGAGGGGGAACCCCTCCATGGCGCAGCAGCCCCGCCCAGCCTACCTGTGGAGCCCCTGGTTGCTCGTGTGGTTCGAGGCCTACGAGGGCAGGCAGAGGGCCTGCCACGGGAATGTGGGGACGTTCGCACCGCGTGCCCTTGCTTCCGCGCCAGGCACATCACACTCCGGCACAGGCTCACTCTGTTCCCATGACCCCCAACATGGAGACAACACGATGAGCAATACGTTGACCCAGGAGATGATCATCCGCGCGTGGAAGAGCCCAGCCTATCGGGCGAGCCTCAGCGAGGAGCAGCGGGCCGGGCTTCCGGAGAGCCCCTCTGGCAAGGCCATGACCGAGCTCGATGAGGGCGAGCTGGACGCGGTGACGGGCGGCCTTGCCCCGAGCGATCCGCACACCTCGTGCTGCTGCAACCAGTGCTGCTGATCCCTGAACCACGCCTGACGGGGTAACCGTACCCATCCGTCGCGCGAGCAGGGCTCTCCGCTCGTCTCCTTCTGGCGAGCGGAGAGCCTTGCATTTTCATCCAAGACCGAGGGGAGCCCCGCATGTCGGAACACACGCTCGTGGAATCTTTTGACGCAACGATCCCACCGCCGCGCAGGGCGTCAGGTGCTGGCGCCGACGCGCACCTGCCCCCTGGGGCCTGGAGCGCGGTGCTCGAGCAGGTCTCCTCGCGCGAGTTCGTGGACGAGCCGCTCCCCGCGCTCCCGGAACGCCTGGCCTCCCTGGGGGATGACGCTCCCCCCCTGTTCACCGGGTTCCTCCAACCCTTCCTCCGGGTTGGAGCCGCCCGCCTGCGTGCCGGAATCTCGGCGTTGCGCCAACATCATCCCGAGGAGAACATCCAGCTCGACAGCGGGGCCGAGGCCGCGCTGATCCACGCGCTGGCGCACCAGCTCCAGGTCCAGGCCACGCGCACGCTGGTGCTGGAGCTCCACGTGGCGCGGATGCTCAGCCAGCTCCCGGGAGCCACGCCCCAGGAGCGCTTCCGCTCGTTCACGACGACCTGGTTCCAGGCTCCGGGGAGGTTGCGCCGCACCCTGGAGGAGTACCCGGTGCTCGCGCGGCTGATGGCCACCAGTGTGGTCCACTGGGCCGACTCCTCACTGGAGCTGCTGGCACGGCTGGCGGCGGATCTTCCCATGCTCCGCCGGACCTTCTCCCCCAACCAGGAGCCGGGGCCGTTGCCCACCATCAAGACGGGCCTGTCGGATCTGCATCGGAGGGGCCGCGGCGTCGTTCAGCTCCGGTTCAGCTCGGGCCTGGGACTCGTCTACAAGCCTCGCTCGCTGAAGATCGACGTCCAGTTCCAGGAGTTCCTCCGGTCGATGAACTCCGCGGGGCTCCGTCACCCCCATCGGGAGCTCACGGTTCTCGAGCGCGAGGGCTACGGCTGGGTCGAGTTCGTGGAACCGGCGCCCTGCGACTCTCACGAGGCTGTCAGCCGCTTCTACTGGCGCCAGGGGAGCCTGCTGGCGTTGCTGCACCTGCTTCAGGCCACCGACTTCCACTACGAGAACCTGATCGCCTCCGGGGAGCACCCGGTCCTCGTGGACCTGGAGGCGCTCTTCCACTCCCGGGCTCCGCTGGCCGATGACAGCGCCCAGGCACGCGCCGCGGATCAACTCGCCGGATCGGTCCTGGGCGTGGGGCTCCTGCCGAAGTTCATCCTGAACGACACGGGTCAGCCCGGGGTCGATCTGAGTGGCCTCGGCGGCGAGGCGGGGCAGCTCTACCCGCTGCTCATCTCCCAGATCGCGGACTCGGGGCAGGACACGATGAAGGTCGTCCGCCGGCAGGTTCGGACCCAGGGGGCCCACAACCGCCCGAGCGTCGCGGGCGCCCCGGTGCGCCCCGCTGACTTCACCGAGGACATCGTCCAGGGCTTCCAGGAGACCTACGAGCTCCTGATGCGTCAGCAGGCGGAGGTCGCGTCCCAGCTCCGCCGCTTCGCCGATGTGGAGGTCCGGCACATCGTCCGGCCGACGAGGCGCTACAGCACGCTCCTCCTGGAGTCCCACCACCCCGACTTCCTGCAGGACGAGCAAGCACGGAGCGCACTGCTGGATCACCTCTCGACGGAGGCGGCGCGGCTCCCCGAGCTCCAGCGCGTCCTCCCTCCCGAGAAGGAGGACCTCAACGTGGGGGACATCCCCCTCTTCACGGCCCGCCCTGGCCAGCGCCACCTCTGGAGCAGCAGGGGCGAGTGCATCCCGGACTTCTTCGCCCGGGACAGCCTGGGTGAGTCCCTGGAGCGCCTCGAGCGGATGGACACGCGCGAGCGTGACAGGCAGGTCTCCCTGCTCCGGCGCTCGATGGCCTCGCTCGGTACGGAGCGGCTCCCCGCGTGGATCACCCGGCCGTTCCCCCACCGCGAGGCGCCTCGGCCCGCCACGCCCGAGGACTGCCTGGCCGCCGCGATCTCCGTGGGAGAGTACCTCCAGGCCGAAGCCATCCACGGCCGGACGGACGTGTGCTGGATCGGGATGAAGCTCGACAGCCTCGAGGGCATGCGCTGGACGCTGGCGCCGCTGAACGAGGGCTTGTACGAGGGACTGGGAGGGCTGGCGCTCTTCTTCGGCTACCTCGCCGCGGAGACCGGGCGCAGCGACTTCGAGGCGCTGGCGCGCTCGACGCTGGGGCCGATCCTCCAGCAGTGGCGCGAGGCTGGCGCGCGGGGCCATCTTTCGATCGGGCCTTTCACCGGACGCGCGTCCCACGCCTATGTGCTCGGCCATCTGTCCGCGCTGTGGAACGAGCCGGCCCTGATGGGCGAGGTGCTTGCGGGGCTGCCCTCGCTGGAGACAGGGATCAGCACCGATACGAGCAACGATCTGCTGAGCGGCGCCGCGGGCTGCGCCATCGTCTTGCTCGGGCTGTATGGGCAGACAGGGGATGCTCGATTCCTGGAGGCCGCGAGGCATTGCGGAGATCGCCTGCTGGCCACGGCCATGTCCTTCCCGGACGGCACGGCGGGGTGGTGGAGCCCGGCGACGACGAAGAAGCCACTGGCGGGGCTCTCGCACGGCGCGGCGGGTGTCGCCTGGGCGCTGCTGGAGCTGGCCTCGGCCACGGGCGAGGCGCGGTACAGGGACATGGCGCTGCGCGGCGTGCGTTACGGGCGAGCACTGTTCGACGCGGAGCACGGCAACTGGCTGGATCTGCGGACGGCTGGAGACACCCCCACCGTCGCTCCAGAGTCCTTCCCCACCACATGGTGCAATGGGGCGCCGGGCATCGCGCTCGGGCGGCTGCTCTCGTTGCGACACCTGGATGATGCGGAGACCCGCGCGGAGATCACCACGGGCCTGGAGCGCACGCTCCTGGAGGGCTTCGGTGGGAGCCACTGCCTGTGCCACGGGGACGTGGGCAACATCGAGGTGCTGCACCTCGCGGGCGAGGTGCTCGGAGAGCCGCGCTGGACGGGCGCCGCGCTGGAGCACGCGGCGGAGGCCATCCGTCAGGGGCGCGAGAGCGGTTGGCGGTGCGGGCTGCCGAAGTTCAGCGAGACGCCCGGGTTGTTGGTAGGGCTCTCCGGGATTGGCATGGGCCTGCTGCGGCTGGCCTCCCCCGCCCGCGTGCCCTCGGTCCTCTCCCTGAGCCCTGGCGCGTGACTCCGCCACAGTCCACGGGCGGTGTGCGCTCCTTCTTCGGCTCCCTGCTTGCCGCTGCTCAAGGCGCCACGCTCGCCTCCTCGCTCGCTTGGGGAATGAAGCCCTCCGAGGAGAAATCCTCGGGGGGCTTCTGCTTTGGTGCGCCCACCTCGCCCCCCTGCGTGAGCGCCTGCACTGGGCTAAGGTGGGACCACCGGTTTCATGTATCCGCGAAAGTCAAATGAGGCTGGGCCCGGTGCACCCGGCTGCCTGTCCGACGAGGATCTGGTGGAGTTGGCCGATGGGAGGCTGCCTTCGGATGCCCTGGCACGCGCCCAACTCCACGCCACGGAGTGCGACGCCTGCCGCGGCCTCCTGGCACGTTTTGCGCGCGACGGGGAGATTGCCCCGAAGGACAGGACCCGGACCATGCCGGGACCTGGCAAGCCAGGCTCCCCCGGGCCCGCGGCCGCGAAGTCAGAGCCCGTCTCCCCGTGGACGCCTCCCACCGAGTTCGACGAGTTCCGCCTGGAGCGCATGCTCGGCCACGGCGGCATGGGCGTCGTCTACCTGGCGCAGGACACCTCCCTGGGCCGCCCCGTGGCGGTGAAGTTCATCGCCTCGGAACAGCCCGGGCCCCTGGTCCGCGCGTACTTCGAGACGGAGGCGCGCGCCATCGCTCGCCTGCAGCATCCCAACGTCGTCACCGTGTTCCGCGTCGGCACTGCCGGCGGACACCCCTACATCGTCTCTGAGTACGTGGCCGGCCGAAGCCTCGCGGAGCTCCCCTTGCCCCTGCCCTGGCGGCGGGCCCTCACGCTCGGCTGCGGCCTCGCTCGGGGGCTCGCTGCGGCCCATCGCCAGGGCGTGCTCCACCGGGACATCAAGCCCTCGAACGCCCTCGTCACCGAGGGCGGCGAGGTGAAGCTGCTGGACTTCGGCCTGGCCGAGCGCTTCGATCTGGGCGTCTCCTCGCAGGCCTCTGGTGGGTCCCCGCTCGCGGGCACCCCGCGCTACATGGCGCCCGAGCTCCTCCGCGGCGCGCCGGCGGCTCCGCGGAGCGACCTGTACTCGCTCGGGCTGACCCTCTATGAGCTGTGCACGGGCAGCCTGCCCCCCCGCTCGTCCCCGAAGGTGCTGCCCTCCGGGATGGCCCTGGGGGCCGCCACGAGCGTCTCAGCCTCGGAGAGCGCGCCCCTGCTCGCGTTCAAGCCAGGCATGGATCCAGACTTCGCCGCGATCATCAGGCGCTGCCTCGCGCCCGATCCGGCCGAGCGCTTTGCCTCGGCCGAGCTCCTCTGCGAGGCCCTGGAGCGCCTGGAGCAGGTCCACGCCTCCGCGCAGCTCGCCGCCGGCAACCCCTACCGGGGCCTGGAACCCTTCGAGGCCGAGCACCGCGCCCTCTTCTTCGGCCGCGACGTGGACATCCGCGCCGTGCTCGAGCGCCTGCGCCGCCAGTCCCTGGTGCTCGTCGCGGGCGACTCCGGCGTTGGCAAGTCCTCATTGTGCAGGGCCGGTGTGCTGCCTCGGATGGCCGCCAGCGCCCTGGAGGCGGGCCGTGAGCTCTCCACGGTCACCCTCTGTCCTGGCTCGCGGCCGCTAGAGTCCCTGGCCGCCGCGCTCGCGCCCCTGCTGGGCCAGAAGGAGCCGGAGCTCGTCGCCGCGCTCGCGGACATGCCGGCCTCGGTGGGGCAGGGGCTGCGTGAGGCCTTCCAGGGGCGGCGCGGCCTGCTCCTCTTCATCGATCAGTTGGAGGAGCTCATCACCGTCGCCGAGCCCGCCCAGGCCGCGGGCTTCGCTGCCCTGCTGGGTGAGCTCGCCCTCCCCTCGGAGGGCGTGCGCATACTCCTGGCGGTGCGCGGCGACTTCCTCACGCGCGTGTGCGCGTTGCCCGGCCTGGGAGACGAGGCCGAGCGCGCGCTCTTCATCCTCCGGCCCATGTCCCCCGAGGGAGTGCGCGAGGCCATCACCGGCCCGGCGCGCAGCCGCGGCGTGGTCTTCGAGTCCGAGGAGCTGATCCAGGCGCTGGTGGCATCCACGGCGCACGGCGCGGGCAGCCTGCCCCTGCTCCAGTTCGCGCTCGCCGAGCTGTGGGAGCGGCGCAACCCGGCGGAGGGCCGCATCACCCGGGCGGCGCTGGACGCGATGGGCGGCGTGGCCGGAGCGCTGTCGCGGCACGCGGACGGGGTGCTCGCGGGGCTGAGTCCCGCCGGGCAGCAGGCGGCGCGGCGGCTCCTGCTCCAGCTGGTGACGGCCGAGGGCACGCGCAGCGAGCACAGCGAGGAGGAGCTCGCCGCGGCCTCGGAGGCCACCTCCCGCACCGCCCTTCGCGCGCTCATCGATGGCCGGCTTCTCCACGCGCGCACCGCGGGCGGCCAGGCGTGGTACGGCATCGCCCATGACTCGCTCATCACGCACTGGGGCACGCTGCGCAACTGGCTCGACAACGACATTGGCCACCGCGCGGTGCGGCAGCGCGTGGAGGCGGCGAGCGCCGAGTGGGAGCGCCTGGCCCACGCCAAGGAGGCCCTGTGGGGGCAGCGGCAGCTGGACGAGACGCGCCCGCTGGATCTCACCACCCTGGGCCCCCGTGAGCATGCCTTCCTCTTCGCCTCGCGCCGCGCCCTGAGGCTCCAGCGGTGGGGCCGGTACCTGGCCACGCTCCTCGGGGTGTTCGCCATCGCCGCCGTCTATGGGGGGCTGCGCCTGCAGGCGTACCTCGAGGACAAGCGCTTCGTCGCCGCCGCGCTGGGAGCCGCGAGGCAGGCGGCCGCCGAGGGCCACTCCCTGGGAGAGGAGGCCCGCGCACGGCGTGAGGAGGCGCTGGCGCTGTTTGACGGCCGGGCGCCTCCGTCCTCCACCCCTGGGGCCTCACCCGGCGCCCACGATCCCTGGAAAGCGGCCGAGCGGCGCTGGGCGGAAGCGCTCGGCCTGCTCGCGCAGGCGGATGCGGCCTACGCCCGCGCAGGCCAGTCCCTGGAGAGGACGCTGGAGCGTGAGCAAGGCCATGGGGAGGCGCGGCGGCTCCTCACCGGGCTCACCTACGAGCGCATGCAGCTGGCCGAGCACTTCCACCAACAGCACGCGCGGGCTGAGCTGAGGCAGCGCCTGGAGCAGCTGATCGACACCGCGGAGGACAGCGGCGAGTGGCGGCAGCGGCTGCTGGCGCCGGCCGAGCTCGAGCTCGTGACGGATCCCTCCGGCGCCAGGGTCCAGATCGAGCGCTACGTGCCTGACGCCCAAGGCGTGCTGCACCGCCAGCCTGTCCAGGAGCTCGGCCCGACCCCCCTCACCGGCGTGCGGCTGCCCGAGGGCTCCTACCTCCTCCACATCACCCGGCCTGATCGCGCACAGGTGGACCTGCCCCTGCTGCTCAGGCATGGCGAGCGCGAGCGGGTCCGCCTCGTGCTCCCGGCCGAGGTGCCCGAGGGCTATGTCTACATCGCTCCCGGCTGCTTCCTGCTGGGCAGCGCCGATCCAGAGCAGATGCGGCGGTTCATGCGCAGCCCGCCGCTCCACCGGTACTGTCTCAACGAGGGGTACCTGATCGGGAAGTCAGAGGTGACGTTCGGCGACTGGATCGCCTACCTTGACTCCCTGCCCCCGGACGCAGCGGCCAGACGCCTCCTCGAGCAGGCGAGCATGGGCACCTTCGGGGGGATCTCGCTGAGGCACCAGCCCGGCACTGGCTGGGTCTTCTCCTTCCACCGCTCGCTCGACGGCATCCTCACGGCGCGGCAGGGAGAGCCGCTTCACTACCCCGGCCGGACCCAGCGCAACACCGCGGACTGGCGCCGGTTTCCCCTGTCCGGCGTCTCCGCCGAGGATCTCGCGGGCTACTTCTTCTGGCTGAACCGCTCGGGGCGCCTGCCTGGAGCGCGCCTGTGCAGAGAGGATGAGTGGGAGCGCGCCGCCCGCGGTGCCGACGGCCGCGCGTACCCGCATGGAGACCGGCTGCTGCCAGAGGATGCCAACATCGACACGACGTATGATCGGCAGTCCAGTGCTTTCGGGCCCGACGTGATCGGCTCCTACCCTGCGTCCACGAGCCCCTTCGGCCTCATCGACATGGCGGGCAACGCGTTCGAGATGACCCGGCCCGCGACCCCCGACATCGGGCGCATCGCCCTGCGAGGGGGGGCCTGGTACTACGACGATGCCGTCGCGCATGCCGCCAACCGCACGCCAGGCGATCCCTCCCTGCGTGACGCGACGACTGGCGTGCGCGTGTGCGCCTCATTCTCTCCCCGGTAGTCCCATTGGCATGCCAGCCGACGTGCCAGCGGGTGTGTCAGTACGGGGATCCCACTCGGCCCCGGGCGTGCTCACGCTCTGTCCATACCGGAAAGCCATGCTGGTACCCGCCTTGCACTGGCCTGCGCCCACCCACGAAGAGGCGCACCCATGAACGTGATGAACAAGTCCCTGCTCGCAGCTGTGTGTCTGCTGTTTGCCGTGCCGGCGCTGGCAGCCGGACCTTCCTCCACGGGCACCCCCGCCCCTCTGTCCGAGGCCGAGCGGTACGCGCGCCGCTGCCAGAGCCGGGCTCCTGATCGCAGTGGCAAGCCCCAGGGGACGATGCTGTGGGGAATGAAGGGCGCCTGGGGCCCGCAGCAGGGGCGCGATGAGCGCCGCAGCGTGATCGTCTCCGTGGACCTCAACGCGTTGCGCAAGTCCGATGCCGCAGTGAAGGCCCTGAGGCTGGTGGACGGGCGCCTGGAGGCCTCTCCCGAGGCCTCCACCGGCCCGGTGGGCACCGTGCTCCAAGGCACCTCCAGTGAGGGCAAGCCCGTGGAGGTGGCCTTCTGCGGCGCGGAGCCCGCGCCCGAGGATCCCAGCATGGCCTGGTACCGCATCGAGGCCTGGAACCCGGTGGCCCAGCAGTGGGAGAACCCGTGCGAAGCCTCCGGCGCCGTGCCTGACCCGCGGGCGCTGGCGGTGGGGGGAGTGTGGGATGCCAGCGGGGCTCGCCAGGAGGCGCCGGGCAAGTTCACCCTGGCGTGCGAGAACGGCGTCATCACCAAGTGCATCCGCTGGGGCTACAAGCCCTGGGCCAGCCGGGAGGGGCAGTCGCTGGTGGAGCTGCACCAGGCCTGCACGCGCATGGCCCGCGCGGACTACTGCGGCAACGGCCAGAGCCACACCCACGAGGGCACGATCATCGACATGTATGACAGGCTGGGGCTGCTCGCCGCGACGACGGAGTCCTCCGCGGACTGGGATCTCTCCCGCGCCTCCTTCGAGGCGGCCTGGGCGCCGGACGGGGCCACGTGCCTGTCTCGCACCCGGGATGGGCGGGCGCTGGAGACGATCGTCAAGGAGTGCCCGGGGCGCTTCCGCGCGGGCGCGGCGGTGGAGCTGGGGCAGGGGGACCGCTGCACGCTACAGCGCGAGGGCATGAGCCCGGGAGCGCCGCTGCTGCGCAACCGCTCGTACGAGAGCCACAAGAGCGCCGCCGCTCCAGCCCCAGGCCAGTAGACCCGCGGCGGGAGGCGGCCATTGCCAACGACTTACCTCTGGAGGAATGACATGCGGCGAGTGCTTGGGTGGATGACCGTGGTCTTCCTCTGCTGCGCGGCTGGCAAGGATGCCGGCGTGGAGCCCTCGGATCCGCGGCTGGTGGAGGCACAGGCCGCCTTGGACGAGGCGGAGAAGCTCCAGAAAGAAGGCAAGTACGCTGAAGCCATCCCGAAGGCCGAGCAGGCGCTCACGCTCAGAGAGGCCGTGTTGGGCGGAACACACCCCGAGGTGGCGCTCTGCCTCCACAAATTGGGTGCTCTCTACCGGCACCAGGGAGAGTACGCCCGCGCCGAGCCGCTCCTTCAGCGCGCGCTCGCCATTCGGGAGGCGGCCTTCGGCAAGCACCATCCCCTCGTCGCCGCCGCGCTCAATAGCCTCGCCAGTCTCTACAACTCCAAAGGGTTGTACAGCCAGGCTGAGCCCCTCCACCAGCGTGCGCTCGCCATTCGGGAGGAGGCCCTCGGCAAGGACCATCCCCTCGTCGCCGACTCGCTCCTGAACCTCGCCAACCTCTACGCCAACCAGGGGCTGTTCAGCCGGGCCGAACCCCTCTACCAGCGCGCGCTCGTCATTGATGAGGAGACCTACGGCAAGCACCATCCCAACGTCGCCTACACGCTCAATAACCTCGCCACCGTCTACAACGATCAAGGCTTGTACAGCCGGGCCGAGCCCCTCCTCCAGCGAGCGCTCGCCATTCGGGAGGAAGCCCTCGGCAAGCACCATCCCGACGTCGCCCCCACGCTCAATAACCTCGCCCTCCTCTACGGGGCGCAGGGGTTGTACAGCCGGGCCGAGCCCCTCCACCAGCGAGCGCTCGCCATTCGGGAGGAGGCCCTCGGCGAGCACCATCCCGACGTCGCCTCCTCACTCCTGAACTTCGCCACCCTCTACGCGGAGCAGGGGTTGTACAGCCGGGCCGAGCCGCTCCTTCAGCGCGCGCTTGCCATCAAGGAGCAAGCCCTCGGCAAGCACCATCCCAGCGTCGCCCAATCACTCAACAACCTTGCCAACCTCTACAGGGAGCAGGGGTTGTACAGCCGGGCCGAGCCCCTCTCCCAGCGCGCGCTTTCCATTCAGGAGGGAGCCGTCGGAAAGTACCACCCCGATTTCGCCGACTCGCTCGAGAACCTCGCCCTCCTCTACGGGACGCAGGGGTTGCACAGCCGGGCCGAGCCGCTCCTTCAGCGCGCGCTCGCCATTCGAGAGGAAGCCCTCGGCGAGCACCACCCCGACGTCGCCTCCTCGCTCAACAGCCTCGCCCAGCTGCGCCTGGCGCAGCACCGCCTCGCCGACGCCCTGCCGCTCCTGACGCGTGCTTTCTCCAGCTCCGAGTCGCGTCTGCGCAAGGAGTCCCTCGATTTCTCCGAGTCGCGCCTGACCAGCTTTCTCCAACTCCTCCGCAAAGAAGAGGAGCGCCTCTACGCCCTGCTGCGCGCGCACCCGCGAAGCGCCTCCGTTCAGCGCCTGGCCCTCACCGCCGTGCTGCTGCGCAAGGGCCGCTCCGTCGAGGAGATCTCCAACACCTCCCGCACCGTCTTCCGCAGCCTCGGCCCTCAGGATCGCGACACCTTCGAGCGCCTGCGCGGCCTGCGTACCCAGCTCGCCCAACTCTCGCTCCAAGGCCCGCAAGCGCTCCCCCCCGCGGACTACCAGAAGCAGCTGAAGGAGCTCGCAGACCAAGGCGATGCGCTTGAAGCGGACCTCGCCCGGCACTCAGCCCCCCTGCGCGCCCTCTCCGCTCTTCCTTCACCCGACGACATCGCCGGCCGCGTCGCCGCCTCCCTGCCCAAGGACGGCGCCCTCATCGAGTTCGTCGCCTACATGGACCGGCCTCTCGTTCCCAAACCCGGTACTCCTAAGTCGAAGCTTCCCTCCCAGCTGCGCTACCTGGCCCTGGTGCTCTTCCCGGACGCCGGCATCCGCATCCTCGACCTCGGCCCCGCGGCTCCCATCGACCGCGCCGTCTCCCGCCTGCGTGACGCTCTGGCCTTCCGCGAGGCCGCCTACCAACCCTCCGCTCAGGCGCTCTACACCCTCGTCTTCAAGCCCCTGCGGCCTCTTCTCGGGGGCACCCGCCGCCTCTTCCTGGCGCCGGACGGCCAGCTCGCCCTGGCGCCCTTCGCCGCCCTCCACGACGGCAAGTCCTTCCTCGTTGACTCCTTTGACTTCTCCTACCTCACCTCCGGCAAGGAGCTCCTGCCTCGCACCCTGGACACTCCTTCCTCTGGCGCTGTCGTCGTCCTGGCCGATCCCGCCTTCACCACCCCAGCTCCCACCTCCACCACGCGAGAGTTCTCACGGCTCCAGCGCTCCTCCTCCCTGGAGCGCTTCTTCTCTACCCTGCGGGCGGAGGTGGCCGAGCACCCCTGGCCTCCTCTTCCCGGCACGCGCCTGGAGGCCGAGGCCATTCAGCGCCTGTTTCCCCAGGCCCAGCTCTTCCTTGGCGCCGACGCCTCCAAGCAACGGCTGCTGGAGCTGCCCACTCCTGCTGTCCTTCACCTCGCCACCCATGGCTTCTTCCTCGAGGATGCCGCCACTCCCGCTGACTCCCGCGCCCTCGGCGCCGTCGGCGGCCCAGGCGTCTCCGCTCGGCGCCCCGAGGATCCCCTGCTGCGCTCCGGCCTCGTCCTCACCGGCGCACGCTCTCAGCAACCCGACGCCACCGGTACCCCCACGCCTCGCGCCGACTCCGCCCTGGTCACCGCTCTGGAGCTGGCGGGCTTGGACCTGTGGGGCACTCAGCTCGTCGTCCTGTCCGCCTGTGACACAGGCCGCGGCGACGTCAAGCTCGGCCAGGGTGTCTACGGCCTGCGCCGGGCCCTGGTCGTCGCTGGCGCGGAGACACTCGTGATGAGCCTGTGGAAGGTCAACGACGACTCCACTCGCCTGCTCATGGAGCGCTACTACCAGAACCTCCTGGCAGGGCAGGGCCGCGCGGCCGCTCTCCAAGCGGCCATGCTCTCCCTGCGCCAGGCTCAGCCCCACCCGCATGCTTGGGCGCCCTTCATCTCCCTGGGCAGCGACGCTCCTCTTCGCTCGCTCACCACGAGTCCCCAGCGAGCACCAGCCCCCTAGTACCGGCAGATCCGGCCAGACCTTGGAGTGTTACGATGGAGAGCGCATGTGGGTCATCATCAACCCCGGCCTGAGCACTGAGCGTGTGCTGCCGCTGCCCGAGGGGATCTCGTGCATCGGGCGCACGGAAGACAACACCTTCTGGTCGCTCCACGCCAGCATCTCGCGCCGCCACGCACAGCTCGAGCGTGAAGGTGAGCGGGTCATGCTCATCGATCTGGGCAGCAAGAACGGAACCTTCGTCAACGAGGAGCGGATAGAGCGCCACGAGCTGCGCTCGGGAGACACCTTCCGCTGCGGGGAGATCTCCTTCCGGATCGAGGCCCGTGCCAGGGAGCCGAAGCCCGCGCAGACCCAGGGGCTCCAGACCCGCTTCTCGTCCCGCACGATGGAGGAGCTGCTCGTGCAGGAGCACGCGCCGGGAGACCTCGTGCTGAAGGTGCGGCAGGCGCCGCCGGTGGACAGCCGTACCGCGGAGAAGCTCCAGGTCCTGCTCAAGGTGAGCCAGCTGCTCTCCTCGCCAGTGCCCATTGACGAGCTCTTGGAGCGCATCATCCAGCTCGTGTTCCAGATCCTCGAGGTAGACCGGGCGGCCATCTTCCTGGTGGAGCCCGGGAGCGACGCGCTCCTCCCGCGGGTGGCCCGGCTCTCCTCGGGCGAGGAGCCCTCTGGAGCGTTCTACAGCCAGCAGATCATCGAATATGTGCGCACCCACAGCGTGGCGGCGCTCTTCGCGGATGCCTCGCAGGACTCGCGGCTGGACGGGGCTTCCTCCGTGGTGGTGCAGTCCATCCAAGCTTCCATGTGCGTGCCCCTCAAGCCGCGCAACGAGGTGCTGGGGGTGCTGTACGTGGACAACCGCACCCAGGCCAACCGCTTCACCGGGGAGGATCTGGAGTTCCTCACCGCCTTCGCCAACCAGGCGGCCGTCTCGCTGGAGAATGCCCGCCTCTACGAGACGCTCGACAACCGCGTCAACGAGAGGACCCGCGAGCTGTCAGAGGCCCTGGAGCGCCTGCGCCAGACCCAGCGGCAGCTGGTGGCACAGGAGAAGCTCGCCTCCCTGGGCCTGTTGACGTCCGGCATCGCGCACGAGATCAAGAACCCGCTGACCTTCATCAACAGCTTCGCGGAGTTCTCTACCGAGCTCGCGCAGAAGCTGCGCGGCAAGATGCGGCAGCAGGCCGGCAGCATCCCGGCAGAGGCGCTCCAGGAGCTCGACGGTGTCCTCCTGGAGCTGCAGCAGAACATGGGATGGATTCACCAGCAGGGCCAGCGCGCGGACGCCATCATCAGCTCCATGCTCCAGCACGCGCGTGGCACCACCGGCCAGCTCGAGCAGGTGGATGTCAACGAGCTGGCCGCGGAGGCGCTCCAGCATGCGTACGAGAGCTTCCGGCTCCGGTACGCCGGCTTCCAAGCAGCCCTCGAGGTGGACTATCAGCCCGCTCTTGCTCCCGTGCTGCTCACTCCGCAGCGCGTCAGCCGCGTGATCGGCAACCTCGTCGAGAACGCCTGCTACGCGCTCCAGGCCCGGCTCAAGGCTCAAGGGGGCTCGTTCACGCCCAGGTTGCGGATCTCCACGCGGGAGCGTGAGGGCATGATCGAGATCCGTATCTGGGACAACGGCAGTGGAATCCCCGAGGCTGTCCGGGAGCAGCTCTTCACCCCCTTCTTCACGACCCGGCCGCCGGGGGAGGGCACCGGGCTGGGGCTGTCGCTCAGCTACGACATCATCGCCAACGAGCACGGCGGAGCGCTGGAGTTCGACGGCCGCGAGGGAGACTACACGGAGTTCGTGGTGAGGTTGCCGAGGAAGCAGCTCGAGGTGGCACGCAGGATGGTGCAAGAAGCATGACCGAGCGCCTGATCAGCGGCAGGTACCTCCTCAAGCAGAGTCTTGCCGGAGGTGGCATGGGGACCATCTGGCTGGCGATGGACACCCAGCTCCAGCGGCACGTGGCGCTCAAGCTCATGTCCCCGCGCTACCTCTCCTCAGCGGGGGCACGGCAGCGGTTCGCGCAGGAGGCCAAGGCCATCGCCCGGCTCCACAACCCGCATGTGGTGCAGATCTACGACTACGGGATTGATGGCGATGCGCCGTACATCGTGATGGAGCTGCTCGAGGGGGAGGACTTCGCGGCGCTCCTCGCGCTGCGCAACAGGCTCGTGCCTGCCGCCGTGGTGCCCCTGCTCAACCAGGTGGCCCGGGCGCTGACCGCGGCGCACACCGCGGGGGTCATCCACCGGGACCTCAAGCTTGGCAACCTCTTCCTGGCCCGCATCGGCGGAGAGGAGGTGGTCAAGGTCCTCGACTTTGGCCTGGCCCTGCTGGACTCCGGCGCCGAGGCTCCCACGCAGGACAAGGAGCCAATGGGCACCCCCCGCTACATGAGCCCGGAGCAGCTGCGCGGCCAGCCCGGCCTGGACCACCGCACGGATCTCTGGTCCCTGGGCGTCGTCCTCTACCTGCTGCTCACGGGCGAGTACCCGTTCCCCGTGCACGCGCTCGAGGCCCTGCGCAGGCACAACATGCCCCTGTCCTTCAGGCCCCCATCGAGCCTCGTGCCGGAGCTGGGAGCGGAGACGGATGCCTTCTTCGCGCAAGTCTTCGCCGCGGATCCCGCCCAGCGCTTCTCCTCCGCCCGCGAGCTGGCCGCCGCCTTCTCCTCGCTCGTGCTGGCGGGCCGGCCCGTCCGGGCCGCGAAGCTCCTGGTCGTGGACGACGAGCCCCTCATGGCGGTGGTGATGCAGCAGCGCTTCCGCGAGCAGATCCAGCAGTCCGTCTACGAGTTCATCTTCGCCTCCAACGGCGAGGAGGCGCTGGAGAGGCTGCGCCAGTACCCGGACACGGACGTCGTCCTCCTGGATCTCAACATGCCGAAGATGGACGGGCTCACCTTCCTGAGCCGCGTGGGCGAGGTGCACCCGCTCGTCAAGGTCATCATCGTCTCCGCCTACAGCGACATGAGCAACATCCGCACGGCGATGAACCGTGGCGCCTTCGACTTCCTGGTCAAGCCCATCAACTTCCAGGACCTCAAGAGCACGCTGGAGAAGACGCTCAAGCATGTGGGCGAGGTGCGCCGGATGCTGCGCTCCACTGAGGAGAATGATCTGCTGCGGATGTTCGTGCACGGCGGCGTCGTGGAGCGGGTCCTCTCGGCGGTGCGCACGCCCCCGAGCCTGGCAGGAGAGCGCGTGGAGAGCACGGTCGTCTTCATCGACGTGAAGGACTTCTCCCCGGTGATTCGCACGGAGCAGCCCGGGACGGCGCTCCGGCGGCTGAACGCCTACTTCGAGGCCATTGTCCCGGAGCTCGTCTTCCGCGGAGGGGTGGTGGATAAGTTCGTGGGGGACGCGGTGATGGCCGTGTTCCGGGGCCAGGGGCACCTGGGGCGGGCGCTCGATGGCTGCCTCGCGGCGCGGCAGGTGCTGCAGGGCCTGGCCTCCCGCACCGGCGAGCAGTCCCCCTATGCCCACGGTGTCTCCGTCGGCGTGGACTCGGGTGAGCTGCTGTCGGGCAGCATCGGCGCCCAGGCGCTGGGGCGGCTGGACTACACGGTGCTCGGGGACGTGGTGAACCGGGCGGCCTGGCTGGCCTCCATCGCGGGACGGGATCAGCTCCTCATCCGGGAGGCCGTCCGCCAGCGGCTGGACTCGAGCTTCGAGTGCGCGGCACTTGGCACCCGCCAGCTGCCTGGCTCGAGCGTGCCTCTCGTCGTCTACGAGGTGGTGCGCCGGAGCATGGCAGTGGACACCGCGGAGCCGACCCTCCCTCCGCGCTCCTAGGACACGTCCAGGCCCAGATCCTTCATGCGGCGCTGGAGCCCGCGCTTGGAGACCTGGAGGCATTGCACCATGGCGTCGAGGTCTCCTCCGCACTCCTGAAAGCAGCGGGTGATCTCGTCGACGCTCAGCTCCGCGGCGGTTCTCAGGCTGGGGCTGCGCTCGATCAACATGTAGAGCGAGGAGCGGGTGATGCCCAGCCGCTCGGCCGCGTTCTTCAGGTCCCACGATGTGGCGCGCAACGCAGCCACCAGCTCCTGATCGCTCACCTCCGAGGGCTTGCGCCGGGGCACGGCAGGCTCCGGGGAGGCCGGGGGCTCGCCGTGCTCGCCCTGGACGGGAGCGCCCATGGGCGCCCGCGCGGTGGTCTCCTCCAGCTCCCGCTCGAGCTGGGGGCTGAGCTGGAGCGTGGCCAGCCTACGGCTGCCGATGACGATCTGCCGCGTGACGTTGCGCAGCTGGCGGATGTTGCCGGGCCAGGGGCAGCGCACCAGGCGGACCGCCAGTGATGCCGGGAGCCAGGGCTCGGCGCGGGGCTCCACGGCCTCCAGGCGGTGGGCCTGGCCCAGCTCGATCAACTCCTGACGGGCAAAGTGGAAGAAGAGCATGCCAATGTCCTCGCGGCGCTCGCGCAGCGGGGGGACCCGGATCTCGTAGCCGGCCAGCCGGTGCAGCAGCGGCGCCTTGAAGGACTGCTTGCGGATGCGCTCCTCCAGGTTGGCGTCCGTGGCCGTGATCAGCCGCACGTCGACGGACACGGGGGTGTGTCCGCCCACCGGGAAGATCTCTCCCGTCTCCAGCACCCGCAGCAGCAGCGCCTGCACCTCGGGCGGCGCCTCTCCCACCTCGTCCAGGAAGAGGGTGCCTCCATGGGCGGCGCGGAAGAAGCCCTCACGCTCCTGAGCTGCGCCCGTATAGGCCCCCTTGCGCGCGCCAAAGAGCTCCGCGGCGGCCAGCTCCTTGGGGAGCGCGCCCAGGTTGATGCTGACGAAGGGCCCCGCGCGGCGCGGGCTGAATTGATGGATGGCCTGGGCCACCAGCTCCTTGCCGGTGCCTGTCTCACCGCGGACGAGCACGGGCACCTTCAGATCGGCTACGTGGGAGATGTCCTCACGCACCCGGCTGGCACCGGCGCTGTAGCCCACCATGCCGTACTCCTCCGCCGTGGGGGGCTGGGTGGTGAGCGCCAGGTGGAGCAGCAGCACGACACGATCGGCGAGCACCAGGGGAATGCCCGCCGCCAGCTCTTCGGAGCTGAACTCACGGACGCCCGCCAGCGGCGTGTCCTCCACGAGCACCCGCGTCCCACCCTTTTCCCCGCGCAGCCTCACGCCGCCTGAGGGCACAGGCTCGAAGACGAGCGGCTTGCGGCTGAGGAATGGGTCGTCCAACGGCACGCCCTGGAGACCGCCAGGCAGAAGGAAGTCCGGGCCTACGCGAGACACCGCCACGCTCTGGCCGCTGGCCAGCTCCTCAAGCAGCAGCCGCTCGCCGGCACGCTGGGGCACGGGATGGGAGACGATGGTGAGCGCGGGTACGAGGCGTGGCGCCCCCTCGTGAGAACGAGCGGGCGTGGCAACCGTCGAGATGTCGGTGCGCTTCCGTTCCTGCATCAAGTCCGCTCCAGGCAGCCCAGGGGCGCTCCTCATACACCACCAGGCACGGTGGCTGACACGTCAGTCCCACCCGGGGGGCCTTCGAGCATTCTCGCGCAATAAGAAGCCACTCGCACCACTGCTCTGGCCACCAGGTTGCGCCCCCAACACCCGCCACTCCCAGCTGGGCCGTTCCAGGCACTGGAGCCATGCATCCTGTGAGTGCAAACATGAATGACATCACCGAAAATCCTCCGAGTGCCCGTCTTCTCGAGCATGCCCAGCGCCTCCTCCGGCGAGTCACACAGGTTGGCACACGCGTCACCATCCGCGTGCAGGAAGCGTGGCCGTAGCGCATCCGGTACCCCGGGCGGCTCGTGAATAGCCCAGGCGCATGTGAGCTCCGCCAGCTATCCAGTGGAGGCTTGACAGCGGCGGCTGCTACTCCCAGGGTGCAGCCATGCTTCACACCTTGGTGGACTTGTTGTGCCTGCGCGCGGAGAAGCAAGGAGATGCGCTGCTCTACCACTACCTGGAGAACGGGGAGGTAGACGGGCCCTCCGAGCAGTGGAGCTACCAGCGGCTGGACGCTCACGCTCGATCGCTGGGCACGCTCCTGCAAGAGCAGGGCGCCGCCGGTGAGCGGGCCCTCCTGCTCTACCCACCGGGTATGGAGTTCATTTCCGCCTTCATGGGTTGTCTCTATGCCGGTGCGGTGGCCGTGCCCACCTATCCGCCCGACCCCACGCGGCTCGATCGCACCTTGCCCCGGCTGCGTGCCATTGCGCAGGACAGCGGCGCACGCTGGGTGCTCACCACCTCGGCCATCCGCGACATGGCCGAGTTCATGCTCCCCCAGGCCCCCGAGCTGGGACAGTTGCGCTGGGTGGCCACCGATTCCCCCTCTGAGGAGCAGGCCCGCGCCTGGCGCCGGCCCGAGGTGTCTGGCGACTCGCTCGCCTTCCTTCAGTACACCTCCGGCTCCACCGGCTCCCCCAAGGGAGTCATGGTCTCCCACGCCAACATCCTCCACAACCAGGAGCTCATCCGCCACGGCTTCGGCCATGAGCCCGGCTCCGGCTCGGGCGTGGGCTGGCTCCCGCTCTTCCATGACATGGGGCTCATCGGCAACGTGCTCCAGCCCCTGTACATGGGCTTCCCCATCGTCCTTATGTCCCCCCTGGCCTTCCTCCAGCGCCCCCTGCGCTGGCTGGAGGCCATTTCCCACTTCCGCGCCTCCACCAGCGGCGGCCCCAACTTCGCCTATGACTTGTGTGTGAGGAAGGCCACCGAGGCAGACAAGGCTCGCCTGGATCTGAGCTGCTGGAGACTCGCCTTCAACGGCGCCGAGCCCGTGCGCCGCGACACGCTCGAGCGCTTCGCCCAGGCCTTTGCCCCCTGTGGCTTCCGTCGCCAGTCCTTCTACCCCTGCTACGGCCTGGCCGAGGCCACCCTGATCGTCACCGGCGGCACCCGCGGCCAGTCCTTCCTCTCCCGTTTCGTGCAGAGCGCCGCGCTCGAGCAGGGCCGCGCCGTACCCGCGGAGGCCGCCGGCCCCCAGGCTCGCGAGCTGGTGTCCTCGGGCCGCTGCGCCTCGGATCAGCGCCTGCTCATCGTCCACCCCGAGTCCCGTGAGCCCCTGGGCCCGGAGCAGGTGGGGGAGATCTGGGTGGCTGGCCCCAGCGTGGCCCGCGGCTACTGGAACCGCCCCGAGGAGACGGCGCAAGCCTTGGGTGCCCGCACCGCCCAGGGGGAGGGCCCCTTCCTGCGCACCGGCGACCTGGGCCTGCTCTCCCCCGAGGGCGAGCTCTTCGTCACCGGCCGCCTCAAGGATCTGCTCATCCTCCGCGGTCGCAACCTCTACCCTCAGGATATCGAGCTCACCGTGGAGCGCGCCCACCGCGGCGTGCGCCCCGGCTGCACCGCCGCCTTCCCCGTCGAGGTCGAGGGCGAGGAGCGCCTGGCCGTGGCCGCCGAGGTGGACGTGCGCGAGGGCCTGGATACCTCGGTCGTGGTGGAGGCCATCCGCCGCGCCGTCGCCGAGGAGCACTCCGTCCACGCCCACGCGGTGGTGCTCCTCCAGCCACGCAGCATTCCCAAGACTTCCAGCGGGAAGATCCAGCGCCGCGCCACCCGCGCCGGCTTTCTCACGGGCGAGTTGGAGGTGGTGCAGTCCTCCGTGGCCGGCGCCGAGCCCTCCTCCTCCGAGGCCCCGCTGCCCCCCCTGCGCGAAGCCCTCGTTACCGCCCCCGAGGCCGAGCGCCTCGCCCTCCTGGAGCGCTTCATCCGCGCCGAGCTGGCCCGTGTGCTCGGCACCGCCCCTCAGGCCATTGCGCGCGACACCGAGCTGGCCTCGCTGGGCTTGGACTCCATGGGAGTGCTCGAGCTGCAGGGCCGACTCGAGTCCGAGCTGGGCTTCCCACTGCCGGGTGCCTTCCTCTGGGAGCACCCCACGCTCCAGAGCGCCAGCACCCACCTGCTCCAGGCCTGGCAGGGCCAGCGCCCCGAGCAGGCTCTCGCCGCGCCCCCGCTCGCGCCTGCCCCCGAGGGCTCCGAGCCCGTCCTCTCCTCGGGGCAGCAGCGGCTGTGGTTCCTTGATCGGCTCGTGCCCGGGAGCGCCCTCTACAATGTCCACTTCCGCCTGCGCCTGAGCGGCCCGCTGGACAGCGCCGCCCTCGAGCGCAGCCTGGAGGCCCTGCTGCGGCGCCACGCCGTGCTGCGCACCGTCCTGCCCGAGGTGGAGGGACAGCCCCACGTGCTCATGCAGCCCCCAGCCCCCGTGGCGCTGCCCCGCGTGGATCTGCGCCCGCTGGCCGCCACCGAGCAGAAGGCCGAGCTGCACCGCTTGGGGCTCGCCCAGGCTCAGCAGCCCTTCGATCTGGCTCGCGGTCCGCTGGTGCGCATGAGCCTCGTCCAGCTCGGCGAGCAGGAGCACGTGCTGCTCATGACGCAGCACCACGCCATCACCGACGGCTGGTCCATTGGCGTGCTCGCCCACGAGCTGGCCGCCCTCTACCGCGCGGCCTGCCAGGGCTCGGCCCCCTCACTGCCCCCGCCGAGGCTCCAGTACTCGGACTATGCCCGCTGGCAGCGCGGCCTCGGCCCGCTGCTGGATGGACAGCGCGCATGGTGGGCCGAGCGGCTCGCCGGCCTGCCTCGCCTGGAGCTGCCCACCGACAAGCCTCGCCCCCGCGAGCCCTCCTTCCAAGGCGCGCTCCACTCCTTCCTCCTCCCGCGCGAGCTGGTGCAGCGGCTCGAGGCGCTCGGCAGGAGCGAGGGCTGCACCCTCTACGTGGTGCTCGCCACCGCCTGGGCCACGCTCCTGCACCGCTACGCCGGCCAGGAGGACTTCGCCCTGGGCACCATCGTCGCCTCCCGCGAGCGCTCCGAGCTGCGCCAGGTGGTGGGCTTCTTCGCCAACACCCTGGTGCTGCGCTGCAATCTGGCCGGCGCTCCCTCCTTCCGCGAGCTGCTCGCCCGCATGCGCCGCACCTTCCATGAGGCGCTCGCCCACGCGGACCTGCCCTTCGAGGAGGTGGTGGGCGCCGCTCGGGTGGCGCGCGGCGGCGACAACCCGCTCTTCCAGGCCAGCTTCCTCCTCGAGAGCCTCCCCCCACTCCAGATGCAGGTGCCCGGCATGAGCTGGCGGCACGAGCTGCCCACGCCGGACGGCGCCGTGGAGGGCACCGCCAAGTTCGACGTGCAGCTCGCGCTGGCCCCCTCGCCCGAGGGCCTCACCGGCGCGCTCGAGTACCGCACGGACCTCTTCGAGCCCGCCACCATGGCCCGTCTGGCCAGCCACCTGGAGGTGCTCCTGCGCGGCGCCGTGGAGGAGCCCCACCAGCCCATCTCCCGGCTGCCGCTGCTCACCCAGGCCGAGCGCCACCAGGTGCTGGTGGAGTGGAACGACTTCTCCGAGGAGGTGCCGCCCCCCACCTCCATCGCCGAGCAGTTCTCCGCCCAGGCCGCGCGCACCCCCCAGGCCGTGGCCGCCGTCTTCGAGGAGCAGTCCCTCACCTACGAGCAGCTCCAGCAGCGCAGCCTCCAGCTCGCCAGCCACCTGCGCGGTCTCGGCGTGGGCCCGGAGGTGGTGGTGGGCCTGTGTGTCGAGCGCTCGCTGGACATGGTGGTGGGCATGCTCGGCATCCTCCAGGCCGGCGGGGCCTACCTGCCGCTGGATCCGGACTACCCCCGCGAGCGGCTGGCCTTCATGCTCGAGGACTCGCGCGCCCCGGTGCTCGTCACCCAGCGCCACCTGGCCGGCTCGCTCTCCGCCCAGGGCGTGCACGCCGTGCTCGTTGACGAGCCCCAGTCCTTCTCTCCCGCCGGGCCCCCGCGGCCCTCCGCGCTCCCGCACCACCTCGCCTACGTCATCTACACCTCCGGCTCCACCGGCCGCCCCAAGGGCGTCATGGTGCCCCACGCCACCGTGGCCAACTTCTTCGCCGCCATGGACAAGAGCCTGGGGGGGCCCAGGCCCGGCGCGTGGCTGGCGCTCACCAGCATCTCCTTCGACATCTCCGTGCTGGAGCTGCTG
The DNA here is from genome assembly GCA_016926755.1 of Myxococcaceae bacterium. GTDB lineage: Bacteria > Myxococcota > Myxococcia > Myxococcales > Myxococcaceae > Hyalangium. Next base: position 18,709 of record JAFGNZ010000069.1, on the reverse strand, counting down.
TGGACGCTCACCCGCGGCTTCAAGGTCGTCATTCAAGGCGAGCAGCTCGCCCGGCCCCAGGTGCCCCGCCGGCGCTCCTCCTCACGGCCGCTGGAGTTCAGCCTCTTCTACTTCGCGGATGACTCGGAGCAGTCCGGAGGGGACAAGTACCGGCTGCTGCTCGAGGGCGCGCGCTTCGCGGACGAGCATGGCTTTGCCGCCGTGTGGACGCCCGAGCGCCACTTCCACGCCTTCGGCGGGCTCTACCCCAACCCCTCGGTGACGGGGGCCGCCATCGCCGCGGTGACGAAGCGCGTGGGCATCCGCGCCGGCAGCGTGGTGCTGCCCCTGCATCACCCGGTGCGCGTGGCCGAGGAGTGGGCCCTGGTGGACAACCTCTCCCGGGGCCGCGTGGGCCTCTCCTTCGCCTCGGGCTGGCACGCGGACGACTTCGTCATCGCCCCCCACAACTACGAGCGGAGGCGTGAGCTGCTCCTGGAGGGGATCGAGACGGTGCGCCGGCTGTGGCGCGGGGAGAAGCTGCGGCTGCCCAACGGCGCCGGCCAGCCGGCGGAGGTGCAGGTGCGGCCCCGCCCCGTGCAGCCCGAGCTGCCCTTCTGGCTCACCGCCGCGGGCAACCCGGAGACCTTCAAGGCCGCGGGCCGCCTGGGCGCCAATGTCCTCACCCACCTGCTCGGGCAGACGCAGGAGGATCTGCGCCGCAACCTCGCCCTCTACCGCGAGGCGTGGCAGCAGGCCGGCCACCCCGGCGAGGGCCATGTCACCCTCATGCTCCACACCTACGTGCACGCGGACGCGAGCCTGGTGCGCGCCCGGGTGGAGGGGCCCTTCCGCAACTACCTCAAGAGCTCGCTGGACCTGATGCGGGGCCTGGGGCGCACCCTGGGGATTGATATCGACTCGGCCTCCTTCTCCGCCGAGGACATGGACCGGCTGGTGACGCACGCCTTCGATCGGTACTTCGAGACCAGCGGCCTGTTCGGCACCCCGCGCGAGCTGCGGGAGCGGCTCCTGGAGCTGCGCGAGCTGGGTGCGGACGAGGTGGGCTGCCTCATCGACTTCGGCATCGCCAGCGACCTGGTGCTCGAGAGCCTGCCCTCCTTGGACGAGCTGCGCCGGCTGTGCGAGCGGGACAGCCACCGCACGGGCAGCTCGCGCTCGGTGCCCGAGCAGATCCACGGCCAGGGCATCACCCACATGCAGTGCACGCCCTCGTTCGCGCGGGCGCTGATGATGGATGCGCAGGCGCCGGGGGCGCTGGGACAGCTCAGCCGGCTGCTGGTGGGCGGCGAGGCGCTGCCGGGCACGCTGGCCGAGTCCCTGCGCCAGGTGGTGGGCGGCGAGGTGCTCAACATGTACGGGCCCACGGAGACCACCATCTGGTCCTCGCTCCACCGGGTGGCGTCGGAGCAGACGGCGGCGGTGGTGCCCATTGGCAGGCCGCTGGTGCGCACGCAGCTGTATGTGTTGGATGGGCTGCTGCAGCCGGCGCCCGTGGGCGTGCCCGGCGAGCTGTACATTGGCGGTGAGGGCGTGGTGCGCGGCTACCTGGGGCGGCCAGAGCTCACCGCCGAGCGCTTCGTGAAGGATCCCTTCAGCCCCCAGCCGGGCGCGCGCATGTACCGCACCGGGGACAGGGCCCGGTGGCTGGCGGATGGCACGGTGGAGTTCCTCGGGCGCGTGGACTACCAGCTCAAGGTGCGCGGCTTCCGCATTGAAGCGGGGGAGATCGAGTCGGCGCTCGAGTCCCTCCCCGCGGTGCGCCAGGCGGTGGTGGTGGCGCGCGAGGAGGAGCCGGGCGATGTGCGGCTGGTGGCCTACGTGGTGCCGGCGGCGGAGCCAGGGCCGGACCCGGTCAGCCTGCGCGCCCACCTCCAGCAGCGGCTGCCCGAGTACATGGTGCCCTCGGCATATGTGGAGCTGAAGGCGCTGCCGCTCACCCCCAATGGCAAGGTGGATCGCAAGGCCCTGCCCGCGCCCTCGGCGGCGCGCAGCACCCGCGCCACCTTCGTGGCCCCCCAGAGCTCGCTCGAGCAGCAGATCGCCGAGGTGTGGCAGGCTGCGCTCAAGGTGGAGCAAGTGGGTGTGGACGACAACTTCTTCGATCTGGGCGGACACTCGCTGCTGATGGTGCAGGTGCACGCGCGGCTGCGAGAGAAGCTCGGCCGGGACATCCCCCTGCTCAAGCTGCTGGAGCACCCTACCGTGGGCGCCCTGGCCCGTTACCTGAGCCGCCAGGAGTCGGAACCCCAGGCCTCGCTCGAGGCCGCCCAGGATCGGGCCCGGCGCCAACTGGAGAGCCTGCGGCGCCAGCGCCAGCGCGCCAGGGGGCGGAGCTGAGAGAGCACCATGAGTGACGAGCAAGAGCTGACGGGCAGCGGCGAGGGCCTCTGCATCGCCATCATCGGCATGGCCGCGCGCCTGCCCGGCGCCGAGGACGTGGAGGCCTTCTGGCGCAACCTCCGGGGTGGGGTGGAGTCCATCACCTTCTTCTCCGAGGAGGAGCTCAAGGCACGCGGGGTGGACAGCGCCGCGCTGCACCAGCCCCACTTTGTCAAGGCGGCCCCGGTGCTCGAGCGCGTGGGCCGCTTCGACGCACCCTTCTTCGGCTACTCCCCCCGCGAGGCCGAGCTGATGGATCCGCAGCACCGGCTCTTCCTCGAGTGCGCGTGGAAGGCGCTCGAGCACGCGGGCTACCCGCCCTCGCGGCACACTGGCGCCACGGGCGTGTTCGCTGGCTCCAGCCTGAGCACCTACCTGCTCTTCAACCTCACCACGCGCCCGGACCTCGTCGAGGCCGAGGACACCTTCCCGGTCATGGTGGGCAACGACAAGGACTTCCTCGCCACGCGCGTGGCCTACCACCTGGATCTCAAGGGCCCAGCCATCACCGTGCAGACGGGGTGCTCCACCTCGCTGGTGGCCACGCACCTGGCCTGCCAGGCGTTGCTGGGCTACCAGTGCGACATGGCGCTCGCGGGCGGCGTGTCCGTGCACGTGCCCCAGCGCACCGGCTACTTCTACCAGGAGGGTGGCATCAACTCGCCGGATGGGCACTGCCGCGCCTTCGACGCCCGTGCCCAGGGCACCCTCTTCGGCAGCGGCGTGGGCGTCGTCATCCTCAAGCGCCTGGAGGATGCCATCGCCGACGGCGACACCATTCATGCCGTCATCAAAGGCTCGGCCATCAATAACGACGGCTCCGTCAAGGTGGGCTACACCGCCCCCGGCGTGGAGGGCCAGGCCGAGGTGATTGCTCGCGCCCAGGCCGTGGCCGAGGTGACGCCCGACAGCATCTCCTACGTGGAGGCCCACGGCACCGGCACGCAGCTGGGAGATCCGGTAGAGGTGGAGGCCCTCACCCAGGCCTTCCGTGCGGGGGGCGCCGAGGGCAAGGGCTTCTGCGGCCTGGGCTCGGTGAAGACGAACATCGGCCACCTGGATGCCGCGGCGGGCGTGGCGGGCCTGCTCAAGACGGTGTTGGCGCTCGAGCACCGCGAGCTGCCCCCCAGCCTGCACTTCGAGGAACCCAACCCGCGCATCGACTTCCAGAACAGCCCCTTCTACGTCAACGCCTCGCTCAAGCCCTGGCCCGAGGGGCCTCACCCCCGGCGCGCCGGAGTGAGCTCCTTCGGCATCGGCGGCACCAACGTCCACCTCATCCTCGAGGAGGCTCCGCCCCCGCGCCCCTCGGGCGCCGGACGCCCCTGGCAGCTCCTGCCGCTCTCCGCCAGGACTCCTGGCGCGCTGGAGGCGCAGACGGCCGAGCTGCTCGCCCACCTCGAGCGCCACCCGGAGCAGCCCCTGGCGGACGTGGCGTGGACGCTGCAGGTAGGGCGCAAGCCCCTGGAGCACCGCCGCGCCGTGCTCTGCAAGGACCGGGAGGAGGCGCTGCGGGTGCTCCGGGAGCGCGAGCCCCAGCGCCTCTTCACCTCGGCGGCCAGCAGCCGCTCCCCCTCGGTGGCCTTCCTCTTCGCCGGAGGGGGCGCCCAGCACGTGGACATGGGGCGGAGCCTGTACCAGTCCGAGCCCGCCTTCCGCGAGGCGGTGGACCGCTGCTGCGAGCTGCTGCGCCCGCGCCTGGGCTACGACTTGCGCCCCGTCATGTACCCGGAGCCCGAGCGCCAGGCCGAGGCCACCCAGCGGATGAAGCGCACCTCCGTGGCCCTGCCGGCGCTCTTCACCACCGAGTACGCCATGGCTCGGCTCTGGGAGTCCTGGGGGGTGAGGCCCGAGGCCCTCATCGGCCACAGCCTCGGCGAGTACACGGCGGCGTGCCTGGCCGGTGTCTTCTCCCTGGAGGATGCGCTGGCGCTGGTGGTGCGGCGCGGCCAGCTCTTCGAGGAGCTGCCCGGGGGGGCCATGCTCAGCCTCCCCCTGCCCGAGGAGCAGGTGCAGGCGCTGCTCACCCCCGAGCTGTCGCTGGCCGCGGTGAACGGGCCCTCGCAGTGCGTGGTGGCCGGTTCCCACCAGGCCATCGAGGCGCTCGCCGCCGAGCTGACGCGCCGCGAGGTGGAGTTCCGCCAGCTCCAGATCGACGTGGCGGCGCACTCGCACCTGGTGGAGCCCCTGCTCGGGCGCTTCCAGGCCTTCGTCTCCACGCTCGCGCTGCACGAGCCCACGCTGCCGGTGGTGTCCAATGTGACAGGCGCCTGGCTCACCCCCGTCGAGGCGAAGGATCCCGCCTACTGGGCGCGGCACCTGCGGCAGACGGTGCGCTTTGGCGAGGGCCTGCGCAGCTTGTGCGAGCAGCCCGAGCGCGTGCTGCTGGAGGTGGGGCCGGGCCGCACGCTGAGCACCCTGGCCCGGCTGCAGCTCACGGGCCCCCAGGCCCCCGCGGTGCTCGCCTCCATGCGCCACCCGCTGGACAAGGTGGACGACGGCGAGCACCTGCACGCCACGCTCGGCCGGCTGTGGCTGGTGGGCCTCCCCATCGACTGGGCCCTGGTGCACCCCGCCGAGCAGCGCCGCCGCGTGCCACTGCCAACCTACGCCTTCGAGGGCCAGGAGTACTGGCTCGCCCCCGAGGCGCCCTCGGCTCGCCGCCGCACCCACGCGAAGAAGAGCCCGGACGTGGCGGGGTGGTTCTACCAGCCCTCATGGCAGCGATCCTCGCTGCCCCTGCAGCCCAGGAGGGAAGAGGACAGCAAGAATACCTGGCTGGTCTTCCTGGACAGTGTGGGCGTGGGCGCGGCCCTGTGCGAGCGGCTGGCGGGGCAGGGGCACCAGGTGCTGGGCGTGCTGCCGGGTACGCACTTCGGCCAGGAGACGGAGGGGCGCTACACCGTGCACCCCGGCCAGCATGAGGACTATGTGGCGCTGCTCGGCGGCCTCGAGGCGCGAGGGCTCAAGGTGGATCGTATCGCCCACCTGTGGAGCCTGGAGGCGCTGCCCGAGTCCGGCCCCGAGCGGCTGGAGCGGGCGCGAGAGTGGGGCCTGCACGGCGTGGTGCTGCTGGCCCAGGCGCTCGCGGAGGTGCAGCGGCAGGGGAGGGTGGAGCTGTGGGTGGCCGGCCAGGGAGCGCTCGAGGTGGAGAGCATGGACAGGGCCGTGCCGGAGAGGGCCCTCGTGCTGGCGGCCTGCAAGGTTATTGCCCAGGAGCTGGAGCAGGTGGGCTGCCGCTACGTGGACCTGGGAGAGGCGGGAGCGCGCGGGGCCCAGCAGCTCTGGCGTGAGCTGAGCCACGGGGGCTCGGAGCCGGTGGTGGCCTGGCGTGGGCCGCACCGCTACGTGCAGGCCTATGAGCCGCTGCGGCTGGAGGCGGAGCTGCCCGCGAGCCGTCCGCTGCGGCACCAGGGCGTGTATCTCGTCACCGGCGGTCTGGGCGGCGTGGGGCTGCTGTTGGCCGGGTACCTGGCGCGCACGCACCAGGCCCGCCTGGTGCTGGTGGGGCGCAGCCCCCTGCCTCCTCGCGAGCAGTGGCCCCAGTGGCTGGCCATGGGGGAGGGGGACTCCACGCGGCGCCGGGTACAGGCCGTGCTGGAGATGGAGGCCGCGGGCGCCGAGGTGCTGGTGGCCTGCGCGGATGTGGCGGACGAGGCCCGCATGCGCGAGCTGCTCGTCGAGGTGCAGGCCCGCTTCGGCGCCCTCCACGGTGTCATCCACGCGGCGGGTCTCGCGGGCGAGCGGGCCCTGGCGCTGCTCTCCAGCCTCACCCCGGACACCTACGCCCAGCACTTCCAGGCGAAGGTGCTCGGCGTGCAGGTGCTCGAGCGCGTGCTGCAGGGCCACTCGCTGGACTTCTGCCTGCTGCTCTCCTCCAACGCCTCGGTGCTCGGCGGCCTGGGGCTCACCGCCTACGCCGCCGCCAACACCTACCTGGACAGCTTCGCCTCCAGCCGCGCGCGAGACGAGCGGCTCGGGTGGCTGAGCACCAACTGGGACGGGTGGCCCGTGGCCGAGGCCCAGGGCGGAGCGCTGCAGACGAGCATGGATCAGTTCGCCATGAGCGCCTCCGAGGCCCCCGAGGCCTTCCGTCGCGTGGTGGAGTCGCCGCTCACCGGGCAGGTGGTCATCTCCACCGGCCCCCTGGAGCCACGGCTGGCGCAGTGGGTGCGTCGCGAGGCGGGGGGGGCCGGCGGGTCAACCGGCAGCACGCCCGCAATGCACGCCCGCCCGGCGCTGGGCACCGAGTACGTGCCACCCGATACGGAGCTGGAGCGCACCCTTGCCCAGGCGTGGCAGGAGGCGCTGGGCCTGGAGCAGCTCGGCATCCACGACAACTTCTTCGATCTGGGGGGCAACTCGCTCCTGTGGCTCAAGGTGGTGGGCCGGCTGAAGAAGGAGCTGCGCAGGGAGGTGCCCCTCACCTCCGTCTTCGAGGCCCCCACCGTGGCAGCGCTGGCGAAGCTCCTGGGCGAGGGGCCCTCGGAGCCGCAGACATACGAGGCCAGCCAGAGCCGCGGGGAGCGGCGCAGGGAGCGGCGCAACCGCCGAGGTTGAGCCCCCAGGGCGCACACGGGCCGTCACGCACAGGTGGAGCAAGAGTTGGAAAAGTTCTCAGCGCAGCACGTTGAAGATGCGGACATCGCCATCATCGGAATGGCGGGGCGCCTCCCCGGAGCGGAGGGGGTGGAGCAGCTCTGGGCCAACCTCCGGGACGGGGTGGAGTCCATCCGCCAGCTCACCGAGGAGGAGTGTCTTGCCGGGGGCGTGGAGGAGGCGCTGCTGAAGGATCCGGCCTACGTGCGCGCGGCGGCCTTCCCCGCGGAGGTGGAGTCCTTCGACGCGGGCTTCTTCGACATGCCGGCGCGCGAGGCCCAGCTCACCGATCCTCAGCACCGGCTCTTCCTGGAGTGTTCATGGGAGGCGCTGGAGTCCGCGGGCTACGCGGTGCGCGACTACCCGGGCCTGGTGGGCGTGTTCGGTGGGGCGACGATCAACACCTACCTGCTGCTCAACCTGGCCCGCAGCCCCGAGCTGCTGCGCATGGTGGATCCGGTGCAGCTCAACATCGGCAACGGGGGGGACTTCCTCACCACGCGCGTGGCCTACAAGCTCAACCTGCGAGGCGCCAGCCACACGGTGCAGAGCGCCTGCTCCACCTCGCTGGTGGCCGTCCACGTGGCGTGCCAGGCGCTGCTGGACGAGGCGTGTGACATGGCGCTCGCGGGCGGTGTCTCCGTCAACCTCACCCAGCGCTACGGCTACCGCTACGTGGAGGGGGGCATGGCATCGCCAGATGGGCGCTGCCGCCCCTTCGACGCGCGTGCCCAGGGCACCCTCTTCTCCAGTGGCGTGGGGGTGGTGGTGCTCAAGCGCCTGCGCGCCGCCGTGGAGGACGGGGACACCATCCACGCCGTCATCAAAGGCACCGCCATCAACAACGACGGCGCGCGCAAGGCCGGTTACACCGCGCCCGGTCTGGAGGGCCAGGCCCAGGTCATCGCCGAGGCCCTGGCCGCCGCTGGCGTGTCCGCGGAGGACATCAGCTATGTGGAGGCCCACGGCACCGCTACCCCCCTGGGGGATCCGATCGAGGTGCAGGCCCTCACCCGCGCCTTCCGCGCCAGCTCCCAGCGCCAGCGCTACTGCGCGCTTGGCTCCGTCAAGGGCAACCTGGGCCACCTGGACGCCGCCGCGGGCGTCACCGGCCTCATCAAGACGGCGCTGGCGCTCGAGCACCAGCAGCTCCCCCCCAGCCTCCACTTCGAGCAGCCCAACCCCGCCATCGACTTCGGCTCCAGCCCCTTCTACGTCAACGCCTCGCTCAAGCCCTGGCCCCGCGGCTCCAATCCCCGGCGCGCGGGGGTGAGCTCCTTTGGCGTGGGGGGCACCAATGCCCATGTCATTCTCGAGGAGGCCCCGCTGCCGGCACCGGGCTCGGCCGGCAGGGCTTGGAAGCTGCTGCCCCTGTCCGCCCGTACGCCCACGGCGCTGCAGGCCGCCACCGCCCGGCTGGCCTCGTGGCTCAAGGAGAGGCCGGACCTGGACTTGCAGGATGTGGCGTGGACGCTCCAGGCGGGCCGCCAGCGCTTCGAGCACCGCCACTTCGTGCTGTGCCGGGACTCGGCCGAGGCCGTCGAGCGCCTGGCCTCGCCGCCCTCTACCGCGCCGGAGGAGCTGGTGGACAGGCCCGTGGCCTTCCTCTTCCCCGGCCAGGGCACTCAGCACGTGGGCATGGGCCGGGAGCTGTACGAGGCCGAGCCCCTCTTCCGCGCCGAGGTGGACAGGTGCGCCACGCTGCTGCAGCGCCACCTGGGGTTGGAGCTGCGCCCGCTCCTCTACCCACCTCCGAGCGAGGCCGAAGCCTGTGCGCAGCGGCTGGCCCAGACCGCGCTCACCCAGCCGGCCCTCTTCACCATCGAGTACGCCCTGGCGCGGCTGTGGCAGGCGTGGGGAGTCAAGCCACAGGCCATGCTGGGCCACAGCGTGGGCGAGTACGTGGCGGCATGCCTGGCGGGCGTCTTCTCCCTGGAGGAGGCGCTGCGGCTGGTGGCGGCACGCGGGCGGCTCATGCAGGCCCTGCCCCCCGGGGCCATGGTGGCCGTGCCGCTCGCCGAGGACGAGGTGCAGCCCTACCTGCACGCCGAGCTGTCCCTGGCCGCCGTCAACGCGCCCATGCAGTGCGTGGTGGCCGGCACCCCCGCCGCCGTGGACAAGCTGGAGCGCCAGCTCTCCATGGCAGGCGTGCGCTGCCAGCGGCTCGTCACCTCGCACGCATTCCACTCGCCGATGATGGACCCCATCCTCGCCGAGTTCACCGCCCTGGTGGCCTCGGCGCGGCCCCGCCCGCCGCAGGTGCCCTTCATCTCCAACGTCACCGGCACCTGGATCACCCCCGAGCAGGCCACTCGCCCCGAGTACTGGGCCCAGCACCTGCGCCAGGCGGTGCGCTTCGAGGCCGGGCTGCGCACGCTGCTCGCCGAGCCTCGGCGCGCCCTGTTGGAGGTGGGCCCGGGCCAGGTGCTCAGCCGGCTCGCGCGCCGCCACCCGGAGGCAGGGGCCTCGCGCGTGGTGCTGCCCTCGCTGCCCGCCCACCAGGACACGCCTCCGCCCGCGCCCACCGCGTACGAGACACTGGGCCGGCTGTGGCAGGCCGGTGTCGCCGTGAACTGGCCGGGCTTCCACCAGGGCGAGCGCCGCCGCCGTGTGCTCCTGCCCACCTATCCCTTCGAGCGCCAGCGCTACTGGGTGGGGATCGCGCCCCAGCTCGCCACCCCTTCGCCGCAGGCCCCGGGTGCCGCGGCGCCCCAGTCCCATCCACGCCCGGAGCTGCGCACCCCCTACGTGGCCCCCTCCAGCGAGCTGGAGCGCCGGCTGGTGGAGCTGTGGCAGCAGGTGCTGGGCGTGGCCCCCATCGGCATCCAGGACAACTTCTTCGAGCTGGGGGGGGACTCGCTGCTGGCGGTGCAGATCAACGATCGGCTCAAGCGCGAGCTGGGCTCCACGCTGTCCGCCTCCAGCCTCTATGAGGGCGTCACCGTGCAGGCCCTGGCGGCCCTCCTGTCCCCGGAGAAGGCGGCCGCCGAGGCAGGCGAGGACTCCGAGCGCGACGAGCGCCAGCAGCGGCGCAAGCAGAACCTGGAGCGCCAGCGCACCCGCCGCCGATCCGAGGAGGAGGAGGACTGAGGCCCGCCCCGGCGGTGCACCCGTCCTCCTGCAGGAGCGCGAGATGAAGGCCGTACTCACCAACTTCGGAACCCGGGGCGACATACAGCCCTTCCTGGCGCTGGCCGTGGAGCTGCGGCGCCACGGGCACCAGCCGCTGCTGGCCATGCCCCCCGCCGCCGCGGGTGATGCGAGCCGCCTGGGGCTGGACTTCGTCCCCGTGGGGCCGGATCTGCGCTCGGCTCAGGAGACCATCAACCACTCCATGGTGGCCGCGCCTTCGGTGACCGACTCCACGGCGCAGCTGCTGAGCCTCTTCGGCCCGCTGGCCGAGGCGCTGCCGCGCATGTTCGAGGACCTGCGGGCGGCCTGCCGCGGCGCGCACGTGCTGATCAGCGGGCGCATGCAGCCGGCGGCGCGCATGGTGCATGACCTGACGCAGGTGCCCTTCGTCTCCGTGCACGTGGAGCACAGCGGCGGTACGGCGGGCGGCAGCGGCGGCAGCCCCGCCTTCCAGGAGGCCGTGCGCGCCACCATCAACCCCCTGCGCACCCGGCTCGGCCTGCCGCCCTTCTCCAACCCGCTGGTGGAGGGCAACTCGCCCCAGCTCGTGCTCTTCGCCAACAGCCGGCACGTGCGGCAGGCGCCCGCGGACTGGCCCTCGCACTACCACCTCACCGGCTACTTCTTCCTGGAGGACGAGGCGTGGGCGCCTCCCGCGGACCTGGCGGCCTTCCTGGAGGCGGGAGCGCCTCCCGTGGTGCTCACCTTCGGCAGCATGCCCTCCGAGGAGCCCGAGGCCCTGGCCGCCCTGCTGCTGGAGTCGTGCGAGCGCGCAGGACGCCGGGCGCTGCTGCAGCAGGGGCCCGCGAGCCTGGCACACCTTCCACGAGCCGACTCGGTGTGGCTGGCCGGCGCGCTGCCCCACTCGTGGCTCTTTCCCCGCGCGGCCTGTGTCGTGCACCACGGCGGCGCCGGCACCACCGCCTCGGCCTTCCGCGCGGGGGTGCCGCAGGTCATCATCCCCCACGCCTATGATCAGTTCGTCTGGGCGGACCTGGCCTGGCAGCTCGGGTGCGCGGCCCCTCCGCTGCCTCGAGCCCAGCTCTCCGCCGCGCGGCTCACCGAGGCGCTGAGCACCGCGCTCGGAACCCCCCAGGCCCGACAGAACGCAGCCCACCTGGGGGAGAAGGTCCGCGCCGAGCAGGGCGTGGTGCGGGCGCGCCAGCTCATCGAGAGCCTGGTGGAGCGCGTGGGCCTTGCCCCCGAGAGCCCTTCCCCTTCCGAGGCCGTGGACACGGCCCCCCGACGCAAGGCGCTCCTGCAGCGGCGCCGGACCCTACACGAGGATGAGTGAGCCAATGAATCAGCAGATGGGTGGTGCGGAGTTGACCGGGCTGGAGGTTGCCATTGTGGGCATGGCCTGCCGCTTCCCAGGGGCCGCGGATGCCCAGGCCTTCTGGCGCAACCTCCGCGAGGGCGTGGAGTCCATCACCTTCCTCAAGGATGAGGAGCTGGAGGCCTCGGCCATCGATCCGTCGCCGCGCAGCGACCCCAACTACGTCAAGGCGGCGGCCCTGCTCGAGGGGGCAGACCTCTTCGACGCGGCCTTCTTCGGCTTCACCCCCAAGGAGGCGGAGGTGATGGATCCGCAGCACCGCGTCTTCCTCGAGTGCGCGTGGGAGGCACTGGAGGATGCGGGCTATGATCCGGAGCGCCACCGGGGCGGTATCGGCGTGTACGCGGGCGCGAGGACGAACACCTACGTCTTCAACCTCTTCTCCAACCCGGCCGCCCTGGGAGCGCTGGATCCGTTCGAGATCGGCCTGGGCAATGACCTGGCCTTCCTCACCACGCGCGCCTCGCACCGGCTCAACCTGCGCGGCCCCGCCTACTCGCTGCACACCGCGTGCTCCACGGCGCTGGTGGCCGTGCACCTGGCCTGCCAGGGCCTGCTGGCCAACGAGTGCAAGCTGGCCATTGCCGGCGGCGTGGCCATCAACGTGCCTCAGAAGACCGGGTACCTCTACCAGTTCGGCGGCATCACCTCGCCGGATGGCCACTGTCGCGCCTTCGACGCCAAGGCCCAGGGCACCCTCTTCGGCAGCGGCGTGGGCCTGGTCGTCCTCAAGCGCCTGGAGGATGCCATCGCCGACGGTGACACCATTCACGCCATCATCAAGGGCTCGGCCATCAACAATGACGGGTCGGCCAAGGCCAGCTTCACCGCTCCCGGTGTCCAGGGGCAGACCAAGGTCATCAAGGATGCCCTGGCCGCCGCCGAGGTGGATGCGCGCTCCATCTCCTACGTGGAGGCGCACGGCACCGGCACCGCCCTGGGAGACCCCATTGAGCTGCGTGCCCTCACCAAGGCCTTCCGCGCGGACACGGACGAGGTGGGCTTCTGCGCCATCGGCTCGGTGAAGACGAACATGGGCCACCTGGATGCCGCGGCTGGCGCCGCCAGCTTGATCAAAGCCGTGCAGGCGCTCGCGCATGAGGAGATCCCGCCCAGCCTCCACTTCGAGAAGCCCAACCCGCAGATCGACTTCGAGAGCAGCCCCTTCTTCGTCAACACCCGGCTGCGGCCATGGCCGCGCGGCGAGGCGGCTCGGCGCGCGGGGGTGAGCTCTTTTGGCGTGGGAGGCACCAACGCCCACGTGGTGCTCGAGGAGGCCCCGCCCTCGTCCCCGGCGGCCCCGGGTCGCCCATGGGAGCTGCTGGTGCTCTCGGCGAAGACGGCCAGCGCGCTGGAGTCGGCCACACGCCGGCTGGCGGACCACCTGGAGCGTCACCCCGAGCAGTCCTTCGCGGACGTGGCGTGGACGCTGCAGGTAGGGCGCCAGGCTTTCAAGCACCGGCGCGTGCTGGCGTGCCGCGGCCGCGAGGAGGCTGTGCAGGCCTTGCGCGCGGCGGACCCCTCGCGCGTGCTCTCCGGTGAGCCGGAGACACGCCAGCGCCCGGTGGCCTTTCTCTTTCCGGACATGGGAGCGCAGCCACTCCAGGCCGCCGCGGAGCTGTACCGCGCCGAGCCGGCCTTCCGCGCCGAGCTGGACACCTGCGCCCAGGTGCTCACCCCGCGCCTCGGCGAGGACGTGCGTACGGTGCTGGTGCCCTCGGGGGGAGCGGTGGCGCAGGTTCCTTCGAGGCTGGCCCTGCCGGCGCTCTTCGCCTTCGAGTACGCCCTGGCGCGGCTGTGGCTGGCATGGGGCCTCAAGCCCGAGGCCCTGCTGGCGTGCGGCGCGGGTGAGTACGCAGCGGCCTGCGTGGCGGGCGTGCTCACGCTGGAGGAGGCGGCGGCGCTGGTGACTCGGAAGGCAGGGCAGACTCCGGGAGACGTCGCGGTGCAGCCCAAGGCGCCCTCCATTCCCCATGTCTCCTGCGCTACCGGCACGTGGGTGAGCGCCGAGGAGGTGAGCCGCCCACAGCACTGGGACGCGGCCCGACCGGCCGAGCGCTTCTCCGAGGCGCTGCGCGAGCTACAGAGGGAGTCTCCGCGGGTGTTGCTGGAGGTGGGCCCGGGGCAGGCGCTGGCGGCTCGGGCGGCCCAGGCCGGTGTGCAGGTGGTGGCCTCCACCCGCGGGGCCGAGGAGGGGGGCTCGGATGCGGCCTGCCTCCAGGAGGCGCTGGGGCGGCTGTGGCTCGCGGGCGTGGAGGTGGGCTGGGCGGCGGTGCACAGCGGGGAGAAGCGCCGGAGGCTGCCGCTGCCCACCTATCCCTTCGAGCGGCAGCGGTACTGGATCGGCCCCGGGGAGCGCACCAGCACGGCCCAGGCGCAGCAGGGCCCCATGGGCAAGCTGCCGGAGGTGGCTGACTGGTTCCACGTGGCCGGCTGGCGGCGCACGGCCCCGCCCTCGTTGCGCAAAGAGGCCCTGGCGGCGCGCGGCTGCTGGCTGCTCTTCATGGACGGGCTGGGCGTGGGCGAGGCGCTGGCCGCGCGGCTGGAGGCAGAGGGACAGGAGGTGGTCCGGGTGTCCGCGGGCGCCGGGCTGCGCCGCGAGGGCGAGCGCCGCTACGTGCTGGAGCCGGGCCGAGCCGAGCAGTACGTGGAGCTGCTCGAGGGGCTGGTGGCACAGGGGCTGAGGCCCTCGGTGCTGGTGCACCTGTGGAGCCTCACCCCGGCGGGAGAGGTGGCTTCGGGGCCGGCGCTCTTTGGCGAGCTGCAGCCGCGGGGCTACTACAGCCTGCTGTACCTGGGCCAATCCCTGGCCCAGGTGCTGCCCGAGCAGGTGCTGCGGCTGGAGGTCATCACCAACCGGCTGCACGATCTGGAGGGGGAGCATGGCGCCCTGGTGGAGAAGGCCACGCTGCTGGGGCCGTGCAAGGTCATTCCCCAGGAGCAGCAGAATGTCTCCTGCCGCTGCATCGACGTGGAGCTGCCGGCGGCGGGGGGCTTGGAGCTGCTGGGCTCGCGACTGCTGGCCGAGCTGAGCACCTCGCCCACGCACCTGGCGGTGGCCTGGCGAGGGCCGCGCCGCTACCTGCAGGTGTACGAGCCGCTGCGGCTGGAGGGGGGGGAGCACGCCTTCCCGCTGCGGCAGGGGGGCGTGTACCTCATGACCGGCGGCCTGGGCGGGGTAGGGGAGCTGCTGGGTGAGCACCTCGCCGAGGCGCTGAAGGCGCGACTGGTGCTGGTGGGGCGCACGCCGCTGCCCGAGCGCGGCGCGTGGGAGACCTGGCTGGCCGGGCACGAGGCGCAGGACAAGGTGAGCCGGCAGATCAGGCTGGTGCAGCGGCTGGAGCACAAGGGGGCGCAGGTGCTGGTGCTCACCGCGGACATGGCGGACGCGCGGCAGGTGCGCGCCGCGCTGGCCCAGGCCGAGCAGCACTTCGGCCCCGTGAACGGGGTGCTGCACGCGGCGGGGATCACCCACGGCCCCTCGCTCTACGGCGCCCTCACCGACATGGGCCCCTCCGAGTCGGAGGCCCAGTTCGGCCCCAAGGTGTACGGCACCTACGCGCTGGAGGAGGCGCTGCGTGGCCGCTCGCCGGACTTCGTCCTGCTCTTCTCGTCCAACGCCGCGGTGCTCGGCGGCCTGGGCTATGTCACCTACGCTTCGGCCAACCTCTTCCTCGACGCCTTCGCCGCCAGCCGCCGCACCCAGGGCGGCACACGGTGGCTGAGCGCCTCGTGGGATCCGTGGCCCGAGCAGACGCGGCACTACTCGGCGCGCACCAGCATGGACCGCTACGCCATGACGGTGGCCGAGAGCGTGGAGGCCTTCCGCCGGCTGGCCTCCACGGGGGTGGATGGACCGGTGGTGGTGGCCACGGGAGATCTGCCCTACCGGCTGGGGCTGTGGATCAACCGGGGCAGCGCCCCCAAGGCCCTCGCGGCCCCCTCGTCGAGGGCCCGCCGTGCTCGCGGCGTCTACGTGGAGCCCACCACCCCGCTGGAGCGCAAGGTGGCGGAGCTGTGGCAGGAGCTGCTGGGCGTGGAGCAGGTGGGGCTGCACGATGACTTCTTCGACCTGGGGGGACACTCGCTGCTGGCCACGCGCATCATCGGCCGGCTGAGGACGGACCTGAACGTGGACCTGGCCATCTCCAAGCTCTTCGAGGTGTCCACGGTGGCGGGGCTGGCTCGGGCGATCGCCGAGCTGCAGGCCCAGCAGGAGCAGGCCCAGGCCGAGGAGCTGCTGCAACAGGTGGCCTCCATGTCGGAGGAGGAGCTGGAGCGCGAGCTGGCCCGCCGGGCCGCCGAGGACTCCCACGAGTGAGAGCGCCATGAAAGACATTCGCCAGCAACTCGAGAAGCTCACTCCCAAGCAGCGCGCGCTCTACGAGCTGATGCTCAAGGAGAAGGCTCGCCCGCGGCAGACCCTGGCGCGCCGCCAGGGCTCGGGGCCGGCCCCTGCCTCCTTCCCCCAGCAGCGGCTGTGGGTGCTCCAGCAGCTCGAGCCGGAGTGCTCCTTCGCCTACAACGTTCACATCACCGTGCGCTTCTTCGGCCCGCTGGACGTGGGCGTCCTGGAGCGCTCCTTCAACGAGGTGGTGCGCCGCCACGAGTCGCTGCGCACCACGCTCGGCTCCGAGCAGGGCGCCCCGGTGCTGGTGGTGCACCCGGAGGTGCGCGTGCCCCTGCCTGTCATGGAGCTGGGCGCCTGGCCCCAGGCGCGGCAGCTGGCGGAGGTGGAGCGCCGCACCCGCGAGGAGTCCCTGCGGCCCTTCGAGCTGGAGCGCGCTCCGCTCATGCGCGGCACGGTGCTGCGGCTGGCGGCGGATGATCACGTGGTGCTGGTGACCATGCATCACCTGGTCACGGACCGCTGGTCCCTGGGCGTGCTGGTGCGCGAGCTGATGGCGCTCTACGAGGCCTTCTCCCTCGGCCGGCCCTCGCCGCTGCCCGAGCTGCCCCTGCAGTACTCGGACTATGCCGCCTGGCAGCGCGAGCAGATGAAGGGCGAGCACCTGCGCAAGGAGCTGGACTACTGGAAGCGTCAGCTCACGCCGCTGCCACCTCCGCTGGAGCTGCCCACGGACAGGCCACGCCCCGCGCGCAAGAGCTACCGAGGCTCGCGCGAGTTCGTCCGCCTGCCTCCCTCGCTCACCCGCGCCCTCAAGGCCGTGGCCCAGCAGCAGGACTGCACCCTCTTCATGCTCCTGCTGGCCGCCTTCAAGTCCGTGCTCCACCGCTACTGTGGCCAGGCGGACATCTCCGTGGGCTCCCCCATCGCCAACCGCAGGCTGCCCGAGCTGGAGCTGCTCATCGGCTTCTTCGTCAACACGCTCGTGCTGCGCACGGACTTGAGCGAGGACCCCACCTTCCGCGCCCTGCTGCAGCGCGTGCGCACCACCTGCCTCCAGGCCTACTCCCACCAGGATCTGCCCTTCGAGCGGCTCGTGGAGGAGCTGCACCCCGAGCGCCACCTCAACCGCAACCCGCTCTTCCAGGTCATGTTCTCCTTCCAAAACACGCCCCGCCAGGACCTGGCCGTGCAGGGCCTCAGCACGCAGTACCTGCTGGTGGACCCGGGCTCCGCCAAGTTCGATCTGCTGCTGGAGCTGCGCGAGGAGGTGGAGGACGAGATCACCGGCTGGCTGGAGTACGACACGGACCTCTTCGACGGCTCCACGCTCGCGCGCCTGCACGGGCACCTGATGCGGGTGCTCGAGCGCGTGGCGGTGACGCAGGAGGATCGGCTCTCCGCGCTGCCCCTGCTCACCGAGGCCGAGCGCCACCAGCTGCTGGTGGAGTGGAGCGGCCCGAGGCGCGACTACCCGCTGGAGGAGACCCTGCACGCCCGGGTGGAGGCCCAGGTGGAGCGCTCGCCCCACGCGGTGGCGGTGAGCTTCGAGGGCCACTCGCTCACCTACCGCGAGCTCAACGCCCAGGCCAACCGGCTCGCCTGGCACCTGAGCGCGCTGGGGGTGGGGCCCGAGTCTCGCGTGGCCGTGTGCCTGGAGCGCTCCACCCACCTGGTGGTGGCGCTGCTGGCCACCCTCAAGGCGGGCGCAGCCTACGTGCCCCTGGATCCGAGCTACCCCCCGCAGCGCCTGGAGTGGATGCTGGAGGATGCGAAGCCCCAGGTGCTGCTCGCCCAGGAGTCCCTGCTCGGCAGGCTGCCCGGGCAGGCCCTGCCCACGGTGCTGCTGGACACCTCCTGGGACAGTGGCCGGCAGCTCTCCGAGGACAACCCGCCCCCGCTCGCCTCGCCCGACAACCTGGCCTATGTGCTCTTCACCTCCGGCTCCACCGGGCGCCCCAAGGGGGCGATGAACACCCACCGCGCCATCTCCAACCGCCTGCTGTGGATGCAGGAGGCCTACGGGCTGGGCCCGCGGGAGGCGGTGCTGCAGAAGACGCCCTTCAGCTTCGACGTGTCCGTGTGGGAGTTCTTCTGGCCGCTGCGGGTGGGCGCGCGGCTGGTGGTGGCGCGGCCCGGAGGCCACCAGGATCCGGCCTACCTCGCCTCGCTCATTCACGAGCAGCACGTCACCACGCTGCACTTCGTCCCTCCCATGCTGCAGGCCTTCCTCCAGGAGCCGGAGCTGGAGCGCGCCTGCGCCAGCGTGCGCCGGATCATCTGCAGCGGCGAGGCGCTCCCCGCGGAGCTGGCTCGCCGGTGTCTGCAGCGGCTGCCCCAGGCGGAGCTGCACAACCTCTACGGCCCCACCGAGGCGGCGGTGGATGTGACGGCCTGGGCGTGCCGGAGAGAGGACGAGCGCCCCTCGGTGCCCATTGGCCGGCCCATCGCCAACACCTACGTGAGGCTGATGGACGGGCAAGGGGGGCTGGTGCCGGTGGGGGTACCGGGCGAGCTGTACATTGGCGGCGTGCAGGTGGGCCGCGGCTACCTGGGCCGCCCGGAGCTGACGGCCGAGCGCTTCGTGAGCGATCCCTACAGCCCGCGGCCCCAGGAGCGGCTGTACCGCACGGGGGACCTGGCGCGCTGGTTGCCGGACGGCAGCATCGACTTCCTGGGCCGCGTGGACTTCCAGGTGAAGGTGCGCGGCTTGCGCATCGAGCTGGGCGAAGTGGAGTCGGCGCTGCTGCAGGCCCCGGGAGTGCGGGAGGCCGTGGTGGTGGCGCGAGAGGAGCTCGCCGGGGACAAGCGGCTGGTGGGCTACGTGGTGCCCCAGCCCGGCCAGTCCCTGGACGCGGCCGTCGTGCGCGCCCTGCTGCAGCAGCGGCTCCCCGAGTACATGGTGCCCTCGG